>JAQYLJ010000062.1 GCA_028720145.1 Clostridia bacterium
TTGGTTCCGGTGGAGCCGGCGGGAATGCGGGTGTTCTCGATACCGCCGAGCGAAGAGACGGTATACCAGCCGAGGAACCCGAAACCCTCTTTATGCGGGGTGGGAAGGATCACGGTATCTTCCACGGTGTAAGTGGCGGGGGTGAGCGACGTGATGCGCGTTTCCCCGTCCATGTAGATGATCTCGTACTCGACCGCGCGGAAAACGACCTCTACGGCGACTGCCCCGTCGGGTACGATCTTAAGTGTGCCGTCAACCAGATCGGCAGACATCTCTTTTCCGTTCACCTGCAGGGACGAGAGGACATAACCCGCACGACAGGAGACGGTCAGCGTAAGCGACTCGCCCGGGGTCACCTTTTGCGCGGAAGCGGTGACGCTGCCGCCTGTGACGTCGGTGGGCAGAGAGACGGCGTACGTGCCGTCTTCCGTATCTCCGCAGGAGAAGAGACACCCTGCGAGAAGGACAAGCACGATCGTCGCGAGGAGAAACGACAGTGTTCTTTTCTGCTTCATAAGAATCTCACTTTCCCGATGATTCTGTCAGCCGCATGAGTCGTTCATATTCTGCGGCGTTTTGGCTGTCTGTAAAGTCCGTGATATAGGAATGATCGCGGAACACGGCGGTACTGCCGACGGTGATGAATCCGACTCCCGCCTTGGCAGAAATCCCGATTTGAATGGTCTCGACATAGGTGCCGTCAAGGAACAGATGGATCTCCTCTCCGTCGCGGAGCACCGTGAGTTCCACCCCTTCGGAAGAGGTGATATCGGCGGCGAGCGGACGGAAATCCGACCACAGGTTATCCTGACCCGTGACTTGCGTCAAGAGTTTGACATCCCGATTGATCCCGTCGACCACCACGGAGTACCGATAAACGACGCCGCGGACATCGCAGAACGCCGCAACGATCACCCCCGCTTTGAGATCGCTCTTTCCCGTCGCGCGTCGGACATCGCCGATCCGCACGTTCATGATCCATTTTGAAGCGGTGTCGGAGAAGAACAGATTGGCGTTATCTCCGAGTGCCAGAACGTTTTCCTCTTCTCGGGTATAGTCGATGGTTCCCGTGGTATCCAGTTCCCATGCCTGCCCCTCATAACTTCCGCTGACCGATGTCCCGTAAGAAGTGCGAGGGACAAGGATCACGGGATCGGGGGTATAGGTCCCCGTTTCGGTCACGGTCACTTCCGTAGTCTTGGTATGGAAACCGTCCAAAACGAAGCGGAACAGGTAGGTACCGGCGGGGAGTTTGACGGTCGCGGATCCGAGTTTGCCGCCTGCTGCGTTGACGAGGGACAGACGCGGTACCAGATAGACCGTGCGGTCATCTTTCCCCGTGACGGTGAGAGTGGCGGTGGCGGGATTGACCGTCCCCTGTCCGCTCAGCCCCACGCTGATCTTCACAGACGAGAGCGCGGCGGGGTCGATCTTCTCATAGACGGTATGTACGGTCAGGTCCTCTGCGACATTTTCCAAAGAGTAAGTGCCGTCACGCATATCGCTCCGCGCGGAGGCGAGGGTGTCCTCTCCGTTGAGAGAGAATTCCGTGAGGCGGTACCCTGTATCGGCGGTCAGGGAAAGGTTCACATCGGTCGTTGCACTCTTCATGGTGGAGGGGTCAATGTGTTTCATGATCGCCATCGTGTCGGAAGAGGTCTTTCCTCCCGCGGAGGAGTCGATCTGCACGAGATAGGCGTCGTGCGAGATCAGCGCCAGCAATTCATCGGAACGGTCGCTGTAGTCGACATAGCGCAGAGAGGAGAATTCCGCCTCGCACCCGATGGTGAAAAGACCCGGCATCACTTCGGCGGCAAGATAGTCTCTCTTGTCGATGAAGACCAATTCGTCATTGATGTAGAAGAAGAAAGTCTCGTTGTATTTCAGGACTTTCAGTCGGATGCCGTCCTCGTAGTTCAGACCTCCCGCCGCGGCGGATTTGGTGTTGGAGTACACGTAACCCGATGCGACCCAGCCCGCACGGAAGAAGTCGATGATCTTGGCTTTCACCTTATCCACCGCGTTGGGGTCCCCGTTGTAGTTGGTCTGTGCCAGATCCAACATGAATCCCGCCTTTTCGTTGTAGGTGGAGGTGTAACTCATGGGATCGCCGTCATAGCCGATCATCAGCCCGACCTTTGCGCCGACGTTCCCGCGTAAGATCGACTTCGGCGTGACGACCGCTTCGATGAGGAACTTATCCGAGTTGGCATCTTTGAAGAAGATGAATTGCGCGTCGTCTTCGACCGAACGGACAGAGGGATACTCATTTGCAAGCCCCGTGAGATCCCAGCCGCAGGACTTCGAGATCCCCGTGACGCTGTCACCGACGATCGCGCCTTCCGCATCCAGGTTGATGTAACCGTTCTCGTCGAACATATAGTAGTTGATCGGCTTGTTCACATTGCCGACCGGACGGATCTTCAGTCCGCTGCTTGCGCCGAGCGCCGTCACGTGGTTGTAACCCGGCATGAGTTTGACGCGATCGGGCTTTCCTGTAAGCCCCAACTGCTCCCACGGAATGAAGAATTCGGAGGAGATCCCGTCGGAGAGTCCGGTATTTTCCGCGTTTCCGCGGACGACCGACTTCCCGATGAATGCCGCGTAGGCACCTGCCCATTGATTATGGGTGTCTGCCGCCAGTTCCAATACGGTGGTATCCCGCACGGTGTTCTCGGAGGTGGTGACGAACACCTCCATGCCGGTGTTGGCGGTCATGAGATAGGGGACATTGTAGTAGACATAACGGTCATCGGCGACGGCACCGATATAGAGTCCCTTTTCACCGAACACGGTGGTGAAAGAGACGGTCACGCCGCTTTGGGAAAAAGTCATATACCGTTGGTTCTGATAGACCGATTCGTCGAGATGACCGTCGACCGTCATTCCGTCGTCGGTCTCTATCGTGGCAATCGAGTCGTAAGAGTAGGTATAGGGCGGGAGCGCGCCCTCTTCGGCGAGGCATCCCGTAAGCGCAAAAGCCATGCACAGCAGAAGGACTATCCCGACAGGCAGAAAGATTTTTTTCATACTCGTTTCCCCAATATGACGATGTCAGAGATGCCGATGGTCTCTATGCTGTTACCGTCATAATCCTTTTCCGTTTGTTTTTGAGAGACGGTGATCGTGATGGAGGTCACCGTCATCGGGGCAAATTCCGCGAGCGCGGATCCACCGGCACGCATATACCACTCGTCGCTGCGCACATAGGCGTCATTGACAGGCACATTCTCGATGACACCGCGGAACGGCACGGTCCCGCCGTATCCCTCGGGTGCCTCGCAGACCTCGAATTCGATGCAGTCGATCGAGGAAAAGGCGTATTCGTAGTACAGACTGTTATAGACCATCACGGCGGTGATGAGGACGGGAGCGTCAAAGGTCAGGGTAATCTTCGTTTCTCCCGAACTCCTGTACTCGTACGCCCCGTCGTAATCATGGAAGGTGACGAGCCCGTCGGTCAGATACTTCGCGGTGTCTCCGACGTCATTCGAAACGCTGACTGTCGCATCGGCGGCGATATTCTCGTATCCGCTGACGACACTTGGCAACGGCTGGAGGGAATAGGTCGGACCGTTCGCGTGCAGAAGGTCAAAGCCCAGTTGCTCGTTATAGATGAAACTCATGCGGTCGACGGCGATCCCTCTCGGGTTCCCCGCACCGGTCGCACGGTTCATGTGCGCGTGATAGAGGGAGAAGATCTCGTCTCCTGCCCTGACGAAGCAATGGTGTCCCGTGCCGCCCATCTGGTCGTAATAGACATCGATGCCGAGGACGGGATTCCCGATCTCTGCCGGCACCTTTTCAAAGACGCCCAGCGGGTCGGTGGAAGTGGCGAGAGAGACCGAGTATTTCCGATCCGCAAAGCCGAACGGAGAATAGGTCAGATAGTATCTGCCGTTGTGCTTGATCATATTGGGCGCTTCGTCGATGACGGAGGACGCCTCGTAGAAATAGTCTTCTCCTCCGGGGGTGTACTTTCCCGGCTCCGTGAGTTGGGTCATGGTGCTGAAATCGGGCGTCACCATATCTTTCATACGCATGCCCCAGATGGCATTCTTGGAATAGGAACTGCTGCGGTGACGGGTGAAGTACAGATAGAGTTGTCCGTCGTCGTCGAAGAACGGGTGGATATCGATCACCCCGATATCTTCGTCGACTCCCAGCCCCTCGCGGAAGTTGATCGGAGGCGTCTTCTCGGTGATGACTTTCCCGTCGGCGTTGACTCCGGTCCAGAGTTTGAAAGGACCGACAGGCGTATCGCTTACCGCGATCCCCGCATAGAGTCTGTCCTGCCACTCCGTGCTGGAACTGTATTCGGTCGTGTCATCTCCGATAGGGCTGGATGCGCTGAAATACATATAGTATTTTCCGTTCGCGGGCTGATAGACCACTTCCGGAGCCCAGAAATGGTAATTGCACCAGGTTCCCTTGAGTGAGATGGAACTCCCTATTTTCTCCCAGTTGTTCAGGTCTTTGGAACGCATAACGGGGAAGCCGAGTCCGGTGACATACATATAGAAGTAGCCGCCCCATACCGGATCCTGCTCGGGAGATACATACAGGCACCCGGGGTCTGCCGCCTGATAGACGGTCAGATCGTTCCGGTAGAATAAAGAGGTATTGTACGAACCGTCCTCGGCGATCCCGTCATAGTACGGGATCGCCACCTTGGCGGTACAACCGGAAAAGCACGCCCCGACGAGGAGCAGACACAGGACGGCAGCGATGTATTTTTTCATAAGTTACCCCTTGATACCCGAAGAGATCGCAATTCCCTTCAAGAAGTATTTTTGCATACAGAGATAGATCAGCAGGAGCGGAGCCAGCGCGACCACACAGCCCGCCATGATGATCGGCCAATCGTTGATAAAGGTGCCCAGGTTGTTCCACAGTGCCAGCTGCAAGGTGTAGTAGTCGGAGTTCGCGAGATAGAGCAGAGGACCCAGATAGTCGTTATAACGACCGATGAAAATGATGAGGAACTGTGAGATGAGCGCGGGTTTGGAAAGGGGGAGCACGATGCGGACATAGACACCGAAGTTCTTGAGTCCGTCAATGCGCGCCGCCTCGATCAGTTCATCCGGCAACCCGAGGAAATACTGCCGCATGAAGAACAGGCATGAGCCGGATCCGAAGAGCCCCGGCAGGATGAGCGGAAGCGGTGTGCCTATCCAATCCAGTTCGGAATAGATCAGATACGAGGGCGTCAGCGTGATGATGCTGGGGATCATCATGGTCAGCATCATGACCGAGAAGATGAAGTTTCTCCCGCGGAATTTGACTTTAGCGAGTGCGAACGCGGACATGGCGGACACGAAGAGCCCGACGACAGTGGGCAGAATATTGATCCAAAGGGTCGTCAGAAACCCTTTCAGAATGGACCGTCCGATCAGGGGATGCAGACTGAGAACATTCTTGTAACTTTCAAAATGGAATCCGTTCTTCGGGAAAAGCGAGAATTCTGGATTGCTCGCTTCCAGATTGGTCTTGACGGAGGTGATCAGAATGATATAGAAAGGGATCAAGACTAGGAGGGCGAAGAAAATGAGGATCATATTGGTCAGAACGTCGAACAGGATCCGTTTGCCCTTCTCCCCGAGGAGGGGCCCATGTGCTTTTTTACCTTCAATTACTAGATTTTCCATGCGCACCTCTTAATCGTAATGCACCCATTTCTTCGAGAAGAAGAAATTGAAAACGGTGATAAGGCAGATCGCCGCCGCAAGGATCCAGGCGAGTGCCGCCGCCAGTCCCATCCCCATGGAGGTCAAGCCGTCGCGCATGACATAGACCAGATAGAACACCAGAGTCAGTCCTGCTTTGTCGGGTCCGAACGGAGCGGGATTCGCCATGACCTGCATCTGCGTATAGACTTGCAGACTCCCGATCAGTCCCATGATCACGATATAAAAAGTCGTGGGGGAGATCGCCGGAAGCGTCAGATGGAAGAACTTCTGAAAGATGTTCGCCCCTTCAATATCCGCCGATTCGTAGTAGGATTTGCTGATATTGGCGAGCGCGGCTTGGAAGAGAATGATATTGAATCCGGTGTTGCTCCATACGAGAATGATCAGCATGGAGATACGGAACCAATGCGGGTCGGTCAGCCAGGGGATCCCCGCGCCGCCGAAGAAACGAATGACGTTGTTGATAATGCCGTAATCCGTGTTGAACATCCATTTCCACATAGCGGCGACGGCGACGACCGAGCAGACGTAGGGGATGAAAAAGACGGTTCGGTAAAACTTTTTCCCTTTCAGTTGCCGATTCAGCAGGGTGGCGATGAAAAGTCCCAAGACGAGAGAGATGGGCATACTCAGACAGTAAAAGAGCGTGTTTTTGATCGCCAGGAAAAAGTTCGGGTCGCTGAACAGCGAACGGTAGTTATCGAACCCGATAAAGGATGCCTCGCTGAGCCGATAACTTTTGAGATCTGTGAAACTCAGGATCACAGACAGCACAAGCGGCAGGAAACCGAAGAGGAAAAAACCGACGAGTGGCCATACCGCCATGCCCCAACCGGCGAGATCCGTTTTGAGCAGTTTCCTGCGATGTGCTTTTTCAAACGGGGTCAGTTCTTTTTTCATAATCGTTTATCGCATTTGGCTTATGGTTTGGATTTGTATTTGTCCAGCGCTCTGTTGGCGATGGGGGTGTATTCGGTGATGAACTGCACGAGTGTCATATTGCCGTTGTTACGGACGTTCTGATTCAGGGCGACCGCCCATTCGTCGATCCACACCTTGTCGGGCATATACCACCAGTCGCCGGGAGTCTGCACTGCCGCCGCAGATGCAAAGAGTGCGTTGTTCTTCGGTGTGGTGACAGCCGACGCATACCGCGAGAAGAGGGAGACCTGATTCGGAATATCAAATCCGGATTCCGCGATGACGGTCTGTCCCGCCTCGCCGGAGATGTACCGGATGAAGAGCGCGGCTTTGTCCTTCTTCGTGCACTTGTCCGAGATGGCAATGCAGGAAGAGGAACTGTGCCCGCGTTCTAGACCGTGTGCGGCGACGTTTCCTTCGTCGTCATAGGTCTTGTAGACGGGGAGAGGCGCGATATCCCACTCGAAAGTGTCTCCGACCAAACGGCGGATCGCCGCAGTGTTGTAGGAATAGTCCACCAGCATGGCGACCTGCTTGTTCGCGAAGAAACCGGTCTTCTGCTGACCGCTGCCCGTAACCGTGGTGGTCGTCGGGGAGACCTGAATACCGCCGCGCGCTTCGGTCTGCGACAGATTGACGAAACGGGCGAATGCCTCGTAGGTGCTGGGCAGGACACTGAGATATCGGCCTTCTGTCAGAGTCGCACGCTCTGCCGCACCCGCTGCAGATGCGAGATAGTTCTTATCGTTGTAAGAAACAAAGCTGCCTGACGTATAGGCGTTGCCGTTCACGGTCGTATCGGCAAGAACCAGAAAGTTGCTGTTCGTATCGCCGAGTGTGAAGGTGTAGTCGCCGTTTCCGGTCGTGTCTTCAATGCAGTCGCCGCCGACAGAGAAGGCGTAGTTGAACCACCACTCGGTATAGTAACCGTAGGTCGTGGGAGATGCGGGGTTGTAGGAAGCGCTCTTGGTCATGATCCCCGCGAGGTCCTCGATCTCGTCCCACGACATCGCGATTCGATTGTTGAAGACCATCACCTCGGAGCCGGTGGGTCTTGTCCACGCCAGTGAGCCGTTCACATAGGGATTCTCGCGGTAGAATCCGCGCGAGAGATCCTGAACGGAGAGACTCGTGCCGTGCTGTGTGTTGAATGCGTCGACGTATTCCTGCGTGATCTCTTCCAAAGGGACGCTCGTTACGATGACACCTGCCGCCTCCAGCGCCGTCTTGTTATAGAACAGGACGGTCGGGCTGTTGCCGAGAGGCAGTCCCCAGAGCGTGGCGGTGTCGGTCGACGTGTTGTTCTCCACATTATAGCGATAGCGGGAAACCGCGGTATCCCACATTCCGTCGAGGTCCACCCCGTCAAGGTAATTGTCCAGTGGGGCGAGGAACCCGAGTTTCGTCCATTTCTTGAAATACTGGTCTTTGACAAAGAACAGATCCGGTCCGCGCTTTCCCGAGAGGGACTGCTCGATCAGCGTCTCATAGTTCACATTTTCCGCGCTGAATTTGACTTTGATATTGTTTTCCGCGCCAACGGTGTTGTTGAAGTTCTCGATGATCCGATTGAACACGGGCAAACTGTCCTGGTCGCCCCAACCGTACAGAACGAGCGTGTTTTCATCGTCGTCGCCGCAAGAGACGAGCGAAAGCAACACGAGCGAAAGCAGCAAGATGACCGCCATTAACAAGGCGATTGCTTTAGTTCTTCTCATAATCCATTCCCTCTTTCATTCGGGTGATATCAGTTGTATTCGGGGAGCCATCCGCGGTGTGCCTCGAAGAGGTCATCGCACATCGCGCGGATCTCGTCCATGCTGAGTTCCGCCGCGGTATGCGGGTCGAGGTAAGCCGCCATGTAGACATATTCCTTTTTGTGTTCTCTCGCCGCCAGAATGGTCATGTTCTGCACATTGATATTGGTTCTGTTGATCGCGGCGCACTGCTCGGGCAGGTCACCCACCTTGCAGGGATTGATGCCGTTGCGATCGACCATACAGGGGACTTCGACACAGGCGTTCGCAGGCAGGTTGGTGATCAGCCCGTTATTCTGCACATTGCCGTGTACGCGGAAGGGCTGGTCGGTGATCATCGCCTTGATGATTGACGCCGCGTATTCATGCGACTTGTTGTGAACGATCGCGCTCGACAGCACCTGCTCGCGCTGTTTCTCCCACCGTTCGATCTGTCGGATACAGCGACGGATGTATTCATCGAGCGGGATCTTGTAACGGTCGATGAGTTCGGGGTAATTCTTCTTGATGTAATAGGGGAGATATTCCGCCGTGTGTTCGCTCGACTCGGTGATATAATAGCCGAAGCGGTGCATCATATCGTGGCGGACAAGGTCCCACGCCATCGTCTCGTTGTATTCGCCCGAGAGAGAGCGCTTTTTGATCTCGGGATACAGGTCATTGCCGGCGGCATCCTGCACCTTGAGCAGCCATGCCTGATGGTTGATACCGGCAATCTCCCATTTACAGCCCTCGTAGTAATCGGACATTCCGATCGACTTGAAGAGGTCTTTGACACAGACCTGGACACTGTGGCACAGTCCCACGGTCTTGATGCCCTCATAGCGCTGAATATAGCCCGTCACCATCGCCATCGGGTTCACATAGTTGAGGAACCATGCGTTCGGGCAGACCTCGCGCATATCCGCACAGAAGTCTTCCATGACGGGGATGGTACGCAGTGCGCGGAAGATGCCGCCGATGCCGAGCGTATCGGCGATGGTCTGACGGTGGTTATACTTTTTCGGCACCTCAAAGTCGGTGATGGTGCAGGGATCATAACCGCCGACGTTGACGGCGTTGACGACGAAGTCGGCACCGGCAAGAGCCGCTTTCCTGTCGAGATAGGAGCGAATGTGCGCTTTCCCGTTATAGTTGCGGTTGATATTTTCCAGCATCAGTTGCGATTCTTCCAGGCGTTTCGGGTCAATATCGAAAAGGGCAATGTCAAACTCGCCGAATTCGGGCGTGAGGATACAGTCTCCCAGGACGTTCTTGGCAAAGATGGTGCTGCCGGCACCCATAAATGTGATCTTCATAGGTATTTCCTCTTTTTCTATTTCGTATTTTTCTTGGTTATTTCAGGATCTCGACGATTTTGCTCATGGCGGCTTTGCCGTCTTCAGAGATGGGGAGGAAGGGACGTCTCACGGGACCCATGGAGATCCCCATTTGGGTCAGGATCTCTTTTTCGGATGCAAACACGCCGTAGCGGATCAGGGTGGCAATGATCTCGTTCACCTCTTCTTGCGCCGCCTGTGCACCTGCGAGATCGCCCGCGCGGAAACGGTTGTAGATGTTCAGGATCTTCCCCGGCATGAAGTTATAGGTACTGCCGATCCCGCCGTCCGCTCCCATCGCGAGACCCGCGACCAGCATTTCATCGAACCCGTTATATACGACGATATCGCGGGAGAGATGCTTGAAGCGCTCTAAAAGGAACAGATCCGGAGAGGTGTGCTTGATGGCGACGATCTTCGGATTTTGCAGGACTTCTTCCGCCCGCTCGGGGGTGAAGGTCACGCCGCCTGAGGCAGGGAAGTTGTAGATGACGGTGGGAATATCCACCGAGTTGGCGATATCGTTGTAGTAGCCCTTGACAGCGTCGAACGGAAAGCCGTAGTAGAAGGGCGCGACTGCACTGACGGCATCGAAGCCGGCTTGCTCTGCGGCTTTCGCCATATCGATGGCATCCAATGTATGGATCGTACCGACATGCCCGATCAATGTTGCGCGACCGCCGACGGTCTTCGCGACAAAGCGGAAGATCTGTTTGCGCTCTTCGGGAGACATCATCAAACCTTCGCCGGTGCTCCCGCAGACATAGAAACCGTGGATGCCCTGTTCCAGATTGAAAGCAATCAGACGCTCGAGCGAAGACCAGTTGATGCTGTAATCCTCGTGGAATGGCGTGAGCAAGGCAGTAAAGATACCCTTAAACTTTTGCATGACACACCTCGTTTATGAATAATTTATCTTTTGCAATACAAGCGGCACCGATAATACCGCTGTTATTCCCCAGTTCTGCTTTCTCGACACGGGCGATGGAAGATACCTTTTTCATCAGGGGCTCCATCCAGTACGAAGAGAGAAGCACCAGCCCGCCGCCGATGATGATCTTTTCGGCGTCGAAGATCGCCGTCAGGTTGGAGATCATCTGTGCGAGGTCGTCGGTAAAAGAGTTCACCACGCGGTGGATAAACGCCTCGTCACCGCAGGAAAAGATCTGGTTGCAGTCGGAGAACGGTTTTCCCATGTCGCGAGCCGTCTCCAGAAGCCCCGTGGCGGAAACGTATGCTTCCGCGCATCCGCGTCTCCCGCACGGGCATTTCCTGCCGTTCTGATAGAGGGAAGTGTGACCCAAGCGGCAGGCGCGGAAGTTCTCACCCAAGAGAAACGTGCCGTTCGTCATCACCGCTCCGCCGACACCCGTGCCGAGCGTCAACATGATGACGTTCTGACATCCTGCCGCGGCGCCGTACTTCCACTCTCCGATGAGCGCGGCAATGCAATCATTGATGACGGTCGCCCGCCGTCCGGTATGACGGGAGACGATCTCCGCCAGGTTCAGCCCCGCGAAGGAGGGCATGGAATCCGTGGCGTAGATGACCTCACCGGAAATCGGGTTGATGTCACCGGTGGAAGAGATCCCGATGGCGCTGGCTTCATCGGCTTTGTCGATCAGCGCATCAATGACCTTATATAGGGACGAAAGAATCGCTTCTACCCCGTCGCGCGCATTCGTCGGCTCTTTCCGGTAGCAGATCATTTCCCCGTCTTCGATGATGCCGCCCTTGATGGAGGTGGCACCGATATCTATGCCCAAACTTCTCATGAATAAAATTTCTCCAGTACCGTATGGAAACGGTGTGTAATGTCTTTGGGTCGTGTGATGGCGCTTCCGATGACAACGGCATATACGCCCGTCTCCAGCACCTGCTGTAATTGCGAGACCTCCCAGACGCCGCCCTCGGCGATCACGCGTGCCGAGAGAGTGGACGTCATTTCCGCGAGGAAAGCCATGTCCGGTATCGCGATGCCTGCCGTTTCGGAGGTGTACCCCCGCAGGGTGGAGTTGATGTAGTCGAACCCGAGTTCCTGTGCGTGTATCGCCTCGCTTATCGTGGCGATGTCTGCCATGATCTCGGTTTGCGGGCTCGTCCGCCGAATATAAGCGACCAGTTCCTCCAGCGTCTCTCCCGCGGGGCGCGCCCGATCGGTCGCGTCGAGGGCGATCACCTCGCATCCTGTCGCGAGGATCTCTTTGACTTCTCGCAGGGTGGGGGTGATATAGATCTCGCTGTCACTGTATTTGCGTTTAATCAGCCCGATCACCGGGACTGAGACCGCTTTTCTTACGCCCAGGATGTCGTCGACACTGCTGGTGCGGATGGCACACGCACCGCCCGCCACGCAGGCCTTTGCCATCACGGGCATCACGCCGTAGCCAAAAAGCGGCTCTCCTTCGACGGCTTGACAACTCGCGACAAGCCCGTGTTCTTGAATGATTGCCATGTTATTGATCCAATCCTTTGCTGATAATGTCTTCTATTTTGAGTTTGACGAAGTTGATCGAATCCCAGGTCGGCTCGTACGCAATACCGATCTCCTCCGTTTCGGGCAGGTAGACCGAAGCATTATAGAGGAACGGACCGGGACAGAAACACAGACTGTATGGGAAGGTGATCCCGTCGTCGAGCGACAGGCGAACCGTCCCGTGTTCCCGCGCGGTCTCACTCGACGGGTTGACGATCGCGACGCATACACGGTCTCGGTATCTGAAACGAATGGCGCTGAGTTGGCAGATGGGCTGCGGCATATCGTCAAGGAATCGGAAGTCGCTCCAACTCTCGCCGCCGTCCGTCGAGGTGGCGCGGGCAATGCGCCGACAGGCGGCGTGGTTCCGCATATACAGGTGCAGGATCCCCTCTCCGTGTTCCACGACCTGACACTCGGTGATCTGCATCTCGTCGGAGCGCATCACGCCGTCGGTCATTTGGTCTTCTCCGTACCGTAGCACCGATTGCCCGCAGGTCCAGGTGTCTCCTACGTCATCACTGTATATGACGCACGCCATGAGAGAGGGTTGCCGGATGTTTCCGCTATAATAAATAGGAAAGACAATACGCCCTGCGTACTTTCCCGCTCGAATGCAGATCCCGCATCCCGGACCCGCACCGATAAATCCCCATGAGGGATCTTTGACAGCATCGTTGAGACAGACGGGCTCTGTCCAGGTGAGACCGTCGTCACGGCTCTTGGTCAGCATCAGATAAGAGGTGGGGATCTCCTTTCCGTCCGATAGCCCGCCGACCGACCGAATGCTGTTGTACAGCCCGATGCCTGGAGGCGTATGGCAGTAGATCATGAGGATCTCGCCGTTTGCTTCGTTGACCACTAGGGCAGGGTCGATGGCGGCTGACGAAGTGTTCTGCGATTCGCCGCTCTCCCGTACCGCGGTCAGAAGCGGACCCCAACTCTGCCCGCCGTCGAGACTCCGACGGAGGACTTTGTTGATACGGTTGGGATTGTCAGCGTTAGAATAGATGCGTTCATCGCCAGCGCAAATTAGAGTGCCTTTCCGTGTACGCACGACAGAAGGAATCCTGTAATAGCCCTGCCCGTTCATACCGGGCGAAAACAAACAGATCGTTTTTGTCATAACTTTATAAAATTCCCTTTCATGCACATTATATCATTGTGCATATTTTGTTGTATTTATCATGAGAAGGCGTCGTATTTATCATTTTTTGTTGACAGGAAAAAAAAGACAAGTTAAACTAATAACGAGCCAATGATGCGGAGGGATGCAATATGGATTTAATCAAGCCGAGCACTTATCGGTACCATTTCGACAATATCATGACGGGGCAGCCGATCGACACCGGAAACTTTTCCATTATTCAGATAGGGGACCTCATGTGCGAGAATGACACCATTGTGGAGGAGCATGTCCAAATCGCCGATTTGGAGATCAGCTATATCAGTGAAGGCGGCGGGATGTTCTCGGTAGACGGTGTTTCGCTGCCTGTCGGGCGGGACGACGTGCATTTGTGTTTCCGCGGAGAGCGGCATAAGATAGATGCCGCTGCCTCGGATACGCTACGGTACTACTATTTTGCTCTCAATATCAATGAGCACTCCAAGTACGGAGATATCTTTCGGGAGATACAGCAGAAGTATGCCTCTGCGAACGATCGGATTCAGCATATGCCTTTTCTGTTGCCGAACCTGACCAATATGCTGTCCGAAATGTCCCAGTACACCCGTTTTTCCGCCGAGATGCTGGAGTCCTATATTATTGAGATTTTGGTGCTGATCTACCGAAATAATCTGACAGATCATCATATGTATCGTCTGAGTACCGCCGATCTCAAAAAGAGTCTTGTCGACAACATTGTGCGCTATATCGACGAAAACTGCGACAAGATCACTTATCTGTCGGATATATCCGCGCATTTCAATTATGACTATCACTATATCTCCAAACTGTTTCAGTCTCACATCCGTATGTCCCTGCACGCCTATTTTCAGAACGCCAAACTGAATCAGGCGCGCAAAATGCTGATGGAGAACCTGTCGGTGACCGATATCGCCAACGCATTGAATTATTCTTCTATCCACAGTTTCTCACGGGCATACAAAAACAAGTTCGGGTACTCGCCCAGTGAAGAAAAACGGCACAACCCGGACGCCTGACATTTGCCGCTTGACGGATGACCGTTCACTTCCGCAGGTTGCACCATGGCAGAGTTTTTGCAGGAGTGTCCGGTTGCAGTGTTTCAAAATCCCTGTAAGAATTTTGACGAGAATCAAGAAACGGAGAGCCGCTTCTGTTTGAAGCAACTCTCCGTTTCTGTGCGTTTTCCCGCGCCGGACACCAAAGCCCGCGCAGGGCGAGGGCAGGCTCGGGAAAACCGAATACAGAGGCATAAACGCAAGAGATCCGAACCATTGCGGTTCGGATCTGCTTCTATTGGTGGAGTGGGGATGTTTGCGTTCGCACACCTTTTGCACTATTTACAGCCTCTTTCGTATCGTCTATGGTCAGTTTTTCGATGTCCTTGCCGCCGCGAAGATTGAAAAATACTACGGTGTCATCGTCGGAAACGAACACTTGACTTGCAAGGTGGTTTATTATTTGTTTCTCGTACTCTTTATCGTTGACATCGCCTTTAAGCAGCTCTTCAATAAAAGCAAGCAAATCTTTTTTCGTAATTCTATAACCGCGTTCTAATTCGAGTTGCGCCTTTTGCGTTTCCAAATCGCTAAGTAAAATTTCATATCCTATCAAAGATGCTCTCCGTTTTTTTCATCTTTATCACTCGACTATCAGTACCATCAATGAGCTGTGGAAAAAACTCTTGATCTCTAACATTTGGGGCATCATGGCTTTTCTTGGATTGACCTTGGATAGTGTCTGTGGGACGTGTGCTTGTATATATACAAGTGGTGCATCACCTATGACATTATCGCCACGGGATGCGGCTAACAAGAAACCTTATGTTTTTTTCCTTTCGGGAGCCCAGATCGTAGCACAGGGGATCGTCTCCGTCAATGTCGGCGGAGAAAAAACGGGAAGCAAAAAAACTGAATAGTATAGAAAGCTCGGTATTCGTGAAGTGAACCCCAAATAGTTCACAGAAAAGAAAAAGGCGCAAACACCTCTTATGGTACAATGGTACCATAGGAGGTGTTTTTGTTATGGCAAAGAAAGGGCAAAAATTTAATAGTTATTCAGAAGAAGTAAAAGCGGAGGTTTTGAAAAAGTATCTTGAAGAATACATACCTTCAAGCAGATTAGAAGAAGAATATGGGATACCACAAAAGACCATACGCAATTGGGCAGGTAAGCTAAAACAAGGAAAAGACGTTCTTGTAGATCATCGTCAGTTCAGTTCCGGAAGACCGCCCAAAGACGAAGACAAAATAGATTACAAGGAACGGTACGAAATACTAAAAAAATACCAAGTCTTCCTCAAGGCACAACGAGAGAAAAAGTGATCTTTATCAATATGCACATAAAGGATTATTCTCTAAACAATATGTGCGAGGTGTTGGATATCTCAAAGAGAACGTATTACAAATATCGGGCGTCAGAAGATAAGGATTACTATGACTATTTGCTTATCAAAGAGATATTCGACGAATCAAAAGGCACTTACGGTTATCGTAGGATTTGTGAAGGCTTGTTGGTTAAGTATGGTGTAATATTTAATCACAAAAAGACTGCAAGAATTATGAAGAAGTATGGTTTGAAACCTGAGTATATTAAAAGAATCAGACCGAATGCTGCTTACAAAAGAATAGAAGGCAATGTAAAACCTAATCTATTAAGAAGAAATTTTAATGTAACCTCTCCGAACAAAATCTGGGTAACAGATATTACATATCTTTCATTCGGGAATAAGAGGGCTTATCTGTCTACAATTTTAGATCTTTATGACAGAAAAATCGTTGCGTATCAAATCTCGAAACGCAACGACATTAAATTGGTTATTGACACATTAAATCAAGCTATTGCTAAAACGAAGGATGTATCAAGCCTTATCATTCACAGCGATCAAGGCTTTCAATATACATCCTTCGAGTACAAAGCCGTATGTGAATCTAATGGGATTCAAGTATCTATGAGTCGGAAGGGCACTCCGATCGACGATTCTCCCATTGAGAGCTTCCATAGCATACTTAAAAAGGAGACTTTGTATAACAATTATATCACATCTCTTGAAGAATATCTACTACTTGTTGAAGATTGGTTGGCTTTTTATAATACTTCAAGAATCAAAAACAGGAAGAGGTAATTTCCTCCCCCTGTCTTTGTTGCGCCTTTTTCTTTTCTGTGAACTATTTGGGGTTCACTTCACGCGGGTTGCGCCTCGTTTTATGTTTTTGCAGAGGATTATTTTCTCAGTTCTTGGAGCATTTGCGTCATGCGGTCGAGCGCTTTATCGAGGTGGGAGACCGAGTAGGCGTAGGAGATACGGGCG
>JAQYLJ010000063.1 GCA_028720145.1 Clostridia bacterium
CTCATCGGTAGAGGCGTGGATATACGAAACGCCGCGAGAGACCGCGAACTCGGCAATCTCTCGGAAATAATCGTCGCGCGCCATCTGATACGCTTTCAGATGTCTCTTTGTCAGGCGCATCCGCAGATTGCGGGGGTCGCCCGGGGAAGAGGACTCCATGTCGATGAGATGCACATCGCCCGACAGAGCGCCGCCGATGGCGGGATTCATCTCTTGCGGAGACAAGAGCTGCACAAGCATGACCTCCCGATGGCGGAACAACAGGAAATCCACGGCGGACTTCCAATCGCTGTCGGTCAAAAAGTCGGAAATGATGATGGTAAGACCGTCGTCATACCCCGGCTGCGGGTCGGTCAACACCGCGCGGCGCAGGTCGGTCTCCCCGTAAAACTCGGTGTCTTCGAGCATGGTCGCGGCGTTCGCTGCCGCGGTCTTCCCTAGGATGACCCCCGCGAGGTCGGTCAGCGTCCCGTCATGTAAGAGATGGAACGATACGCGATCCATCGCACAGGTCGCGAGATAGCCGAGCCCCGCCGCGACTTTGAGCGCGACCTCCCCTTTCTCGGGGCGTCCTGTCGCCATGGACGCGGAGCAGTCGATGATGATGCGATGATGGAGCTGACGCTCATCGGTAAACAGTTTGATGAAATACTTCTCAAAACGGGCATAGACATTCCAGTCGATGCGTCTCAGATCGTCTCCCGGAACATACTCCCGGAAGTCGGAAAATTCGACGGTATTCCCGTACCCGTGCGCTTTCCGCGCACCTCCGAAGAAACCCGACATGGCGTCCTGCATATAGAGGGACACCCGTTCGAGACGCTCGAAAAATTCTCCGTCAAATACCTTCCGCTTCATTTGTTCCCGTTCGAGGTGCTATCGGGTTTCACCGTCGCGGCGGGCGCGGCGGGTTTGGGTGCCGTAGCGGATGCCACGGGTTTTGCCGCAGGTGTAGGCGCGGCAGCAGGTTTCGCCGCAGGGGCAGCGGGTTTGGGCGCGGGAGCCGCGGTCTTTGCGGCGGAAGCAGCCGCTTTCTTCTCGCGGGCGATCTGCTCGTCGCGCGCCTTTTGGAGCGCGGGCAATTTCTCTTTCAGTTCCTCGATGATGCGTCTGACGACATCGTCCGAGGAAATCTTCCCGGTCACCGCCTCGAAACTGAGCTTGATACGGTGGCGGAGAGCGGGGACGGCAAGCGCGTTGATATCCTCATACGAGACATTATACCGTCCGTGGAGCAGGGCGCGCACCTTCGCCGCGGTGATAATCGCCTGTGCGGCACGGGGGCTGGCGCCGTAGCGCAGATACTTCCCTGCCGAGGTGACCCCGAGCTCGTTATCGGGATAGGTCGCGGCGACGAGGAGCATGGCGTAGTACATGACATCGGCGGGTACGGGAATCTGCTTTGCGGTCGCGCGCATTTCGAGCAGTTCCGCACCCGAGCAGACGGGTTGCGCCGTCTCCGCCATGGTCTTCTGCGTGACGCAAACGATCTTTTCAAGGTCGGAGACCGACGGGAACGGGACAATCAGTTTGAACATGAAACGGTCCATCTGTGCCTCGGGCAACGGGTAGGTACCGTCCTGCTCGATCGGGTTCTGGGTCGCGAGGACGAAGAAGGGCTCTTCGAGCCGACGGGACTCACCCATGACGGTCACGGTATGTTCCTGCATCGCCTCGAGCAGAGCAGACTGGGTCTTCGGGGTCGCACGGTTGATTTCATCCGCGAGCACGATATTACTGAAGATCGGACCTTTCTGGAACGAGAACGACGAGTTCCCCGCTTGGTCCTTGACGATGATGCTGGTACCCGTTACATCCGCCGGCATGAGGTCGGGGGTAAACTGGATACGGGAAAAGGGCAGGTCAAAGACCCGCCCGAGCGAACGGACGAGACGGGTCTTCCCGAGTCCGGGAGCGCCCTCCAAAAGGACATTCCCGCCCGCGATGATCGCGAGCACCGTAAATTCGACGACTTCCGCCTGTCCGATGACATCTTTCGCGAGTTCCGCAAAGATTTTTTTGCTCTTATCACGGAACTGCGCGATGGTTTTTTCATTTGCTTCTTCGATTGCCATGTTCGTCTCCTACGCTCTCGGGTTAATTCCCGTTATTCTTTTCGAGTTGTTTTTTGATGAGGTCGTAATAGTGGTAGAAATAGTTGATTTCTTCGTCCGAGTAGTCGCCCGCTGCGATGGCTTCATCGAGACGCTGCCGATAGGCGGCGAGGTTCTCTTCGTCCATTTGCACCATCTCGCCCGTGAGGGGGTCGTAGAACTGCATATCGTCGTCTGCTCCCTGCGAGGGATCCTGTTGTCCCTGTCCGCCCGACGGATAGTTGATATCGGGGGTCATGGGTCCGCTCTCTTCGTCCTCCGCGACATTCTTGTCCGAGGTCATGTTGTCGTTCAGGATGCCCTGCATCTGGTCTTGGAGCTCACTCTTGATCTGATCGATAAGTTTCTCATTCTCTTTCTCGATGGCGAGCGCGGCTTTGATCTCATCCTTCGCGGTCGCGACGGTGACCTTCAAAAGTTCGGTCGCGTTCTCCCCCTTCTCGGTGAGTTCCGCCACGCTGTCAAGTCCCGCGGCGAAATTGCGGAGGGCTTTGACGAGGTCGTTCCCCTCCCATGCCTCGGTCGCGATGATCGCGTCATCGATTTTTTCGGAGATGACCGAGAGAATACGAAGTTCTTCCCCTTGGTCTTCGGCATTCAGTATCATGTCGAGGGTGGTATCGAGCGCGCTGTCGACATCCTCGTCTTTACGGGAGATCAACGCTTCTCCGAGTGGTTTCGTCTCGGGGAACTTCACGAGGATCGCCCCGATGCTCGCGCTGACGACGCTCTGCCGTTTGAGTTGATCCAGCTGTTCGAGCAGGTCTTCGAGGTCGGACGCCTGCTCCATCTCGTCGGGCGCGTCCTCGGGGTCGGCGGGCGGAGTGAGAATCTCCTGCATATTGTCGAGGATGTCATGAATCTTGTCTTTCACATGATCGTCCGCTGTCGAGGAATCGACCGACTGATAGAGTTCATCCATCTTCTGCACAAATTCGGCATCGACAAAAGTATAGTCATCATCGATCGTCCCCCACGGTTCCACGCGGGTCGTGCGGGACGGGAGCGCGGCGGCACCGATGCTGAGAAAAGCGGTCGGCAGAAGTACAAGTGCGGCGATGAACGGGAGTTTCAGGCGAATCGCCCGCGGTTTCACGGCTTTCAGCCGCTTGATGGTGTCCTCTCTCTGACAACGGGCGATATAGGAATCGTCCTTCCACAGTTCGCGCATGGTGGAAACGCGGTCCTGAAGTCCCGCCTCGTCGATGCGACGGATGAGGGCGCGGCGGCTGAACCGATAGACGGTCAGATAGACCGCGACCAAAATGACTGCGGTCACCCCAAGGGAGAGACCGATCACGAGACCCCAAATCACATTCTTCCCGATCAGCCGAAACAGCAGAATCAAAAAGAGCGCGAGCCCGAATCCGCCCGCTGCGGCGGCGAACAGCGCGTTGATGAGCGCCTCTAACACGAGCCGCCTGCGATAGGGTCGCAAATAATCGTCGAAATGCATGAGTTTCTCCTTTCACGGTGTCGCGCATCGGGTCACCGAATACGCGGTCACGGAGTAAGAAATATTATACTATATCATAATGGTATCACAAGCACGCTTGCAAAGCAAAGGTTTTTTATAAGATTGTGGAATGTTGGCTATATTCGTGTCTATCCTTTGTGCAACCCATACAAAGCAAAAACCGAGTTCACCCGTCAGGGCGGGGTACAGCGCTGTCAAAAAGGATTTCTTGACTTTTTCCCCAAAAATCGAAAGAAAAAGTCTTGACAAAAAAAGTTCCCCATGATAATATATTATGCGTTGCCCCTGTAGCTCAGTTGGTAGAGCATTTGACTTTTAATCAAAGGGTCCGGAGTTCGAATCTCCGCAGGAGCACCAAAAGAGACTTGATATCGGGGCTTTTCCCTATCAAGTCTTTTTGTTATTTCGCCTGCCCCGCCCCCTTGCAAAATCGCGGCGTATTTGATACAGTAGATTCGCGGGTGGCTCCGTGGAAAAGGAAAGGGGTATCATTATGATTCATGACTATGCGAGCGGGGATGAACTCTATCGGGCGCATTTCGACTTTCTGAACACGAACAAATATCTGTCGGCGTTCTTCCGCATGGACGCTCCGCTCCTCAAAAAGCCCGACCGTGCGAACTACGCCTTTGCCTGTGTTTCCGACTGCGGCACCCTGTTGGCGCTCAAAGTGGAGCCGTACAGTATGCTGTTTTTCGGGGACGAAGCGTGTGTGCCCGAAGCGGTCGGGTATCTCATCGAAAAGGGATATGAAATGCCGCGTTATCTCTGCGCCTGCGATGTGGGAGACCGCGTCATGGCGGAACTAAAAAACACCTACGGGCGAGATTATTTTCAGGCGCTCGGCATGGACTTCATGGAGGCGGTCAGCGTAACCGAGCCGTCCTCGGAGGAAGTCGTCGCCGCGACCCCCGCCGACCTCGATGAAATCTGCGAATGTCTCGAACGCTTTGTCTCCGACTGCGGGCTCCTCGACAAGGTGAGTCGGGAAAAGACTGCGGAAACCATCTCGTGTTTTCGGCTCATCAAGCGGGACGGCAAGATAATCTCCATGGCGAAACTCTGTCTCTCGAGCGATGAAGATACCAGAATCGCCTGTGTCTATACGAGAAACGAATACCGCGGACAGGGTTACGCGCGCAAGGTGGTCAACGCCGCGAAAAACGAGATTCTCTCACAGGGCAAAAAAGCAACCCTGAATGTCGACCAAAAGAACCCCATATCGAATCACATTTACGAGTCCATCGGCTTTGTAAAACTCTTCTCGCAGGGGGAATACCGTGAGAAAAAGCAAGCGTGATGGGCGGCTCGTTTCACACGACTGTTCGGACTTGCAAGCGGATTTCCGCATATATAAACTATATAGAAAACGCGCCGCGGTTGCGGCGCTTTCTGTTTGTTTTCGGATTTCAGCGTGTTCCTGACTGTTTTAAGGTCGTTTTCGGATTTCTTTCGGGCAGAAGTCACGGCTCGCCGAAGAGGGCGGCATCCCCGAGGGCGCACTCGATCTTCATCAGGCGGTTATATTTACAGGTGCGCTCTCCGCGGATGGGCGCGCCCGTTTTGATGAACGGGGCGGAGGTCGCGACGGCGAGGTCGGCAATCGAGGTGTCCTCGGTCTCCCCCGAGCGGTGGGAGAGGATATAGCGGTACCCGCTGACCGTGGCGAGGTCGATGACCGAGAGAGTCTCGGTCAGGGTGCCTATCTGATTCGGCTTGATGAGGATGGCGTTTGCGTACCCGCCGTCGATGCCGTCCGACAGCCGCGCGGTATTCGTAACAAACAGGTCATCCCCGACGAGCAGAATCTCGTCCCCGAGCGTGCGGGTCAGGTGCCCCCATCCCTTGATATCGTCCTCACCCATGCCGTCCTCAATCGAGAGGATGGGATAGGTGCTGACAAGGTTCTTCCAATAGGCGACCAGTTCCTCGGAGGTATAGGTCTTCCCCCGTTTGGGGAGGCGGTAGCCCTCGGGGGTCTTCCACTCGGTGGCGGCGGCATCCAAAGCGATCCCGACCGTATCGGTATCGTACCCCGCGCGCGAGATGGCGGTGAGGATGAGTTCAATCGCTTCCTCTTCCCCCGAGAGGTCGGGCGCACATCCTCCCTCGTCTCCGACCGCGACCGTAAGACCCTTTTCACGGAGCAGATTCCGCAGTGCCGCGGTGACCTCCGCCCCGATTCGCACGGCATCCGCGATACTCTCCGCCCCGATGGGGACAATCATAAACTCCTGAATATCGAGGTTGTTCGAGGCGTGCTTTCCGCCGTTCAGAATATTCATCATGGGGACGGGCAATCGGCGGGCTTTCGCCCCGCCGAGATACCGATAGAGCGGCATCCCGAGAGACGCGGCGGCGGCGCGGGCGGCGGCGAGAGAGACCGCGAGCATGGCGTTCGCCCCGAGGCGGGACTTGTTGTCCGTCCCGTCGAGCGTGAGGAGTTCCTCATCCACTTCGTACTGCTCGTAGGCATCAAACCCCGTGAGGGCGGGGGAAATAATCTGCCGCACATGGTCGACCGCACGGAGCACCCCTTTTCCCCCATAGACTTTTTCATCTCCGTCCCGCATCTCATACGCTTCGTGCGACCCCGTCGAAGCGCCCGAAGGGACAGACGCGGTCCCGACCGTCCCATCCGATAGGTACACGGACGCCTCTACCGTCGGCGTCCCCCGACTGTCGAGAATTTGTCGGGCACCTGCCCGCACGATTTTCGGTTGCTGCATAATTGCCTCCTCGTTTTTTCTGTCAGTATGCCCCATAAGGGGCAAATTCATACAGAGACGCATAAGATAGGAAAACGGAGGTGGCGTATGAGATTCTATCAGACAGCGGAGCCGGAGTCCGTCTTTGAAATCTCCGAGAAAACGGGAGTTTCCCCCGAAATCCTCGCGCGAAGCACGGGTGTCCCTCTGCGCGGGGTCGTCCCGGGAGGAGTCTCGCTTTTGCTCCCCGCGGGGGCAGGCGGTAAATTCACGGTGGGGAGCGGTACCTGCACCCACTTTTCCGAGGGGCGGGCAGAGGTGGTACTCTGCAAGGCGGAGCCCGAAAGATCGGGCGGCACGCCGTTCGAGCCGCTCTTCGGCGCGACCTGCTGTCGGGGAGGGGTTCTCGGGGAGAGGGGGGTCACGCAAATGCGCCCCGCCCGCAAGGGTTCCACCCCGCTACCGCTCCTCGCTCCCGCCGCGTGGACGGGGGAACTCCCCCCGCCGAAAGACCTCGCGGAACTGCTCGTCCGCGCGGGGTATGCGGGGCTGCTTCTTCCCGTCGAAGAAGTCATGGGGCACATGGTCACCGAGGCGCTCTCCCGTCTCGCGCCGGTATTTACCGAACGAAATCTCATCCTCGGCATCTCGCTCGGGGAACGGGCGTTCCTGAATCGCGCATCCTTCTATGTGCGTTTGGAGCCGTCGCCCGCGCTGATTTTTCTCTCGCCCGCGCGGCATGGCGTATCGCTCGAAGAACGGGTGCGGGACCTCACCGACGCGACCGACCTCCCCACGCGGCGCAAACTGCTCATTTCCCTCTCGACGGGCGCGGTCTTCACGACCCACGAAAAAAGCGCCCCCCTGCCTTACGGGGAGGCGCTGAAACTTCTATTGTCATCCGCTCGCGCACCGTGGCGGGAGGACCTCTTGCGCTGTCCGCTCTCCCTGCGCGGGACCGAGGGGCTGCTCACGCTCGAAGACCCCGCCGCGCTCTATCCCGGGCTGGTACGCCTCGGGGACGCGAAAATCGGAGGAATCTCCCTCTCGGAGCGGCACGGGATGCCGTTCGCCTGTGAGATGATCTCCCGCCTGTTCAGAACGGCAGGCGGAAAAGCCGTCGGGCGTTGGAGCAGGTGATATTTGCGGTCTCGTCGGGGGTGAGCCCCCAAAGGTCCGCGAGAGCGACGCAGGTGTAGCGTACATATCCCGAATGATTGCACTGTCCGCGATAGGGATGCGGGGCGAGATAGGGCGCGTCGGTCTCGATGAGAACCCGCTCATGTGGCAGTGACGCGGCGACCTCGCGCACCCGCGGGGCATTCTTGAAAGTGATCGTGCCCGAAAACGAGATATACCAGCCGCGGCGAATCAAATCTTTCGCCATTTCGGCACTCCCGCTGTAACTGTGAAAGACCCCGGTCACGCGGGGATAGCGGCAGACCATCTCGAAGCAGTCGCCGTGCGCTTCGCGGTCGTGAATCACCACGGGCAGTCCGAGTTCCTCAGCGAGCGCCATCTGGCGGGAAAAGTATTCTTCCTGTAACCGCTTGTCGTACCCCTCGTAGTGGTAATCGAGTCCAATCTCGCCCACGGCGACGGCTTTGTTTGCGGGGTCGGTGAGCAGGGCGCGAATCTGTGCGACTTCCTCGTCCGGTGTGCCCGTGAGAAACGCCGCGTCCGACGGATGAATCCCGAGCGCGGTCACCATCTGCGGATAGGCGCGCGCCTGCTCCGCCGCGAGACGGGAGGTCTCGGGGGTGGTCCCGACATTGACGACACCTACGCCGCCTGCCGAAAAGAACGCGCGGAGCACCGCGTCGCTCGCGTCTTTCAGTTTATCGTCCCAATAATGGGCGTGAGAGTCGATGAGGGTCATCAATGAATGCGATCTCCCGGTTTCGCGGCATCATCGAGGAATACCACCCGAATCTCGTCTTCCCCGCTCGCGAGGAGCATCCCGCGGCTCTCTTCTCCGCACAGCACGGCGGGAGCGAGGTTCGCGACGACAACGACTTTCCGTCCGATGAGGTCCTCGGGCTGATAGAACTTTGCGATCCCCGAGACAATTTGTCGCGTCTCGTAGCCGAGGTCGACTTGCAGTTTTAAGAGTTTCTTGGCTTTCGGAATCTTTTCGCAGGCGAGGACTTTCGCACAGCGTAGCTCCACTTTCCCGAAGTCATCAATCTTGATTTCGGGTTCGTGTGCGGGTTCGACCACCGGCTCCGCCGCTTTCGCCGCCGCTTCTGCCTCCGCCGCCTTCTTCGCGATGAGGTTGTCAATCACCTTTTCGTCCATGCGGGCAAAGAGCGGAGATGCGTCGCCGAGCGGTTTCTCGGATGCGAGCGCACCAAAGGCACTGACCGTCTCATAGGCGGTCTTATCGGTATTCAGTTGTGCAAAAATCTTCTCGGCGGTCGTCGGGAGAATCGGGGTCAGGAGCACCGCCGCCTGCCGCAGGGTTTCGAGCAGGTTATACAGCACCGTCCCGAGACGCGCCCGACTGCTCTCGTCTTTCGCGAGTGCCCACGGCATGGTCTCGTCTACATATTTGTTCGCACGACGGAGCATCCCGAAAATCTCGGAGAGGCCATCGGCAAAACGGAATCCCTCAAAGTCTTTCTTCGATGCTTCGACCGCGTGCGCGACCGTCGCTTTGAGGTCGCTGTCGGGTCCCTCGTCGCCTGCCGGGGTAGGGACAACCCCGCCGAAGTACTTGGTCGTCATGGCGTGGGTACGGCTCGCGAGGTTCCCGAGGTTATTCGCGAGGTCGGTATTATAGCGGTTCATGACATTGTAGTAGGAAATCCGCCCGTCCTGGTCGTACGGCATCTCGGCGAGGGCATAGTAGCGCACTCCGTCCACGCCGAAGAGCTCCGCGAGTTCGTCGGCGTAAATGACATTTCCACGGGACTTGGACATCTTGACCTCTTCCCCGTCCCCGTTCTTTTTCTCTTCCATCGCGTTGAACCACGGGTGTCCGAACACCTTTTCGGGGAGCGGCAGACCGAGTGCCATTAGGAAAATAGGCCAGTAGATGGTATGGAACCGCAGAATGTCTTTCCCGATGATATGCACCTGTGCCGGCCAGAGGGCGCGAAATTCTTCGCTCTGTTCCTCATAGGTCTTATCGGGGTCGTAGCCGATGGCGGTGATATAGTTCGACAGCGCGTCGAGCCAGACATACACCACATGTTTCGGGTCGTGCGTGACGGGAATCCCCCACGAGAACGAGGTACGGGAGACACAGAGGTCTTGCAGTCCCTCTTCCGACAGGAGGAAGTTATTCAGCATCTCGCGCTCTCTCGAAATGGGTTCGATGAACCCGGGATGGGTCTTGATATACTCAATGAGACGCGGCGCGTAGGCAGACATACGGAAAAAGTACGCCTCTTCCCGCGCCCGCTTCACGGGTCTGCCGCAATCGGGGCATTTTTGATCCACGACCTGCGTATCGGTGAAAAACGACTCGCAGGGGGTACAATACCATCCCTCATAGTGTCCGAGGTAGATATCCCCGTTCCGATAGAAGCGGTCAAAAATCTTCCCGACGGTCTTAACATGGTCCTCATCGGTGGTGCGGATAAAGCGGTTATAAGACGCGCCCATCAGGTCCCAGATTGTCTTGATCTCCCCGCTCACGCGGTCGACATACGCCTTCGGCGTCATCCCGGCTTCCCGCGCGTACTCTTCAATCTTCTGACCGTGCTCATCGGTGCCGGTGCACAGGAACACATCCTGTCCCATCTGCCGCTGGAACCGCGCGTACGCGTCCGCCATGATGATCTCGTAGGTGTTCCCAAAATGCGGTTTCCGCGACGCATAGGCAATCGCGGTGGTGATATAAAATTTTTTCTCGCTCACTGTTTATCCTCCCCGAGCACTCCGAATGGGGAATGCCCTTATCGAAACATTCTCAATCATCCTAACATATTTTACCCGTTTCCGCAAGAGTTTCCGTTGTTTTTTCCACAAAACCGCACGCGCGCGGTCGATTGACAGACATGAAAAATTGTGTTATACTGGCATGTAAACGCGAGGGGGTGAGGATATGCCTGAGTTTTTCCCGACGGTCTATGGGAACCGAGAGGCGAAGCGCCTCTTCGGGGATGCGTGCCTCGGCGGAACGCTCTCGCACGCCTACCTGCTCGAAGGACCCGCCGGGAGCGGGAAAAAGACCTTTGCCCGCGCCGTCGCCGCCGCGCTCGTCTGTGAGAAACGGGGACAGGCGGACAAACTCCCCTGCGGGGTCTGTAACCGCTGTCGCCGCGTGTTTGAAGAAAACGCGCCCGATGTCAAGACGCTCCGCGCGACGGGGGCGACCCTCGGGGTGGATGTCATCCGCGGGATGCGGGAGGATATGTATCTTTCCCCGACCGAGCCGGGACCCAAGGTCTACTTGATTCCCGACGCGCACAAGATGACCCCGCAGGCGCAAAACGCGCTCTTAAAAGTTTTGGAAGAGCCGCCGACCGAACTCGTGGTCTTTCTTCTGACCGAGCGGGCGGAGGCACTGCTCACGACCGTGCGTTCCCGCGTCATGCTCATCCGCATGGAACTTTTCTCTCCCGATGAAGAAGAACTGTTCCTCGAAAAGAACGCGGCGGCGAAACGCATGAAAGAAAAAGACCCCGACGCTTTCCGCGCGCTCCTCGAAGGGAGCGGCGGCTGTCTCGGCACCGTCCTCGACCGCCTGGAGGGGAAACGCGCCGACGCGTATGCGAAAAAGCGCAAAGAGGTCGCCGACGCGGTGGCGGGGGCGCTCAGAACCCGCTCGTTCTCTTCTCTCCTCTCCCTTGTCCGTGCCCTGCCCGCCAAACGGCAGGAACAGGCGGACGAACTCGCGCTCTATCTCGCGGCGCTCCGCGACCTGATTCTCCTCTCGCGCACCCCCGAGTGTTCCCTCTCGTTCTACACCGACCGAGAGGCGGCACGGGCACTCGCTCTGGACTTCGGGACGCAGAACCTGCTCAAAATCTATGATCTGTTCGTCCGCGCGTCCGATACACTCGCGGCGAACGGAAATGTCGCCCTCACCTCGCTCACCCTCGCGAGCGAACTGGAACGGCTCCGCTGAAAGGAATCATTATGACCGATAAAATCAACGAACAACCGGAGAGCGAAGAGACCCAAAAGGCCGAGAACACGGCAGATGTGACGGTCATCGGCGTCTCTTTCCGCGACACGGGGAAAACCTACTATTTCGACCCGAAGAATCACACCTATCGCCCGGGCGACCATGTCGTGGTGGAGACGGCGCGCGGTCCCGAATACGGGCTCGTGACCCAAGGGAACAAGGTCGTCTCGTCCCGTGAGGTCACCTCGCCCCTGCGCCCGGTCATCCGTCTCGCGTTAAAGGACGACACCGCCCGCTATGAGCGCAACCGGAAAATCGAGCAGGACGCGGCGCAGCTCTTCCCCCAAAAAGCCGAGGCGTACCATCTGGAAATGAAGCTCTCGGGCGTGGAATGCGCCTTTGATAACTCGAAACTCATCTTCTATTTCACGGCGGAGAACCGCGTGGATTTCCGTGAACTGGTCAGAGACCTCGCGGGGGTCTTTCACACCCGCATCGAGCTGCGTCAGATCGGGATTCGGGACGAGGCGAAAATGCTCGGGGGCATCGGTCCCTGCGGACGACCTTTCTGCTGTACGACCTTTCTCTCGGACTTCGGACAGGTCTCCATCAAGATGGCGAAAGAACAGAATTTCCTCAATTCGAGCAAAATTTCGGGCTGCTGCGGGCGGCTGATGTGCTGTCTGCGCTTCGAGCACGAGGCATACGAAGAAGCGCGGAAAGTCACCCCGAAGGTCGGGGCATTCGTAATAACCCCCGACGGACCCGGGACCGTCATTGAGACCCGTCCCCTGCAAGGAATCGCCAAAGTGCGGCTCGAAGGCAAGCAGGAGACCGTCAAGGTCTTTGAAGTCTCCGCCCTCACGCGGCGGGATCGCCCCGCAAAAAACGACGAAAAGAAGGACGACGACACCCCGAAAGCATAAGACGGACACGGCGCGGAAGTTTTTTCGCGCGGGGGACTTGATTTTTTGTCGGAATGTGATAGAATGATTTTGTAAAAAAACCGAAACGGAGGGAACATACAATGGCATATAAGATTTCTGACGATTGCGTCGGCTGTGGCGCATGCGCCGCGGAGTGCCCTGTCGGCTGCATTGCCGAGGGTGCAGACGGGAAATATGTCATCGATGCCGATCAGTGCATCGAGTGCGGCAGTTGTGCCGGTACCTGCCCTGTGGGCGCTCCCGCACAGGAATAAGAGTTCTGCCGTCAAACGGAAGAACCCTCGCAACTGAAACGCAAGAGAAGGCGCAACGCGAACAAAATCGGTTGCGCTTTCTTCTGCTTTTCGGGACCGATTTCAGTTTTTTGGAGACACCATGAGCGATGAAGAACGCGTTGACTATGTCAACGACCATCTGACCCTGACGGGGAGACGCGAGGGACTGGTCTTCGGCACCGATGCCCTGCTCCTCGCCGCCTATGTGAGGCGGGGCGAAAAGAGCCGTGCGCTCGAACTCGGCGGTGGGACGGGGATTGTCTCGCTCCTGCTCGCGACCCGCGAAAAAGTGGGACAAATCGAGTGCGTGGAGATACAGCCCGCCTATGCCGCCCTCGCGCGGCGGAATGTCCTCGACAATGGACAAGAGAGCCGCGTCACCGTCACCGAGGCGGATATCCGCGCGTATGACACCTACGGCGCGGGGGACTTCGACCTCGTCGTCACCAATCCGCCCTATATGAAAACCGACATTCCCGCCTGCAGGAGCGAGGAGAAGCAGATCGCCCGCCATGAAGTGCACGGCGGCATCTCCGACTTTCTCGCTGCGGCAAAGAAAAAGCTCCGCTGGGGCGGGCGGTTCTTCTGTGTCTATCTGCCCGAGCGCATGACCGACCTCCTCACCGCGATGCGGGAAAACGGGATTGAACCCAAGCGCATGACCCTCGTCTGCGCGTCGCCCGGTCTCCCCCCGTCCATGCTCCTCGTCGAGGGGAAGCGCGGCGGGAAACCCGGGCTGAAAGTGACGAGACCCCTCTTTATCGGCGGAGACCTTTCGGAGCGGGCGGAAAGCGCGGACATGACCTATATTCTGACGAAAGGACGGTTCCCCCGAGACTATGAGTGAAGAAAAGAACAAGATCGAAAAAGGGGTGCTCTACCTCGTGGCGACCCCCATCGGGAACCTCTCGGACATCTCCGAGCGGGCACTCAAGACCCTCGCGGAATGCGACTTTATCGCGGCGGAGGACACCCGCAACACCGCCCTGCTCCTCCACCACTTCGGCATTCGTCGTGAACTCGTCAGTTACCATGAGCACAACAAAAAACAACGCGGTGAGGAACTGTGCGCGCGCCTGCTCGCGGGCGAAAGTTGCGCCCTCGTGACCGACGCGGGGATGCCCGCCGTCAGCGACCCCGGGGAGGACATCGTCCGTCTCGCCGCGGCGCGCGGGATTCGCGTCTCGGTCGTCCCGGGTGCCTGTGCCGCTGTCTCGGCGCTCGCGCTCTCGGCTTTGTCTACCGGTCGGTTCGCCTTCGAGGGCTTTTTAAGTGCGGTACGGAGCGAGCGGAAAAAGCGGCTCGCGGAAATCGCGCACGAGCGGCGCACCCTGATTTTCTACGAAGCTCCGCATAAACTGCGGGGCACGCTCGCGGACCTGTTCGCGGTGTTCGGAGACCGCAAGATCTCGCTCTGTCGGGAACTGACGAAAAAGAATGAGGAGATTCTGCGTACCACGCTCGCGGGCGCGGTCGCGCTCTACGAGAACGAAGAGCCACGCGGCGAATATGTCCTCGTCCTCGAGGGTGCCGAGGAGGCGACGGGGGAATCCTATCGCGAGCCGGTGGACGAGGCCCTGCTCTCCCTCTCCCCCGAAGAGCATGTCAGACACTATGAAGAAACGGGTCTTGCGCGCATGGACGCCATCAAGGCCGCCGCCCGCGACCGCGGGATGACCAAAAGCGAGCTCTATAAGATGCTCCATGCCTGATGCCGCCCGATTTTTGTCAAATCGCTTGACAACGCGCCCGCCCTGTGCTATACTCGCGTCATAGAACATGTCCGCCGTAGGACTTCCCAAGAGAGTCGCGCCATGGCTGGGAGCGCGATGAATGAGCACGGACGGGTACCATCTATCTCGTACAATCGGTTTTAGAGTGAAATGCTCGGGTGGAACCGTGTGAAAGGTATCTTTTGCACCCCGACACAGTTTTGTGTCGGGGGCTTATTTTTTGTACGAACAAGACTCATATAAAACTTTATTTTGAACATTTTTGAAAAGGAGTGTTTTGTCATGGCAAACATTCGGTTGTTCCGTGACGGGGCGGAAGCCGTCTATGGGGGAGAAGTTCCGGTCACGGTCTATGACGCCGCACAGGCGGCGGGCGTTATCAGTCGCGAGGTGCTCGCGGCATCGGTCGGGGGGCGCACCGTCGCGCTGACCGAGCAACTGACGGGAGAGGAAGAAGTGACCCTCCTCACCTTTGCCGACCCGGCAGGGGCGAAGGTCTTTCGGCATACCGCGTCGCATATTCTGGCACAGGCGGTCAAGCGGCTCTATCCGACGGTGAAACTCACCATCGGTCCCGCGATCGACGATGGATTCTACTACGATTTCGACGCGGATTTTTCCTTCACTGCCGAGACCCTCGCGGCACTCGAAGCCGAGATGAAAAAAATCGTCAAGGAAAACCTCAAAGTCGAGCGTTTTGAACTCCCGCGCGAAGAGGCGATCGCCTTCAT
>JAQYLJ010000064.1 GCA_028720145.1 Clostridia bacterium
AACGGCACCGTACAGGTGCCGTTTTCTTTTGGTTGCGGAGGTGGGATTTGAACCACACGGTCTTGCATTTTCTCTGCGGAGAAAATGCTACGGTCAGTTCGACGGCTCTGACAATCCACTGGCTTGTCATTCACTACCGTCTCACCCTTCGGGTTATCGCTACGCGCCGCCCCGGTCGCATGGTCGTCTGCCGTCGCCTGCGCCTGCTCGGCTCGGCACACTCCCTGCTTTGCGGGGTATCGCTTCGTAAAAACGCCCCACCGGGGCGTTTTGACTCGCTCACCCAACGAGCTACGCTCGTCGGTCTCATAACCCCCGTGTTGTATTGCCTTTGCTCACGATTCCAAAAGAAAACGGCACCGTACAGGTGCCGTTTTCTTTTGGTTGCGGAGGTGGGATTTGAACCACACGACCTTCGGGTTATGAGCCCGACGAGCTGCCAGACTGCTCCACTCCGCGATATGGGGTTTTCAGATGCTTTAATAATATAGCACACTCTGCCCGGAATTGTCAAGCGTTTTTCGGGAAAAACTTTCGACACCATGCGACTGCCGCGCAGGAAACCCGTGGCGAGCGGGAACGGACCCCGAAGAAAAAGACCAAAAACGGCAAAAGAGAAAGGGCTTGAAATCCATGTCGCTCTGCGTTATAATAGCATCGTGACGGGAGCGGGCATCCGCGATTGTCACCTATGCAGGCGTATCGAAGCGGTCACAACGAGGCGGTCTTGAAAACCGTTTGGGTGAAAGCCCACGGGGGTTCGAATCCCTCCGCCTGCGCCAAAGGATTCGAACGGGTGCGCAACGAATGACAGTCCGGTGGACTGTCAGAACGCACCCTGACCGAGCCCGCAGGCGAGAGCGAATCCCTCCGCCTGCGCCAACACGGCGGCTAACAACCGCATGAGCCGCAAGGAAAAAACTTGCGGCTTGTTTTTTAGGAGCATAGTATGTGTTTGAGCATCGAGTTTCAAGAGGCGTATAAGCGACTGGACAGATTATGCAGAGACTATCTATCAAGTCAAGAAGGCGTATCGGAGTATATTCGGCAGATGGACAACACGCCGTGGCGTGACAGATGCTATGTTTTATCATGGGAAACTACGTATAAGCAACTGAAACATATTCGCTGGGTACGCAATCAGTTGGCACACGAGGTGGGTACATTGGATTCCGATATTTGTACTATGAAAGACCTCGAATATGTGAGAAGTTTTTATGACAGTATTCTGAACGGCACAGACCCGTTTACCGTCATTAGAAAAGCAAAGGAACAAAAGAACGAGGAGCAACGAGTAAGACAAAAGGCAAGTCGAGAACAAACACAGAGAGAACAAACATGGAGAGAACCGACAGCAGGAGCGGAAAACGATCAAGTGTCGAGGAAAGAGCCGTTCATCAAGAGAATGATAGCGAAAATCAAAAGATGGTTTCAAATAGCGGATTGAAAACACAGTATAGGTAAGAATCACAGATGAAATGTATTATTTGTGATAATGATTTGGCTGCCGCGGGACAGAGACGCACGACCTTCGGGTTATGAGCCCGACGAGGTAGGGCAACGAAAACACGGTGCCACAGGGGTCGGAGTTGTTCGGTGTCAGCAGGCGCGCGGGGCGTGCGACAAGGGAATCGCCGTGTTGCCATCTGTTACGGCAGTTTATTCAGAATGAAACGGAAAAAACGATAAATCACAGGGAAAACCGGCAACGGAGGAGCTTATTATGATATTCGAGAACATGGACAGAATCGTATTCGCGGGGGATTCCGTGACCGACATGGGCAGTACCAATCCCGTGGGGGAGGGACTGTTTGACCACCTCGGGCAGGGGTATGTGCGGGAGGTCGAGAGTATGCTCGCGGCGTGGTACCCCACGCTCAATCTGCGCATCACCAACAGCGGCATCAGCGGAAACACAAGCCGTGACCTGCTCGCGCGGTTCGACCGCGATGTGGTGGCTCTTCACCCCGACTGGGTGTCCATCTGCATCGGCATCAACGATGTCTGGCGGCAGTTCGATGAACCCGCGATTCCCGACGACGCCGTCCTCCCCGAAGAGTACGCGCGGAATGTTGAAGAAATGATTGTGAGAATCAAAGACCGCGTGAAAGGGGTCTTTCTGCTCTCGCCCTACTACATGGAGCCGAACCGTGAGGACGCGATGCGCCGCAGAATGGACGAATATGTCGCCATCTGCGCCTCGCTCGCGGAGAAACACGGCTGTCGGTTCGTAAACTTTCAAAAACTGTACGAGGAATACTGTCGGATACAGCACTCGTCCCGCATCGCGTGGGACAGGGTACACCCGAACCGCATCGGTGCCACTCTCATGGCAAAGGAATTTCTCAAAGCTTGTGAGTTCGACTTTTCGAGATAAGGATTGTCGGGAGCTATCGCTGCGGAAAGCAAAAACAGGACGCTCCCCTGCGTGACTGACCGCGCGAATGTCCGCTCGCCGCACGGCGAGCAACCAACTCCAACGGTTGATTCTCCCATCGTGCGATAGAATCAAGAGACCCAATCTCGCCGGTGTCACGCGCTTGTATCCTGTATACGGGGAGAAAAAGTCGCGCTACGCGTTTAGACAAGAGACCACTGCCAAAGTGCAATTGGCGATTATTTCACGGAGGACTGTTCATGGAAGAAACATCTGTTCGAATGCAAGCGAACACAGAGAATACCGAGAGAATTGCATGGTGCGACATTGCGAAATGCATCTGCATATTTTTCGTGATCTTCTCTCATCAGGCAACGTCTCCTGCCTTTCTTCGGCATTTCTTTGTCCCATTCTTTTTGGCACTCTTTTTCTTCTTGTCGGGATATGTATACAAAAACAAAACGGGGTTCTTCAAGCTGATGCGTCAGAAAGCACTGACGCTGCTCGTCCCCGTTCTGTTTACCGGATTGATTGACTTTGTCATAGAGCGAATTGTGCCCGGATGGTCGCACGACCCACTCACAAAAGAGATCGCCATGCTGTTTCTGCAAATCCGGGAACAGGGAGACAAGTTGTGGTTCGTCGTATGTCTGTTTGTCGCATTTATTCCGTTTTACTTCATTCTGAAACTACGGGACAAACGAGCGCAAATCGCGGTATCAACCGTGCTCGGTATTTGCGGGATCGCGTGGGGGATTTATGTACCCGGTCATTGGTTCCCGTGGGGGACGAACGCTCTCCCCTGGCACATTCCTACTGCGCTCGTGGCGTGTCACTTCATGGTGGTAGCGAATGTCATCCGAAACAGCGGAGACTTTTTACAAAAGAATCGTCCGCTCAAACAGAGAGCAATCATGACGCTTTCTTCGTTGGCGATTTATGTCACGCTCTTAATCTTGAATGCGCGACTTATCAACCGAAGCCCGATTGGGATCAATTATTGGGGCAGGTCAATTTTGTGGTATCTTCTGGTCAGTTGGGTCTCTGTCTTTACCATGATTTTTGTGTCCCAATGGTTTCGACCCGGGAAATTGCTGCTTTATATCGGCAGACACACCCTCATATACTTCATGTTGCAGAGCAAGTGCTACACGCTCATCGAATTGATACTGGAAAAGACGGGTCTCATGCAGCCGATTCTCTCACACATTGTATTGCAAACGGTTGTCGCATTTGCAGAGACGGCGGTGATCTGTCTGATCCTGCTACTGCCCGCTTTCTTAATCGAGCGGTATTTCCCCTTCGTCATTGGAAAATGGTACCCGAAAAGACAAAAACCGCATGAGGACAGCCACGGGTGATGTGCCCCGTTTCGGGAGTCACAGAACAGCAGAACTGCATCGGGGCGACCCTCATAGCGAAGGAATTTCTCATAGCTTGTGAGTTCGATTTTACACAGTGAAAACTGTCTCCTCGGAGACGCGCCGCGCGATATGCGTCACTGCTCTGCGGGACAGCCGCAAGAACGCCCGCGTGCCATTCGGCACGCGGGCGTATCTCAATTCTATGAAGTGTTTACCAAGGGGTAGATTTAGCGGACGGCTCTTTGATTACAGCCGCGAGAAGATGAGGTAGGCGGAGACGATGATGGCGGCGATGGACAAAAACCAAACGACGAGTGCCGCCCAGCGCACCCCGCGCCGGTTGAGTTTGAACTGATAGATCATGTAGATGAGCGCACCGATGACCCCCTGCACGAAAAACGCGACGGTGGCGACGGCGCAGACGAGCAAGCCGATGAGCGAGAAGATCGGCACAGTCAGGTTGGTAAAGCCGTAGAGACAGTAGTAGACCCCGAAGAGCGACAACACCGTCATACCGCCGCACAGGATGCTTTGGAGAACAGATTGTACGCCGAGCACGATGCTCCTGTCTCTCTTTAAGTCATCCGCTCGGAGTCTGTCATATTTGCAACTGATTCTCGTCCAAAAGGTAAGGAAAGAGCTGAGTGCTTTGAGCATATGGTGAAGTTCTCCTTTCGAGTTTGTATTCTTTATGTCTATTATAGCATACATTTCTGCTTTTTGCAGCTATTTTTGAGCAGTTCGCAGATTCCTTTGGGAAACGGTGAGGGTACCGCGCTCGCGACAGGGTGTCGCGGCGCAGGCGGGCGCGGCAAACGCGCCTAAAAAACGCACCGAAATATACCGAAAACACAAAAAACGGCGTAGCGATTCTTCTGTCGCCACGCCGGATTTTTTGCTCGTATATTTGGCTTTTGCCCGTGTCTGACTGTTTGTCGGGGATTCGGATTTTTGTCCCATAGTTCGGCTCTCACGCGAGGTGATGGCGGATGCGGTCTTTCAGCATTTCCATGGCGACGAGGTTATGCCCGCCCTCGGGGATGATGATATCGGCGTACTTTTTGCTCGGCTCGACAAACGCCTCGTGCATGGGCTTGACGGTAGCGAGATACTGTTCCATCACCGAGTCGAGGGTGCGGCGACGCTCGTTCACATCCCGACGCATACGGCGCAGGATGCGGATATCCGCGTCGGTATCCACGAAGATGCGAATGTCCATCTCGCGTCTGAGGCGCGGGTCGGAGAGCACGAGGATGCCGTCGATGATCAGCACCTCGGCGGGTGAGATGGGGCGGGTCTCGGCCGAACGGTCGTGTTCCATATAATTATAGATAGGACAGGCGACGGTCTCCCCGCGTTTGAGCGCGGCGAGGTGTTCGAGGAGCAGGTCGGTGTCGAACGCGTCGGGGTGATCGTAGTTCTGCTTCGCGCGGACTTCGAGGGGGACCTCGTGCTGTGCGCGGTAGTAGTCGTCATGACGGATGACGGCAATGCGACTACCGAACTGGTCGGAGAGCAGTTTCGCGATGGTGCTCTTTCCGCTCCCGCTCCCGCCCGCGATGCCGATGACAAGCATTGGATTCATAGTGAGACCTCCCGAGCGGCGCCACAGGGTCGCTCTTTTTCTCTTTTATTGTGACATAAAGTCGCGGGAAATGCAACGGCGGACGGAGAAACAGACGAAAAAATCTCCGAAAAAAGTTTTGAGAAATCTTCTCGGCGTCATCGCTTTGACAGGATTCGCGTTTGTCGTGTGTTAGAATCTCAAAAAAAGGAAGGCATGGCATCTTATGTTACAGGAAACCGCGTTTGTCAAGACCCGTGTCCAAGCGGGGGTGCTCGAATGTGCGCTCTGCGGTGAGGTCGACCATCACAGCGCCCGCGCGCTCCGCGAAAAACTGGACACCGAACTCTTTCTCCACCGTCCGAGACTGTTCCTCTTATCTCTCGAACATATCTCATTCATGGATTCGAGCGGACTGGGGCTCATCCTCGGGCGGCTGAATGTCGCCCGGGAGCTCGCGTGCGAGATGCGACTCGTGAAAGTCAGCGACCGCATTCGGTCGATTCTCTCCCTCGCCGGCGCGTCCCGCCTCGAGGGGCTAATCATTGAGGAGGAATCTCTATGAGAAAAATCTGCGTCAACACGATGAAACTGGTTCTGCCCGCCATCAGCGAAAACGAGCGCATGGCGCGCACACAGGTCTGCGCTCTGGTCTCGACGCTCAACCCCACCGTGACCGAACTCGGGGATGTGCGGTGCGCGCTCTCCGAAGCGGTCACTAACGCCATCGTACACGGCTACGGCACGCCGGACGGCGTCACCGACGACAAACTCCTTTACATAGCGGTAACCCTCTATGCGGATCGCAGTCTGAAAATCTCGGTGCGGGATCACGGCAGGGGCATCCCCGATGTGAAAGCCGCACGGGAGCCCCTCTTCACCACCGACTCTTCGGGCGACCGAAGCGGAATGGGCTTCTCGGTGATGGAGGCATTCTGCGACCGGGTAGAGGTGCTTTCCAAGGTGGGAGAGGGAACCAAAGTCACCCTATATAAAACCCTCGCCTGACCGCCATGTGAAAGGTTGGAGATGGAGACCAAAAAGCCATACGCGGAGAACACGGCGTTACTCGAACGCTCCCGACAGGGAGACGAAAAGGCGACCGAGGCGCTCATGCTCGCGAACGGAGGACTGGTGCGGAACATTGCCGCGCGGTTTGAGGGACGGGGCGTGGACGCGGAGGACCTCTTTCAGATCGGATTCATCGGTCTGCTGAAAGCCATTCGCACCTTTGACCCGTCGCGGGCGTGCGCCTTTTCGACCTATGCGGTGCCGCTCATTTTCGGGGAAATCCGACGACATCTCCGCGATGAGGGACCCATCAAGGTCTCGCGCACACAGAAGCGGCTCGCCGCCATGCTCGCGCGCGAGAGGGAACAGGCGATCAAACGGGGGGAGAACCCGCGGATTGAGGACCTGGCGGCGGCGTGCGGCGTGACCCCTGCCGAGGCGGCGGTCGCGCTCGATGCGATGGCACCCATTCGCTCGCTCTCCGAGACCCTGTTCGGGGAAGAGGACGGTCCCACGCTCGACGACACCGTGACCGACGAGGACGAGGCGGAGCGGACCTTTCACCATCTCGCGCTCTCCATGTCGATTGACAAACTGTCGCCGCTGCGGAAAAAGATCATTCTCCTGCGCTATTGGCGCGACCTCTCGCAACAACAGGTGGCGGATCAGTTGGGTCTGACGCAGGTCAAGGTCAGCCGCGAGGAGAAAAAAATCATCGCGTTTCTCCGGGAAGAACTGTCCTGAAACAGGCGTTTTTGACCGAAAAATAACAGGGTTTTGGCAAACTGTTAATAAACTGTGAACAATTATTGGGGGATATTGACTCTCTTTCGGAACCTGTGTACAATGAATTAGCACTCAAAAGAAACGAGTGCTAAAATCATTCGTTTAATAAGGTGAGATTCACCGTTTTGAAAGGAAGCGTTAGACATGAAATTAAAACCTTTGGGCGACCGCGTCGTTGTCAAGATGACCGAGGCGGAAGAGACCACGGCATCGGGGATTTTCCTCACAGCGTCCGCACAGGAGAAACCGGAAATCGCGGAAGTGATTGCGGTCGGTCCCGGCGGCATGGTAGACGGGAAAGAGGTCGCGATGTGCGTGAAACCCGGTGACAAAGTCATTACAAGCAAATATGCAGGCACACAGGTCAAGTGCAACGGTGTGGAATACACCATTGTCAGACAGAGCGATGTCCTGGCAATCGTAGAATGAGGTGAAATGACATGGCAAAGAAAATTATTTACGGAATTGAAGCGAGAAACGCACTGTTGCGCGGGGTCGACCAACTTGCCGACACCGTGAAAATCACGCTGGGTCCCAAAGGACGGAATGTCGTCCTCGACAAGAAGTACGGCGCACCGCTCATCACCAACGACGGTGTGACCATCGCGAAAGAGATTGAACTCGAGGATGCCGCCGAGAACATGGGCGCGCAGCTCGTGAGAGAAGTCGCGACCAAGACCAACGACGCCGCAGGCGACGGCACGACCACCGCGACCCTGCTCGCACAGAGCCTGATTCGCGAGGGGATGAAGAATGTCACCGCGGGCGCGAACCCGATGGAGCTCCGCCACGGGATTCAGAAGGCGGTTGATGCGGCGGTCAAGTCGCTCGCATCCCACTCCAAGAAGGTGAGCGGCTCCGAGGATATCGCGAGAGTCGGCACCGTCTCTTCGGGCGACGAGAGCATCGGTCGGCAGATCGCGGACGCGATGGAGAAGGTCACCGCCGACGGTGTCATCACCATCGAGGAATCCAAGTCCGCCGAGACCTACTGCGAGGTCGTCGAGGGGATGCAGTTCGACCGCGGGTATCTCTCCCCGTACATGGCAACCGACAATGAGAAGATGGAGGCGGTCCTCGACGATCCGCTGATTCTCATCACCGATAAGAAGATTTCCAATATTCAAGACCTCCTGCCCCTGCTCGAAAAGATTGTGCAGGCGGGTCAGAAACTGCTGATTATCGCCGAGGATGTCGAGGGCGAGGCGCTCACCACGCTGGTCCTCAACAAACTGCGCGGCGTGTTCACCTGCGTGGCGGTCAAGGCACCCGGATTCGGCGACCGTCGGAAAGAGATGCTCCAGGATATCGCCATTCTGACGGGCGGTACCGTCGTCACTTCCGAGCTCGGTCTGGAACTCAAAGATGTGACCCCCGCCATGCTCGGGAAAGCAAGACAGGTCAAGGTCAATAAGGATAACACCACCATCGTGGACGGCGCAGGCGATTCCGCGGCTATCCATGACCGTGTGGGACAGATTCGTGCGGCACTCGACAAGACCACCTCGGAGTTCGATAAAGAGAAACTCGCCGAGAGACTTGCCAAACTGGCAGGCGGCGTTGCGGTGATTAAAGTCGGCGCGGCGACCGAAGTCGAGATGAAAGAGAAGAAACTGCGCATTGAGGACGCATTGAACGCGACCAAGGCGGCAGTCGAAGAGGGCATTGTCGCCGGCGGCGGCACCGCGCTCCTGAATGTCATCCCCGATGTCGAAGCGCTGCTTTCGACGGTCGAGGGCGACGAAAAGACGGGCGTCCGTCTCGTGATTCGTGCGCTCGAAGCACCGATGCGTCAGATCGCGGAGAACGCGGGGCTCGACGGTTCGGTCATTGTCGACCACATCAAGAACAGCGGCAAGATCGGCTATGGCTTCGATGCCGCGAAAGAGGAATATGTCGACATGGTCGAAGTCGGTATTGTCGATCCGACCAAGGTGACGCGGAGCGCGCTCCAGAACGCCGCTTCCATCGCCGCGACGGTTCTGACGACCGAGGCAGTCGTCTCCGACATTAAGGAAGAGACGCCCGCACCCGCTGCGGCACCGCAGATGGGCGGCGGAATGTATTGATTCCCATGTAAAAGCGCGGGGGGCAAAACCCCCGCGTTTTTCTCTGTTTTTGCTGTCGGACTCTTTCTCCGCGCATGAGACAAAAACAAAAACGGCAGTCTCGGACTGCCGTTTTCATTTGCTGTGCAGGCGGATGAACTCTTTTATATCCGCGAGCAATTTCATATCCTCGGGGGAGAGAAACTCGTATTCATCAATGTTCAAAAGGTATTTCGGATCCAGTTTCAGAATCTGACAGATGCGGCGAAGTTGCTCCATATTGGGCTCTTGCAGGTCGCGCTCGATTTTGGAGTAGTTGGACTGATTCATGGGGATCAGTTTCGCCATGTCGCTCTGCGACAGGTCGAGGTCTTCCCGCGCGTCTCTTATCTTCTTGCCGATTTGCATCCTTATCACCTACCTTTATTTTAGTATAGCAATTTTAACTAAGAGTATTGACAATTAGTTAAAATAGGTGTATTATGCTCATGGATAGTTAAATTTTAACTAATTCAGACAGAATGATTCGTAAATACATTTGTCAGATATCGGCGGTTGACCGCAATATCGAAAGCCGAGCGCGAATAAGTATGGATTCCATTTCAATACTAGGAGGATAGAAAATGAAATACTGTTCAAAATGCGGGAGAGAAATCATGGACGAGGCGGTTATCTGCCCCAACTGCGGGTGTGCGGTCGCGTCGAACAAAGCCGGGAAATCGGTCGAGCCGGACGAGGTCAATGTAGGCTTGTGCATCCTTGCGGCGCTGATTCCGCTGTTCGGGCTCATTTATTGGGCAGTCAAGCACAGCGACGCACCGAGAGGAGCCAAAGCCGTCGGCGTCACCGCGTTAGTTTCTTGGATTGTCTGCATTGTGATAGGGTTTGTTGTCGGATTTGCAACCACGCTTGCTTATTTATAATGCGAGACAATGCATTCCTCAAACCATCGAATACAGACACCGCCCCGCGAGGGGCGGTTTTTGTTCGGTTTGGGGCGGAGGTGCTAGCCGCTCGCGGGTTTTCCGATGGGACCACAATTCGGTGTTGTTTTTTTCGTCGCGGGGTGGTACACTAATGCGTGGGGTGCAGAGCGCCCGCAGAACCGAAAAGACAGGGAAACAAACATGAAAAAAATTTTGCTTTTGGCGACCGGCGGCACCATCGCCTCGAAGAACCTCGGAGAGGGGCTGACCCCCGCGCTGACCGCGGAGGACTTACTCACGCAGGCACCCGAGATATCGCGCTTGTGTCGGGTGGATGCCGAGCAATTCTGTAATCTGGACAGCACGAATATGCGCCCCGAGAACTGGGTCGCACTCGCGAGACGGGTGCGGGAGGCGTACGCCGATTACGACGGATTCGTCATCACGCACGGCACCGACACCATGGCGTACGCCGCTGCGTGTCTTTACTATCTGTTGCAAAACATCGGAAAACCCGTGGTGCTGACGGGCTCGCAAGTCTCCATCTTCGAGCGGAACACCGACGCGCGGGACAACCTGACAGGGGCGTTCCGCTACGCCTGCGACGAAAACGCGTCGGGGGTACGGGTGTTCTTCGACCGCAAGGTCATCTGCGGCGCGCGGGCGCGCAAGACCCGTACACGGAGTTTCAACGCGTTTTCGAGCGTGGATTATCCCGAGGTCGCGGTGGTGCGCGACGGGCGGGTACAGACCTATATCCGAGACGAGGTGCGCGGGGACCCCGTGTTTTACGACCGACTGGACCCCGCGGTCCTGCTCGTGAAACTCACGCCCGGCATCGACGCGGGGATTCTCGACTATGCGGCAGAGCATACACACGCCGTGGTGATTGAGAGCTTCGGGGTGGGCGGCATCCCGCACTACGAGGACTCGGCTTTCGAGCGAGGCATCGAGCATCTGCTCGAAAAGAATGTCCGCGTGGTGATCGCCACGCAGGTGGCGCACGAGGGGAGCGCGATGGAGACCTACCGCGTCGGCTACCGCATCAAGGAGCGGTACCATCTCCCCGAAGCATACGAGATGACGACCGAGGCGGTGATCGCCAAGACCATGTGGGCACTGACCGTCACCGACACCAAAGAGGAGTTCAAGCGGGTCTTCGAGACCCCGGTGGGTCCCGACCTGCTGTAACCCCCAAAAAAGAGAAGGCGGAGCCGAAATTGCGGCTCCGCCTTGACTATTTAAAACAACGGGTGCTGTCAGTTCGCCTCGTTCTTCGCCTCGATGAAGTAGGTCGCCTCGGTATCGGCGATGGAGAGGGCGAGGGCGAGCGGGAACAGTTCAAACGCCCGCCCGACATTCCGCGCGTCGTCCTCGTTCGAGAATCCCATATGGTAACGGATGGCGAACGCCTCCTCCCGCGTCAGGCGCATGAAACCCGAAATCACATAGACCGACTTCTCGCCGTGTCCGTAGGGCAGGTTATCGTCAAACTCGTAGTAGGGCACCTGTTTCCACTGCCCCGTCACAGAGTCCTTGACATTCCGCGTCGAGACCTTATAGACATTGACCTTGCAGAGGTCATGGAGCAGAGAGACGATGGCGATGGTCTCGTCCGAATAGGAGAGACCGAACTCGTCTTTGACCTTGTTGCGTTCTAGATAGTCTTTGAGACACTCATAGACATGAATCGAGTGGTCGACGAGTCCCCCCTCGCACGCCAAGTGGTATCGGGTCGAGGCGGGTGCGGTAAAGAAATCCGAGTTCGCCCCCGTGAGATAGGCGAGCAGGTCGGACGCGCCCTCGCGGTGAATGTGGGTTGTGAAAATATCAATAAACTTTTCGCGGTTGGTCATAAACTGCCTCCAAAATTACTTTTCTTCGTAAAGGGTACGGGTGACCGTCTCGCGGGAGTTCCACGCCTCGTCGAGCAGGGCATCGACATCCACTTTCGCGAGTTCCGCCCACACCTTATCGAGCGCGGGTCTCGTGCGCGGGTGGCGGGGGGTAAAGACGGTGCAACAGTCCTCATAGGGGAGAATCGAGGTCTCGAAAGTCCCTATCTTCCGCGCAATATCAATGATTTCTGTTTTATCCATCCCGATACACGGACGGAAAAGGGGAATCGAGACTGCCGCCTCGGTCACGGTCAGGGCTTCGAGGGTCTGCGATGCGACCTGCCCGAGACTTTCTCCCGTGACGAGTGCCCCGCATTTTCTCTCCCGCGCGCATCTCTCGGCGAGACGCATCATGAAGTGCCGCAGGAGCAGGGTAAAGTAGTCCTCGTCGCACTTCTTCACGAGTTCTTCTTGAATATGGGTGAGCGAAAAGACATGAATCGGGAGCCGCGAGGTGTAACGGCAGAGAATGTCCCCGAGCGAGAACACTTTCTCTTTCGCGCGCTCGGAGGTATAGGGGTAGGACTCAAAGTGGACGGCTTCCATTTCGAGACCCCGTTTCGCCATCATATAGCCTGCGACAGGAGAGTCGATACCGCCCGAGAGGAGCAGCATGGCTTTCCCCGCGCTCCCGCGAGGGAGTCCGCCCGCACCGCGTTCCTGCCCCGCATGGAGGTATGCCGCACTCTCGCGGACTTCCACACGGATATGGAGTGCGGGGTTGTGCAGGTCGACTTTTGCGCCTTTTCCGCAGGAGAGGAGCGCACCGCCGACCCGTGCCGCGATTTCGGGCGAGGAGAGGGGGAAGGATTTATCCGACCGCTTCGCGTCCACGCGGAAAGAGGGGACCCCGTCGAGTTTCTCGGCGAGATATTCTTTCGCCACCCGACAGATGTCGTCCATATCCTTTTCCGCCACCGCCGCGCGGGTCACGCCAACGATGCCGAACACATCGCGGGCGCTCTCATACATGCCGTCAATATCCGCTTCATCGTTCAGCGGTTCAATATACACGGTCGACTGGGCGTGCCGTACCGTGAATGCCCCGAACTGCCACGCCCGACGGCGGAGTTCCTTCGTGAGCTGGCTCTCGAACGAGGATTTGTTCGCGCCTTTCAGGACGATTTCCCCGTATTTGCACAGTATGATTTCCTTCATGGTGTCCTCGCTTGTTTGGTCTTTTATCAGTATAACACAGCCGACGCGTTTTGGCAAGAAGCGGACTCCCCGCACCAACAAAAAATAGGGAACGGCGAGGGGGAGATGAGGGGAGGCGTGCAGGGGAGCGTGGGCAGAAAAAAGAATCGCGGGCGAAACCGCTCGGGCGGGGCGGGGGGGCGGTGCAGCGGGGAGCAGAAGAGAAGCGGGGCGGGGGCAAGAAGTTCTTTGTCGGCTCTTGACAAGGCGGCACTATTATATTACAATAAGGGAGCAACGACGGGGAGGAGTAACTCTCGGGGACGGCGAAAGAGAACGGGCGGTTGGTGCGAGCCCGTCGAGTGTCCCGAAAGTGAAGGTCGCCCCCGAGCAGGAGAAAGAAAGAGAGAGCCGCGGTTTATGTGGCTGTCTTCAGTAGAATCTCGGTTTGAGGCGCGCCCCTCGGGTGCGTGAAGCAGGTGGTACCGCGTGATATTTACGCCCTGCGTCGGTAAGACGCGGGGCTTTTTGTTTCGCGGCGTAAAAACATGAGAATACCGCCGCCGCGGGCGGCGTGAAAGAGGAATCCTATGAGACGAGAACTCCCAAAAACCTATAACCCGAAAGAGTTTGAGGACAGAATCTACGACACCTGGTGCCAAAACGGGTATTTCAAGGCGAATCCGAAGAAGAAAGCACCCGCTTTTTCCATCGTGATTCCGCCCCCGAATGTGACGGGGCAACTCCATATGGGGCACGCGCTGGACGAGACGCTCCAAGACATTTTGGTGCGGTACAAGCGGATGCAGGGCTTTAATACCCTGTGGGTCCCCGGCACCGACCACGCGGGCATCGCCACGCAGATTAAGGTGGAGGAACAACTGCGCGTAAACGAAGGGCTGACCCGCTACGACCTCGGGCGCGACGAGTTCCTAAAGCGCGTGTGGGCATGGAAAGAGAAATACGGGAACCGCATCATCAGTCAGCTGAAGAAACTCGGCACCTCCTGCGACTGGAGTCGCGAGCGGTTCACCATGGACGAAGGCTGCTCCCGCGCGGTGAAAAAAGTGTTCGTCAGTCTGTACGAAAAGGGGCTCATCTACCGCGGGAACCGCATCATCAACTGGTGCCCGCACTGCAAGACCGCGCTCTCGGACGCCGAGGTGGAGTACGAGGAACAGGCGGGTTCGTTCTGGCATATCCGCTACCCCATCAAGGGCGAAGACGGCTATGTGGAGATCGCGACCACCCGTCCCGAGACCATGTTCGGCGACACCGCCGTGGCGGTCAACCCGAATGACGAGAAGAACGCCCACCTCATCGGCAAGACCCTGATTCTGCCGCTCGTCGGGCGGGAAATCCCCGTCATCGCGGACGACTATGTGGAGATCGGATTCGGTACGGGCTGCGTGAAGATTACTCCCGCCCATGACCCCAACGACTTCCTCGTGGGACAGCGGCACGGGCTGGAGCAGATCAAGGTCATGAACGACGACGCGACCATGAATGCCCATGCGGGGAAATACGAGGGCATGGACCGCTACGCCTGTCGGAAGACGCTCGTAGCCGACCTCGACGCCGCGGGGTATCTCCTGTCGGTCGAGCCGCACAGCCACAATGTCGGGACCTGCTACCGCTGTAAGACCACGGTGGAGCCCATGACCTCGGACCAGTGGTTCGTTAAGATGGGACCGATGATCGAACCGTCGCTCGATGCGGTGAAACGCGGAGATATCCGCTTCATCCCCGAGCGGTTCACGAGAAACTATACCGTCTGGATGGAGAACCTGCACGACTGGTGCATCTCCCGTCAGCTTTGGTGGGGACACCGCATCCCCGCGTTCTACTGTGACGACTGCGGCGAGATGGTAGTGACCGCGGAGGATACGGCGGTCTGCCCGAAGTGCGGGAAACCCATGCGGCAGGAGACCGATGTCCTCGACACTTGGTTCTCTTCCGCGCTCTGGCCGTTCTCGACCATGGGCTGGCCGGATAAAACCGAAGACTACCGCGTCTATTATCCGACGAGCACCCTCGTCACGGGGTACGACATCATCTCGTTCTGGGTGTCGAGAATGATTTTCTCGGGGCTGGTTCACACGGGAGAAGTGCCGTTCCATACGGTGTTCATCCACGGTCTCGTGCGCGACAGTCAGGGGAGAAAAATGTCCAAATCGCTCGGAAACGGCATAGACCCCCTCGAAATCATCGACAAATACGGGGCAGACGCCCTGCGGTTCGCCCTCGCGACGGGGAACGCACCCGGGAACGATATGCGGTTCTCGGACGAGAAGATTGAGGCGGCGAGAAACTTCGCGAACAAACTGTGGAACGCCTCGCGCTTTGTGCTCATGAACCTCGCCGATGACGCGACCGAGACGAATCTCCCCGATGAATCCGCGATGGCGACCGAGGACAAGTGGATTATCAGCCGCTTTGAAAAGACCGTAAAGAGCGTCACCGAGAACCTCGACCGGTACGAGGTCGGGGTCGCGCTCTCGGAAATTTACGATTTCACTTGGGACACCTTCTGTGACTGGTATATCGAACTGTCGAAGAGCCGTCTCTACGAGAAGGACACCCCCGCCGCGAAGACGGCACAGCAGGTGCTCGTGTGGGTGCTGACCGGGATTCTCAAACTGCTGCACCCCTATATGCCGTTCATCACGGAGGAGATCTATCAGGCACTCCCGCACGACGACGAGTCCATTATGATTTCTTCGTATCCCGCGTATAAAGAGAATCTGGTGTTCCCCGACGAGGAGAGTGCGACCGACCGCGTGATTGACGCGATTCGCGCCGTGCGGAACCGCCGCTCCGAGATGAATGTCCCGCCGTCGAAGAAAGCCAATCTCTATATTGTGACCAAATATCCCGAGACCTTCCGCGCCGCCGAGAGTTTCTTCGCGAAACTCGCGTCGACTTCGGAGCTACACCTCGTCGACCGCTATGATGCGGAGAACGCGGTGAGCATCGTCACCGATGCCGCCACGCTGTATATCCCGCTCGGCGACCTCGTCGACCTCGAAAAAGAACGGGAACGGCTGACGAACGAACTCGCCCGCGTCGACGGGGAGATCACCCGTCTGGAAGCCAAACTCGCGAACGAGGGATTCGTCTCCCGTGCCCCCGCCGCCATCGTGGACGGCGAGCGGCAGAAACTCGCGAAGTATCGGGAGACCAAGACGCAACTCGAAGAAGCACTCAAAAAGATGCGGTAAGGCGCGCCCGACCCGCAAGAAAACCCGCCCCGAGGGGAATCCTCGGAGCGGGCATTTTCTTTTTTGGGATTCTCGTGTTAGAAACGGTTGGCACCGAATGTAGATTGGCTGTCAATGCCGAATCTGTGGTTGCATGGATTTTGGGCGGTCGCCGCTTAACGCCACGCGTAAGTGATGATAATGGCGCCGTCCTCGACCACCGTCTTCGGGGTGAAAATGGGGTATGCCTGACAGAGCTCTTGCAGTTTCGCGAGCGAAGCGATCTGCTCTTCAAAGTGCAGGGTCACCGTGCCCTCGGTCGGGTCGACCGTCATGAAGTCGAGCGCCTCGGTCACTTGTGCGAGGTAGGTGAGCAGCTCGCTGAGCTGAGACTCGGTCAGGGTCTCTTCGCCGAGACAGACCGTATCGAGGTGTCCCGTCAGCGAGATGCCCGCGGACGGCGGAGCCGTGAGAGATGCGAGCAGATAGATTTGCACCCCGTTGACATTCAAAATAATCTGTAAGTCGAGCGCGTCCGCGCACGCGATGAAATTGAACTGTTCAATGACGAGATAGGAAATCTCGGTGCTCTCCGCGGCGGGGAACGCCATGGAATATCCGACGAAGTCGAGACCCCGCAAAACCTCGGTCAGCATATCGTCGGTGATTCTGAGACCGAACGAGGGGTTGGTGATGTCGCTCGGGAGGAACAGGTCTTCGCCGGAGAGCAGTTCCGAGAGCCGTCTCTGCTGTTTCTCCATGATGCCGCGATGGGTCTTCACATTCGTCACGCCGACCGAGGAGAGGTCGAGCCCGTCGAGCGCCGCCTGATCCTCCTCGCCGAGCGAACTGTATCCTTTCACCAGCAGGCGGAAGACGGGAGGAACCTGTGTGCGCGTAATGGTGCCGTCCGTGAGCAGCTGCCCGACCTGTGCGCTCACGCCGTCGAAGTCGTAGGTGTAGGGCAGAGCGCCTGCGGTCTCTGCCAGGTAACGGAGCCGTGCGAGATGCAGAACCGCCCCGAGCAGATTGTCTTCGCCGCACCGAAAAGACAGAATCTCCTCGCGGTCGAGGAAAATGTCGAGGAGCAGCCGAATGAGCGTCGCGTCCTCGTCGTCGCCCCCGAGGGCGGTGACCGAGCGCAGAATGTTCTCTTTGGTGAAGGTGACGGTCATGGCGTCGAGGTCAATGTCGCAGTAGAGGCAGACCGACGCGAGCGCGGCTTCCAATTTCTCCGCGTCCAGACCGCGAACGATCAGT
>JAQYLJ010000065.1 GCA_028720145.1 Clostridia bacterium
CCCCTAAACCAATTGAATACGATAAAGACGAGAGCCCTGAAGGTGAAAGCCTTCGGGGTTCTCTTATTTATACGACTAAAATCTTCGTCGATAACGATATCTTTAAGGGTATGAATAAAAAAATCCTCGAACCCACGTTCAAGGAAACTCAAAAATTACCTGTTTTTATTGAAATCAGAGGATAAAACTATGGTTTTTACTACTAAAAAGTGTTCGTGCGAGGTTAAACAAACGCAGAATCAGAAAAAACACAGACACGACCATGATCATAACCATCACAAAAAATGCTAATGAGGCGAAAGGATCTGTATGCTAAATCAGTATTCGAGAACCGAACTTTTATTCGGAAAGAGTGCCATGGAAAAACTATGGCAATCACGCGTTGCCGTATTCGGCATCGGCGGCGTGGGTGGCTATGCGGTGGAAGCACTCGCTCGTTCGGGGGTGGGCGCTCTCGATCTGATTGATGACGACAGGGTTTGTCTGACGAATATCAATCGGCAAATCTTCGCCACGCGAAAAACGGTCGGAAAATATAAAGTAGATGTTGCGGCAGAGCGCATTGCCGAGATCAATCCCGCGATCGCGGTCACAACCTATCAAACTTTTTATTCACACGAGACGGCGGATCAGTTTAACTTCGGCCAATACGATTACATCATCGATGCCATTGATACCGTTACGGCAAAGATTGAACTCGTTTTACGGGCGCAAGAGGCAGGCGTCCCCATGATCAGTTGTATGGGCGCGGGCAACAAACTCGACCCGACCGCTTTTGAAGTGGCGGATATTTACCAAACTTCCGTCTGCCCGCTGGCGAGGGTCATGCGCCGCGAACTGAAAAAGCGCAATGTCCCTTCCCTGAAAGTCGTCTACTCCAAAGAGCCACCTTTGACGCCGATCGACGATATGGCGATCTCCTGTCGCGCGCATTGCATTTGTCCGCCCGGTACTGCGCGGAAATGTACAGAGCGCAGACAAGTCCCCGGAAGCACCGCTTTCGTTCCGTCGGTCGCCGGACTGATTATTGCCGGCGAAGTGATAAAGGACTTGATAAAACAAGAAAACAATACAGATTCACAACATGGATAATGTCGATGCTCGATTTCGACGATTGATGCGATGACCGAGGCGGTTTCGCAGTGTTTTTCGAGAACACAATACAATGGGTATCACCGTCTCGAACACCGAGCAAAAAAACAACCGTTGCCCTTGATGGGTGACGGTTGTTTTATTTACTTGCGGGAGCTCCTGTCGCGTGAGCGCGCGAGGATGGTTCCGCCGTCCCTTATACGCCGGAAGCAAAATAGAAGAAAGTATCGTCTTCCCCTGCTCTCTCCATATGGGCGGACAGCATCCGATAGGATCTCACATTCTCGCGGTAGCATTTTGCGCGGACGACCGACAGACCGAGACCGTAGAGCGCGGCATGAAGTACGGCGCAAAGCGCTTCGCCGCCAAAGCCGCGTCCCTCGCAGTCGGAGAGCAGTCGAACTCCGACCTGCACGCCCCCGTGATAATCGAAATCGTAGAGCAGTACTTCGCCCACCAGTTTTCCGTTAGAACGGATTGCCCAGTTGACCGCCGTTTTGGTCTCGAAGTCCTTGCGCGTTTCCGCGAGGAAATATTCTTCATCCGGATCGGGACAATCCGTGCGATAGTCGTAGCCCCAATAGCGGTTTCTCTCATCGTCGAGACAAAGGCGATTATAGAGTTCCCTGTCGTTTTCTCCCAAAGCGGAGAGCGTAAGGCGCTCAGTATGCAACACCGGAATCTTCTCCCAAGCGGCGAGTTCCGTGTGGATGGTGACCTCATACTTCCGAAGCATGGTTTTGGGACGGTACTGCATCTTGGAGCGGCGAAGACCGCTGTCTCCCGTATCCTCTTCCCGATTGATATACCGCACGCCGCTGCAAAAACTGCGCGCAAACGCCTGTACAAGCGCGGGGTATACGCCCTCGTATTCGTACAGGGCTTTTTCAATATGAAGAATCATGGTATCTCCGCAGATTTCGCCGAGAGAGACCGCAATCATCTCCCCCTCATACTCCATATAGCCCGCGCACGCCCATTTCGGAAATTTTCGGAGAAGACCAAACGCGTATTTGAGTTCGGTCTCCGCTTCTCTGCTTTTTTGTGGAGAACGGTAAGAAAAACGCTCTATGAAGCGTTCGAGGAGCGGATACGCGTCCGGCGTCAGAATCTTGAAAGATGCGTCGGGATAAGCGCTCTCAAAACGGCGGATATGATTGCGCTGTCCCGCGTAGTGTTTTCCTTCAAAGCGCATGAGGTCCTCCGCCAAATAGAGATACTCATCCTCGCTTCGGGCAGACGCAGTCGAAACGGAACGGTAGCGCGCGGCGAGGTCTCCGACTTTCGCTTCGGGGACATCCGAGAAAATAAGCGGAATATAGTGCGCCATGCAATACTGCTCGATTTCGGTGAGCGCCCCCGCAAGATCATAGGTCTCCTCACAGGGGATCGGATAATCGAAGCGCACCGCTCCGCGGTAACGGTTTTTGATAATCATACACCCGCAGGAAAACGCGACCTCAGTATGGAGATAGGGTTTCCACATGAGTTTTGTTCCGAGCGAGTAGTCGCTGACACGATAGTCACAATAGCGATACGCGCGGCGCACGCTATCGAGATTCTTTCGATTCACAGACGCAAAAGTAAGCATAGAATCCTCTTCACTTTTTGAAAATGCCTTATCATTAGTCTATGGAAAACAGAACTCCACCGCGTTGGAGGCGAGAAGAACGCCCCTCACGGGTCCACAGCGGCTCCGCAAGAGGCGTTGACGGGAAAAAACCGTTATCAATGGAGGATGTTGGCGATGATACACATAATGATGCCCACGACAAACAGCGTCCCGGACATCCCATGCCCAAGCAGCGCGGGGTTAAACATATCGACGCGGATGCCACCGTTCTTCGCTTGCCGCTTCATATCGATTGTGCCGAGCACATAGGCGGCAATCAACGCAACAGTCGTCACAATCCCCGATACCACAACGGCAGTCATATTACTGAATGCCCAATGCAGAATCATCCCGACGATACCGACTACCGTCAGAGCCAAAGAAAACAGTCCCATACGATCACTTCCCTTTCGTTTTTTTCGTCTTATCGACTGATACCATTGTAGTCTGCTTCCCTATACAAATCATGTCGAAATTGTAAAATTTTGATAGAATTCTGTAAAAAGTATACTCTTGTATAGAGATAATCCGTAAACTCATAGGTTTTCACGATCCGACGGCTGTTCGGAGCGGGTCAGATACTTTTCCGCAATGCGGCTTCGCACGGACGCGGATGCAAAAAGAAAAGGCACCGAGAGTGCCATACTTTGACTAAAAAAGCAGTCGAAAAAGGTTCACAGAAATTCTGCCGCCGAAAACGGTGGCAGAAGCGGAGCAAATGATTTTTCGGTTTCATTATGATTTCGGAAAAGGGGTTTTGATTTCGGTTAAACCTAACAGATAATCCGTCGAAACCTGAAAATACTTTGCCACGACTATCAATGAGGCAATCGGTATTTGCCGCTGTCCGTTCTCATATTGGGAGTAGGTGTTCTGACGCACATGGAGAAGATCTGCCATTTGCTGTTGCGTCATGTCCGCATCTTCACGCAAGTCTTTCAGCCGCATCGCACTCGCTCCCCTTTCCGCCATTATTATAGGTATTATAATAAATCTCGTTTCGAGATATTGACATATATCTCATT
>JAQYLJ010000066.1 GCA_028720145.1 Clostridia bacterium
TTTGTCTGTCGAGCGGGGTCAGGAGCGAGATGGCGGGAGCCGCCCCGTCCGTGAGTTTCTTTTTCAGCACCTCTCCGCCGACGAGGGTCTCTTTGCCTTTTTTCGACACGAGCAGGGTCGCGTCTCCCGCGGCGGTCATGAGATTGGCTTGTCCGTAGGAGGCGAGGAGTTCGGGGAGTTCTTGTTCAATCTCCGATACGCGGTAGGCGATATGCTTGACTTTCCCCTGCTGGAGCGTGAGTTCGAGCGCGAGGATTTTCTGCCCGCGGGCGGAGGAGACCCGCCCGACCGCGCGTTCCGCCACATCGGCGTGGGGTTTCGAGAGGGTCAGACGGCGGAGGGTCTCACTTTCCGCCGCGAGGTAGACCAAACGGATGAAGGATTCTCTTATCGTCATAGGTCATAGTCCTCTTCATCGGGTTGCACGGGTGCCTGCGGCTCCCCCTTGCGCCGTTTGAGCGAAATCCGCGGTTCCTCGTGATGCCAAAGGCGGCGGATATTTTCGCGGTGCGCCCAGATGAGCACCCCCGCGATGAGAAAGGTCATGAGCGTGATTTCCCCGAAAGGACTGAGCCCCGAAAAGGCGACTTTGAAGAGCGAGGGGAAGAAAATGGGATAGGTCGCCGCCGTGATGACCGAGCCGAGCGAGACATATTTCGAGAGCGCGACCGTGCCGAAGAAGATGATGAGTTCGATGAGCAAGAGCCAAGGGGAGAGCATCCCCATGGCGACCGCGGCACAGAGCACCCCTTTTCCTCCGCGGAACTTGTAGTAGAGCGGGAAAATATGCCCGAGAATGCAGAACAGCGCGGCGACATAGGCAGGGAACGAGAACGAGAAAGTGGAGCCGAACGGGTCAAAACTGCCGTCTTCTCTCAGGCACCACATCCCGCCGAGGAGAATAAAAGAAAAACTGATGGACAGCACGGTTTTCAAAATGTCGCCGAGCAGCGTCAGCAGGGCGGCAGGTGTCCCGAATACGCGGTGCATATTCGTCATGCCCGCGTTCCCGCTCCCTTTGGTGCGGATATCTTCGTGGAAGAACAGACGCGAGACGATGAGCGCGGAGTTGATGCTCCCGAGCAGATAGGAGACCAAGATGACGAGTGCGAAACACCCGAATCTCAGTGCGACTGCGCCCCCGTCGGAGTCAATATGAAAATAGTTGATGAGATGGGGATATAACCCCTCTTGCAGGAATGCGAACATGGTTCGTCCTTTCGTCTGTAACGATTACAACATAATAATATAGCAAAAATATAAGAAAAAAGCAACTACCGCTTGCCAAAAGAAACAAACCGTTTTTTCTGAGGGTCCAAACGCTTTGATCCACCACAATGAAGACAATATTTGCAATTCTTACAACCCGAAAGCACGCATTCGATGAAAAAAGTTTTTTCGCGGTTTTGAAATGGAACCGCAGGAATCGGTACTGTATGTGTGAGGGGAGAGCAAAGCCCATGCGCCTGTCGAAGGGTTGCGTCTTGCGATTTTCGCGGTATCATGCTATAATCGTATCAAGAGAATGATACTTTCCCGATTGAGATAAGAGACAATACCCGCCGGTGCGGGATTTTGGATTATCACTTTGGATTTACAAAAGTCTGAAAAGGAGAATGACTATGAAGAAAGTATTGGTACCTCTGTTCGCGCTTTTCTTGTGTCTGTCCTGCGTCCTCTTTTCTTCCTGCGGGAAATCGGAGACAGGCGATTCCGCCTATCCGAACGAAATGGCACCGGGAGCCGATAGTGGCGGTTCGAGCGTTTCGAGCCCGCAGATCAGCGAGGACAGAAAAGTCATTGTTACAGCCACCTATGAGCTCGAAACCTTGACTTTTGACGAGACTTGTTCAAAACTCGAACAGGCGACCAAAGACGCGGGTGGATATGTCAAGGATTCGTCCGTCCGACCGCACACACAGTCGTCCAAAGCGACGGCGAAATACACCCTGCGGATTCCCGCGTCCGCGACCGACTCTTTCTCGACCACCCTTGTCGGAATCGGGAATGTGACCTATCAGACCCAGTCCACACAGGATGTGACCCTTTCCTACGCGGACGTCACCGCGCGGATTGCTTCGCTCGAAGAGGAGCAGACCCGCGTCTTGCAGCTCTATCAGAATGCCACGACCACGAGTGAGACCTTGCAGATTCAGAACCGCCTCTCGGACATCAACGCGGAACTCTCGTCACTTCGGTCGCAACTCGCCGTGATGGAGAATGCGGTGGCGTATTCCACCTTTACGGTGAGCATTCGGGAGACCAAGTCGTACACCGAAGAAGAGTCCGATAACTTCTGGGTGCAGTTCGGCAGTTCTTTCGGAGATTCGTTCGGCACATTCTTGGATGTACTCGGGAATGTCATGATTGCCCTTGTTTATGTCTTACCCTACGGGCTTGTCGGCGGTGCCATCGTCACGGCAGTGATTCTGATTCACCGTCATAAGAAAAAGACCAAAGGCGAGAAGAACCCGACCCCGCCCACATCCCCGGGCGGATTCGGTCGTCCTGCCCCCATGACGGCGAATGCGTCCGACGCCGCACCGACCACACCTCCCGCTTCGCCCACGTCGCCGTTCGACGCACCGCCCGTGACGCACGACGCGCCGCAGACCGGCGAGGACGGCTCGACCGATAGCAACAAAACCGAATAAGCATTTCGGGACACGGCTTCCATCTGCGGGAGCCGTGTTCTTGCTTTTTCATATGCCAACCGTCGTCGGCGGGAACCCGTTGCGACGGTCTTTTTGTTTTGACCCTCTCGAACAAGTCCGCAAAAACTACAGACTCAAAATATAAATACGGAAAGGATACATAACATCATTGAAATATAAAAAATCTAAAATAACTCCTGTTTTCTTGGGTGTTTTCTACATCTTTCTATATATCCTTATTTTCCAAAAACATATAAGGAAAGCAAGCTTGACTTGGTTCCGAACCGCGTTTATCTTCAAAAAACCTGTGTTTACAAGAAACAGTTGACAAAGCAATCGTAAAAAAATTATAATGTTAGAAATTCTAAATTTAGATGAATGGAGAGAGTGAAATGACAGCCATTCGGTTTATGTCGATCGGCAGAAAACTCATGAATGTCTATGCGTCTCTGACCGCTCCCCTGTGTCGGAAGTACGGAATCAATCAGACCTCTTTTGATATTCTGCTGTTCTGCGCCAACAATCCTGCATACAATACCGCACGCGACATTTGTGAGATACGAGGCATCAAAAGCGGGATTGCCTCGGTCGCGGTCGAGACTTTGATCCGGAACGGGTATCTTTTGCGCTCGACCGATCCCGACGACCGCAGGAAGCACCGTCTCGTACCGACCGAAAAGGCATTCGATATCATCCGTGATGGTCAGGCGGCGCAGGCGTATTTTGCAGAGACGCTGAAACAGAGTATCACCGAAGAGGAAGCCGCGGCGTTCGTGAGTCTCACGGCGAAATTGGAAGCGAATCTCACCCTCTTCGGCAAAAAGGGAGACAGCGTATGTTTGTAAAAATACTCGTTTGTGTGATTGCCGGCATCGGCGCCGGTCTTGGCACGGGGTTCGCGGGGATGAGCGCTGCGGCGGTCATCAGCCCCATGCTGATTGCTTTTTTGGATATGGACCCCTACATGGCGGTGGGGATTGCTCTCGCGAGCGATGTCCTCGCCAGTGCGGCGTCGGCTCTGACCTATCGGAAGAATAAGAACCTCGATATTAAAAACGGTCTCATCATGATGCTCTCCGTTTTGTGTTTTACCCTCGTGGGCAGTATCGTCGCGAACTTTGTGCCCAAGACCACCATGGGGAGTTTCTCTCTCTTCATGACCCTGCTTTTGGGGATAAAATTCATCGTGAAACCCGTCATGGAGCCGAAACAGCGTCTGACCGAGGCGACCACGAAGCAAAAGGCACTGCGTTCGATTCTGTGGGGCGCGCTCGTGGGCTTTATCTGCGGTTTCGTCGGCGCGGGCGGCGGGATGATGATGCTTCTCGTGCTCACCTCGGTGCTCGGGTACGAACTGAAAACCGCGGTCGGTACCAGCGTGTTCATCATGAGTGCCACGGCACTCACGGGTGCCGCGAGTCATTTCGTGATCGGCGGTCTGCCCGACCTGACGGCGCTCATCATCTGTGTCGTAACGACTTTGCTTTTCGCGCAGATCGCGTCTCTCTTCGCGAATAAAGCGAAACCGAAGACCCTGAACCGCATCACGGGCGCCATCCTCGTCACCTTGGGTGTCGCAATGCTGCTCGTCCACTATCTCGGCTGACCCGCGGCTCTTGCTTCGACGACCCGTCGAAGCGGGGAGAATACCCCAAAAGCGCCGTTTACCCAAACCGTCTGTTTAACTTGGTAGCATTGGAGGAACATATGATGCATAGCGAAAAAATCGCGCAACAAGTCAAATCCGTCATGCTGGGTCATGCCGTGGCAGATGCGCTCGGTGTGCCCGTCGAATTTCAAAGTCGCGAGAGACTCGCGGCTGCGCCCGTCACGGATATGCGCGGATTCGGCACCTATCCCTATCCCGCAGGGTGCTGGTCGGACGACACGAGCATGTCGCTCGCCGCCCTCGACAGCTTATGCGGGGGCAGGTATGACCCCGATGACATCATGGAGAAATTCGGCGCGTGGTATTACCGGGACGACTATACCCCGACGGGGACACTGTTTGATATCGGGAATGCGTGCAGAACTGCCATCGAGAATTATTTTGTTCGCCGCAAACCCGCGTCGGAGTGCGGGCTGTCGGGCGAGAACTCCAACGGGAACGGATCGCTCATGCGGATTCACCCCTTCGTGTTGTATGCCTATGCAAAGAATATGCCGTTTTCCGCATGGATGCCGCTCGTCGAGCGCGCCTCCGTCTTAACGCACGCACACGATCGCTCGAAAGTCGGCTGCGGCATCTATGCGTGTATCTTGACGGCTCTCCTGGATAAACCCGAAAAATCCGCCATCCCCACGGCACTCGCGAGAGCGGAAGAATACTATCGGACCCACCCGGAAATTACGCACTATCGGGCACTGTTTTCCGGCGGTTTCGCCGATACAGAAGTCGCAAAAATCAAGAGCGGCGGCTATGTCGTCGACACGCTTTTGGCGGCGGTGTGGTGCCTCCTCACGACCGCCGGTTATCGGGAATGCGTCCTGAAAGCGGTCAATCTTGGGGAGGATACCGACACCGTCGCCGCCGTCGCGGGCGGTCTTGCAGGGGCACTTTACGGCTATGATGCCATCCCGCACGAATGGCTGTCCGTCCTCAAAAAGAGAACCTTATATCGAGAAACTGTGCGAGCAAGCCGCCCGCGCATGGACGCGGGAGTAAATCAAAAAAGCGTGTCCGCACGACCTTCGATAGCGCCCGAACCCATCATGCCGATTCACTCGAGAATCGGCGTGCAAAAAGACAGGCACCCCGCGAGGGTGCCTGTCTTTTTGATTATCTGGAATGCGTCATTCTCCTGCCGCTTCGAGAGTGACTCCGCTCGGGTCGAGACCGCTGATTCTTCCGACATCGTATCCTTCATTTGCCGCTTTTCTCAGCGCGGCATTGAAACCGTCTCTGACCGCATCGGTTACTCTGTCAGCATCGCTCGCGTGCCATAATGTAATTCCGCCGCTCAGATATGCCGACCCATCCGAATAGACCGTACAATAGATTCCCGTAGCCGGGGTGACAGCAGGTAATCTTCTGCTGATTTCCGTGGAAATCAAGTAGCCGACATGATCGTCCGGGGCTTTCAATCCGTTACCCGAATCATCGTCATCCGAATCATCGGGCGGCGTCGGTCTTGTAAACCTTTTTCCGCCGGAACTGCTACTGCCGCTGCTACTGCTACTGCCCGAAGATGTGTAATGGGAAGAAGAACCTCCGAAAACACGCCCGAATAGTTGTTTTACGAGAGAAAACGCTCCTTGAATTGCCAAAGCCGCTCCGCCAATATATGCGACGATTGCCAGTATGAGCAATTCGGAATCCCGTAGAAAACCACCCAAACCGGCTGCGATGATGATGCCGCCGATGAGTTTCAGAATAGCAAAGAACATAATGCAAAGTCTCCTTATTTCTTGATAGGATGCTTTTTTCTAAACTCTTTTTGCTTTTTATAACTGTTCCATCCGAAATAGCCGGCACCTGCTAATGCGGGGAGGAGAACCACAACGAAAACGGGGGTCGCCGCAGCGGTCAGAATCAGCCCCAAAAGAGCGACGATCCCGAGCCCGACGGCTTTCCACATACAAGACATGGCGTCATGCCAGTCGTAGTCGTCATACCACTCGTTTGTCAGCAGTTCGTTTGTCAGCGGAATCTCGATATCTTCGCGCGCGATAAACCGCTTCAAAGACCCCAGCATCCGCACGATGGCTGTCAGAGCATCCGACTTACCGCCATCCTCGCCGGTAATCACCTCGTCGAGCGATACAAAATCGCCGCTTGACAGAGAAATCACATTCTTTTTGAACCGCGGGGCGTTCAGAAACGCAATGAAACTGTCGAAAAAAGAATTGACAGTGCCCTGCGAATTGCCGTATTTCTTAAACACATCGTCCAGTTCATAATTGACATTCCGAGACAGATCCCCGACAAAATGCACGGTGATTCCCACCAGAGCCGTACCGAAGGGAAGACAGAAAATCACATCTTTGCTTTTGTCGTCGTACTTCTGTACGCTGCCGGTCGGGCTCCCACCGATTTTACTGACCCGATAGTCTGCCAGATACTTGATGACCGCGAAGTCTTTTTGCCGTTTTGCGCCTGCCATGATGAACCTCCAAAAGTAATTTTTATTTGAAAATCAAATTGCTTAATCAATTCATCTCCGCATTCGGCAGCCGCATCGAATGCCACCGCCAAGAGGAGCGGAACGACGGGGAAAACAAAATCAAACGCCAAGGATATAGCGCTCAAAGCCGTTTGCGTATTCGGGAGATTTGCCGCAAAATTCGACATAAATCGCTATGATTAATGAGTATATTACTCATTGTTGTCCATGTCAACAATTCGTGGCATTGGAGAAATACACAAAATATATTGCTTTTTATAGTGCGTAATGCCGTCTTCGGGGTGTCGGAACCTGCATCGGGTTCTACTGCGAATAGGCAAAGAAACAAGGGCATACGAGGTGCCTTTTCTTTTTTATGTCTCGCCGTGCGGAGCCGCTCACGAAAAATCGACTGCCCCTTACCAAACGGCAGTCGGAGAGAAATAACAAAGCATTCGTGAAATATTTCCATAAGAGAACATACTTTTGACAAAATTCTATTTAAAATTTACAATTTTGTCATTATTCGATGCGGGAAACAGACTACAATGGAATTAATCGATAAGACGAAAAAAAACGAAAGGGAAGTGATCGTATGGGACTGTTTTCATTGGCTCTGACGGTGGTCGGCATTGTCGGGATGATTCTGCACTGGGCATTCAGTAATATGACTGCCGTTGTGGTGTCGGGGATTGTGACGACTGTCGCGTTGATTGCCGCCTATGTGCTCGGCACAATCGACATGAAGCGACAGGCGAAGAACGGCGGCATCCGCGTCGATATGTTCAACCCCGCTCTGCTTGGGCACGGGATGTCCGGGACGCTGTTTGTCGTGGGCGCCATTATGTGCATCATCGCTAACATTCGCCACTGATAACTGGTTTTCCCGTCAACGCCTCTTGCGGAGCCGCTGTGAGCCCGTGAGGGGCGTTCTTCTCGCCTCCATGGCGGGAGTATTTTGTTTCCCATAGACTGTTGACAAGGCATTTTTATCAGAGAAGAGGATTCTATGCTTACTTTTTCGTCTGTGAATCGAAAGAATCTCGATAGCGTGCGCCGCGCGTACCGCTATTGCGACTATCGCGTCAGCGACTACTCGCTCGGCACCAAACTTATGTGGAAACCCTACCTCCATCCGGAAGTCGCGTTTTCAAACGGCTGTATGATTGTCAAGAACCGTTACCGCGGAGCGGTGCGCTTCGATTACCCGATTCCCTGTGAGGAGACCTATGATCTCGCGGGGGCGCTCGGTGAAATCGAGCAGTATTGCATGGCGCACTATATCCCGCTCATCTTTTCGGATGTTCCCGAAGCGAAAGTCGGGGACCTCGCCGCGCGCTACCGCGCCGTCTCGATTTCTTCTGTCCGAAGCGATGATGAATACCTCTATTTGGCGGAAGACCTCGCGCGCTTTGAGGGGAAACACTACGCGGGACAGCGCAATCATATCCGCCGTTTTGAGAACGCCTATCCCGGCGCGTCTTTCAAAATCCTGACGCCGGACGCCTATCCGCTCCTAGAACGCTTCATCGCGCGTTTTTCCTACCGTTCTCCACAAAAAAGCAGAGAAGCGGAGACCGAACTCAAATACGCGTTTGATCTTCTCCGAAAATTTCCGAAATGGGCGTGCGCAGGCTATCTGGAGTATGAGGGGGAGATGATTGCGGTATCTCTCGGCGAAATCTGCGGAGATACCATGATTCTGCACATTGAAAAAGCCCTGTACGAGTACGAGGGGGTCTACCCCGCGCTTGTGCAGGCGTTTGCGCGCAGCTTTTGCAGTGCTGTGCGGTATATCAATCGGGAAGAGGATACGGGAGACAGCGGACTCCGCCGCTCCAAGATGCAGTACCGTCCCAGAACCATGCTGCGGAAGTATGAAGTCGCCGTCAAAACGGAACTTGCCGCGTGGGAGAAAATCCCCGTTTTGCATACCGAGCGCCTCACGCTCTCCGCTTTGGGAGAGAACGACCGAGCACTCTATAATCGCCTGTGTCTTGACGATGAGAGAAACCGCTACTGGGGTTACGACTACCGCACCGATTGCCCCGAGCCGGACGAAGAATACTTCCTCGCCGAGACGCGCAAGGACTTCGAGACCAAAACAGCGGTCAACTGGGCAATCCGCTCGAACGGAAAACTGGTGGGCGAAGCACTGCTTTATGACTTCGATTATCACGGGGGCGCACAGGTCGGGATTCGACTGCTCTCCGATCGCGAGGGACGCGGCTTCGGCGGCGAGGCGCTCTGTGCCGTACTTCATGCCGCGCTCTACGGGCTCGGCCTGTCGGTCGTCCGTGCCAAATGCTACCGCGAGAATGTGAAATCCTATCGGATGCTGTCCGCCCATATGGAGAGAGCAGGGGAAGACGATACTTTCTTCTATTTTGCTACCGGCGTATGAGAACGGAGACCCAAAAAATTTCCATTGTTTCGCCGTAGGCTCTTTTGCTAATCAGATAGGCGGCAGGCACCCCGTTTGGGGAATGCCTGCCGCCTTGTCTTACGGTGCGGAGAACCGCTTTTTGATTTTGTCGTTCTTTGTGTATGGCATAGAATGGAGTGATCGCTGCTATGCCGAAATAGTGAAAAAATATTCAAAATCGGCGGCAATTCATTGGCGCAATCTGTTGAAATCGTTCAAAAAATCAGCGAATGCTTGACAAACCGTTTTCGTAATTTTATACTCTATTTTAATATATTATAACAAATTTAAAGCCGCAAAGACAAACGCCTGACGTGCATTGAAAGCGCAAAGGCAAATAAAGGCAATTGCCCTGTGCGGCGATTTCCGGGAAGGAGGGACGCAGATGAAAGAACAACACAACCGTTTTGCCGTCGTGACGGCTTTTCTGATGGCGGTGCTTTGCACTGTACTATTATCTGTGTCTACCTATGCGTGGCTTGCGGGGTTCGTCAAAGGCGATCGTTTCGGTTACACCGCGAGTGAACTCCCGCCCTATACGCTGGAACTCGCGCGCATCCCCTATTCGGACGCGGGTCGTGAGGATACGGAACGCGTGTATTATCCCTGCAACAACTATCAGATCGAGACAAATTCCGACGGCACGCACCTTGAAGCCGCGATCGAGAACATGACCTTCGGCACGATAGACAATGTCGCACAGTTGAAGGCGGAGAATGTCGTGTATTTGCGTCTCACCGTGCCCAAATCGTGCGGTGACAGCGTGCGTTTGAACCTGCACTATTCGCAAGCGGACTTCATCACGCTCTACCAAAAAACGATCGACGAGATGACGGGAGACATCCAATCTACTCTTGTGACCGATGAGGCGGTTCTCGACAATCTGATTGCCGTGGAATCGACTGAAAAGGCAAACGATTCCTTTTTGCTGTACGACGCCGTCGTTTCCAATCAGGCGTGGCAGGCAAACGAAATTGCCCAAAACGTTGCGTTCGCGCAAAACGAAGAAGATTATTTGCGCTTCGGCGTCGATAACACGACTTTCAAGACACTGACAAATACCGCGTTTGACCAAGTGACGGACAACTACTATCTCTACATCAAAATCATTCCCAATCTGTCTGTGTTTGCATATTCCATCGAATACCTGTCTGCCATCATGCCCTGCTATATGTATTTTGCCATCGGCGCGGTATTCGATTCGGCAACTATGACGGAAACCATTTAGGCGGATAAAAAATGAGCAAAGTAAAAAAGACGACAATGATCCTGTTGGTTGTGTTGCTCAGCGTGCTGGCTGTGGCGGCAACCATCACCACATATGCCTATTTTTCCAAAAAAGAAATCTACGACGGCTTTTTCAGCGGGGAAGTCGAGCTTTTGTTCGACCGCCTGTCCGACGAGGGCATGGCGGCGTATCAGGCGACCGACAGCAGCATCACCGTCAACGATTCGGCGTGGGGGACCAAAGAATACCCCTATGTCATTTCCGATGTGCGGCACCTCTACAATCTGTCGGAACTACAGCGTCTGGGTTATTTCTACAAGATGCACATCAGCAAAAACGAGGACGGCAACTACTCGAATATCCCCTATTTTTTGGTGTGTACGCCGGATTACACCCCCGTCTTGATCGACGGGACCAACTTTGGGGGCATTACTTCCATCGGCACGGATGCGTACCCGTTCATCGGTTCCGTGCGGGGGGTACAGAATCCCGAAGCTCCGATTACGGTCGACGGCAAACAGTGTGACACTTCCGCCATCTACAATGTCAAAGTATCCGGTAACCCCGCCAATGCCGATGTGGGACTGTTCGGACATATCGGCTATCTGGGCGATTCCGCCGCGGTCGACGAAAACACGGGGATGTTTTCGGGACAGATTTCCACACTCTCCAATTTGGTGCTCGTGGATATGCAGATCACCGTCAAGTCGAGCTTGTGGGGCACCGTCACTTCGTTTTTGGAAGATATCGCAATCAACGCGACGGACGGACACAGGTATTCGTTCACCGATTTGTACGATACGACGGACTATCGTTTGGTTCCGCATGAAAACCATCACATCGGGATTCTTGTCGGACACGCATCTTATACGGCGGTCGAATATATCAGCGTGTATTACACTTCGGGAGAAGTGGTGGCGATTGACCTCCACGACGAAACGGAAGTCGACGGCGTGCGGGCAAACTATCTTTCCGCGACGGGCATTTTGGGCTTTATCGACAATATCAATCCCACGGTGACAGACGACGGTAACGGCAATATGTCCGTCTCCGCAGGGTCGGGCGACAGCGTGGGAGATATCTCTTACGGTACCGTCGGCGGGGGCGGGGTTTCCTCCGGCACCAAGTCCGGGTATGTCCTGGCAGCGGAAATGTACGCGAAGTATCACTACACAAAAACGGACGCAGGAATCGTCGAGGATACAGACGGCACCATCTATCTCAAAGACGCCGTCTCCGCCGACGGAAATGCCCTTTGCACCGAGTGGATCCGCGACCGCATCCTGTGGGGAACCGAAGCGACCGGCAGATACTATTTTTACGACGGTGTGTTCACCTTCGCGCTTTCCAGTCAGGAAGACCTCATCGAACCCACATGGCAGGATGCGCCGGACGAATTCTCCATCGGACCGAACGATCCCGACAAATGGGGCATCAATTACAGCAAGGGGAATAAAGCCGTTGTTGCCTATGTCAAAAAAATCAGCAGCGACCAAGACTTGCAAGCGGCAATCAACAGCGGAAAACAGATTTTTATTCTGAATGAAAACGGTGAACGGATTTTTCTCATGTCGCTCTTTAGCGCGTCGACGGCGGGCAGCGGCGATTTTGAAGAAAAGTACAGCACGAACGGGGTCTCGCAGCAGTTCGGCTCGGATGAGTTCGTGAATTCTCTGATTCAGTCCTACGAGGGCGGAGAGCTGACGCTCCCCGCCGACATGAGCGGTTACTCCAAGGACGATTTGGTAAACGCACTCAAAAGCGGGAGCATTCGCGCCATCAATGTCGGCATCACCAGTTCCACCACTTCGCTGGAAACCTTGAAGGAACAGTATAAAATCACGGCGCAAACAACGGGGAATTACAGCTACTTTTCGGGGCAGACACCCGTTTCGGTCACTTCTGACGGCGAGCTGAACGAATACTATGTCTATCCCATTAACAACGAAGTCGTGACCGACGGCTACGACGGATATATCTATTACACGGTCTCGTCGAGCTGGTACAAGACCGATTACACCTACTACTGGCAGAGCCAAGACGCGACGGTCCAGATCGGGACGGGCTCTTCCAACATCTTAGGCGGTTCCAGCAACACGCCCTCTGCCGCGTTTACCGACACGGGCGAAACATGGGAAGGCGAGAAAATCTACACCTATACCTATAACGGCACCACCTATAAAGGGGTCGTCGTCAACAAGAGCGAAGGCGTCTTCTACGACAGCGGCAACACCGCGAACCCGGACGGCGCGGAACTGACAAAACCCGCTACCACCACGGTATATTACTTCTACAAAAATGTCGGCGGGACGGAATACTACCACTCCACCGACCCGCAGACGGCGATTTCCGCGAGTTCTTTGACGGATACGGGGAACAAGTCTCTTGCGGGACAAACGATTTATTCCGCGAACGGGAAGACGGGGGTGTTACTGGATCGCTACCCCACCTATACATTCTCGTCGGGAGAGAACTACCTACGCATGATCAAAGCCGTGTTCAGCAGTTACGGCAACCACTATGCGTTGTGGAACGGCACCGATTCCGCTGCCGAAGATACGGGGAGTTTTACCCACACCTTTGTGTTCCGCTTACAAACCCCCACGTCTGTCTCCAACAGTACACAGGCGACTTTGCGCTTTAATGCCGACGGCACTTGCTATATCCAATACGGCATTGACACGACGGGTTTGTATGTGCACGCCACCGACTCGCTGTTTAATACGGCGACTTCCAATACCATTGACGGCACCAAACTCTGCATCTATACTGTCGAGGGTACGCAGGATATCAACTACGGGAGAGTGACCTTCGACCCGATCGACGATGCAGCGGACGATACGGATTGCTACACATTCGGCGCGGGAGAGACGGTTCTGTTCGCCGACCCCACGCACACAAGCGACGCAAACGGCAATATTGCGACGACCGATACGAGCTATACGGTTCTGTCGCTCGAACAGCTCGGCTGGAATAACGGCAGCGGACAAATCGTGTCGGTCGATGACCTCGAAAGCAAGTTCAAAATGGAGAAAGGCATTACATTCGGCGCGTCTTTCAACCTACTGAACGGCACCTTGGGTTCGAGCGGCATCATCACCGCCCCCGTCGGCACCAACGGGATTGAAGCCAATATTCCGCAGGCGTGTGTCGCATTCCGCATCAATAACCCAAATGCGGAGAACAAAATCCGCGTGATCGTTTCGGTTGCGGTTTCTGAACTGTATCCAACCGAAGAAGGGTATGATCTGGGAGATTATACGCTCTATTTCAACCTGTGGAAGATGGAAGAAGCGGGGGAGAGCACCGTCCAGGTGTTCGATGCCACGGGCGAGAACCTCGTCGATCGTTTTGAAGTTCCGCGCTCTCACCCGTATGAACCCGGGAAGACCGCCGGAGACGCCGATTCGGAATACATCATCGTGACCTATAACGGCAACGAATATCGGTGCTATTTGAACGGGGACCGTGTCCTGCTCGCCTATGAGTTTTCCGTCGATACCACGACGGAGGGATTCGGCGTCGGCGTCTTCTGCATGGGCATGTCGGGCATTGATGCGGACGGGAATGCCGTCGAGGATGTCCCGATGGAAATCGTGTATTTCTCGGCGGAAGGCGTCGCGAGCGCAGGGCGTGACGGCGTATCCGGCTCTCAGATCGGGACGATCGATTTTGTGTACGACTACGAGAATGTCATTGTCACGGTCAAAGAGAGTTCCGAAACCGACACGGACGGGAACGAGGTGTATTCCAATTACTATCCGTCTTATTGTCTCATGTATTTCAATACATCGAAACACGCGGACAGCTATACAGACGACAACCCCGTGTTTATGGATGTGAATTACGAGTACATACGGGTGCGACGATATGTTCTCGAAGAATCCGAAATCCCCAAGTCGGACGCAGACCATAACGATACCACGAGCCGCACGGTCATAGCGGCGGTTCTGGACGGTGACAAAAACACCTGCATCGTACAGTATTCACGCTATGCGGACAATGTGCGAGTCACACAATAATCGGTTCAACCAACGGGATAGCCATGAAAAACAATGAAACTTCCAAAAACACCGCGCTGCTCATCAAGACCACTATCATACTGGTATTGCTCGTCGTACTCGGAATTAACGCTGTTATCTATTCCAACCGCTCGTTTGCTTGGTTTGGGAGCAACCGAAATACCGACGCGAACGGCGCGGCGGTCAATCTCGCCGAGTACGGCATTTCCGACGCCTATTTTGCCAAAGGAGTCGGTGAGGTCGACTATACGGAAATCACGGACTGGGAACGGATTTTTCAAAATCTGAACCCCGGAGAAAGCATTTCCATCAAAGCACAGTACGCGAATCGTTCCGACAAGACGCACACCCTGCGCGTGTATTTGGGACTGATTGACGGCAGTCGGGAAGTACCGCTCGTGAAAGGCGGAAAGTACTATTATTTAAGTACACAACTGAAAATTTCCGACACGATGGTCAATGGCGTTTCGCAAACCGGCGCGGACGACCCGTATCTGATGACTCCCCCCACGGATAAAATTGCCTACGATACGGAGCAAACCGTGCAAAACAAGTTCATAGCCGAGATTTCTTTGCCGGCGGGGGAAAGCGCCACCGTGGAAATCACCGTGCAGTTCGTCAACTATTCCGACGTCAGCCAAAACGACTACCAAGGGTTCGGGGCAGGCACGGAAAACTGTTTCCGACAGTTGATTGCGTTCATCGATCCCTGACGGTATCTTCTTGCGTGATGCCGCCGCCGGGAATCGACACCCGCATCGCTTGCGAGACAGGGTCAACTTCGAGTAAGAAAAAAACAACCGTCACCCAAAAAGTGAAATACTCTTACCGGAGAGATTGAAAACCCAACAAAGTGCGAGCGCCGCATTTGAAAGGTCAAATGCAAATTGGGTAAGTACCCCCCTTATATAAGCAGAAAGAGCAAGAGTAAAAGGATATACTCCTTCTATTCTTGCTCTGTTCGTTTTATCAATGAATTGATGCTTACGCATCATGAATTGGCGTGCGCCATGATTTCTCGTCGGCACGCCGCCTCCTCCATGAATTGAATTGCAACCCATCTGCCAAAGGCACAATTCATGCCGTAGGCAATTCATGAAAGTTCCGCTTTCAATTCATGCAACCGCAAGGTTGCAATTCATTGCGTGTTCTCCGTTAGGATAACACGCAAAAGGGCAACGGTTGTTTTTGGTGCTTAAACTGTTACACCCAAAGTATGGTGTCCTCGGAAAACGCTGCAAAGCCGCCTCGGTCATCGCTTGAATCGTCGGAGTCGAGCATCGACATTATTCATTCGGTCAATCTGTTTTTTCCTGTGCTATCAAGTCCTTTATCACTTCGCCTGCGATAATGAGTCCTGCGACCGACGGAACGAACGCGGTGCTTCCCGGGACTTGTCTGCGCTCTGTACATTTCCGCGCGGTTCCGGGTGGACAAATGCAATGTGTACGACAAGAAATCGCCATATCGTCGATCGGCGTCATGGGCGGCTCCTTGGAGTAGACGACTTTCAGGGAAGGGACATTACGCTTTTTCAGTTCGCGGCGCATGACCCTCGCCAACGGGCAGACGGAAGTTTGGTAAATATCCGCCACTTCAAAAGCGGTCGGGTCGAGCTTGTTGCCCGCGCCCATACAACTGATAATGGGTACACCTGCCTCTTGCGCCCGTAATACGAGTTCAATCTTACCCGTGACGGTATCAATGGCATCTATGATATAATCGTATTGCCCGAAGTCAAACTGAACTGCTGTCTCGCGGGAATAAAAAGTTTGATAGGTCGTGACCGTAATCGCGGGATTGATCTCGGAAATGCGCTCCGCGGCAACGTCAACTTTATATTTTCCAACCGTTTTTCGCGTGGCGAAGATCTGCCGATTGATATTCGTAAGGCAAACCCTGTCGTCATCAATCAGATCGAGAGCACCCACACCCGAACGCGCGAGCGCTTCCACCGCGTAGCCGCCCACGCCGCCGATACCGAATACGGCAACGCGTGATTGCCATAGTTTTTCCATGGCGTTCTTTCCGAACAGAAGTTCGGTTCTCGAATACTGATTTAACATACGGGTCCTTTCACCTCAACAGCATTTTTGCGATGATTATGATCACGGGTCATATCCGTGTTTATAGTTGATTCTGCCTTTTAACTATAATAGATCTCTTTTGCGACTTCCCGCATGGCTTTCGCTTCGTCGAATCTTTTGAAATACTCAAAGGACGGCGCGCATTTTCGTAAGACATACGCATAGTTTCCGTCTTTCGGTTGATCGTCCGAATTGATATAGTCCCAAGCTTCATCCAAGAGGGATTCCACTTTTTCATAGGCGCTGTCATCCCTGTCATACGTCAAATGCGCCAGCATGACGAGTGATATGGCGATTTCTCCGGCGTGATTGCCTATCTTGCGGAGAATTTCGACGGCTTGTATCCAGTTTTTTTCCGCTTCGTCATATCTCTGTAAGGCATTCAGCGTTCCCGCCTTGTTGTTCAGAAGCGCCGCATATTCGTATGTTTCCGTGCGACCTTCATTTTCATAGCATTTCGCGGCTTTGTCATATAGGATCAATCCTTCTGCCTCTTTCCCGAAAAATGACAGCGTTGTTGCCGCATTGATGTAGATCGTTGCACCCGACAGATTGCCGGACAGTCCCAATTTGTCTACCAGATCGAGACTTTCTTCCATCGCCGCAAGGGCTTTTCCGCGCTTTTGCGTTCTGCGATAGAATCCTACCGCTTCGTTGAGAATGGTGAGTAAAGCACGGTCGTCTCCCGATTCTCTTGCTTCTTTTTCCCAATATTCAATACAATCTCGCGCGCCTTTCATGTCGTTATGATCAAAACAACTGTCCAGTTTCGCGATAAAGCGAGAGATGCTTACTTGTCCGTTCATAGTGATCACTCCATACATCACATGGCATTTGATAACCGTTTGTATCGACAGGGGGATCATTTGAATCGACCGAAACATGAAGTCGTCTTTTCCACCCCGGATTACCTATCATATTATATTTTCCGTCGTTTTTTGTCAAGATAGCAACAGATACAAGACACCACGCGAGGATGACTTGCTTCGCTCGTGATGCCGCCTGACGGGGTATCGGAACCTGCGTCGCTTACGCGACAGGTTCAACCGAGGGTAAGCCTACCCGACAGGATTCGGTCGCGGCTCGGCGTAACCTCGCCTTGGTCGCTCACGGTCGCAACCGTCCACCGGAAGGTTGCTCTGTACCGTTCGTCCTTCGAATCCTGTCGGTGAGAAAAAACAACCGCCGCCCGAAACTGCGCCTACCCGTGAGAATAACTCGCTCCGCTCGTGATGCCGCCTGACGGCGGTATGCGAACCTGCATCGCTTACGCGACAGGTTCACTGCGGATAGGGCAAAAAAAGAAGGACACACGAGGTGCCCTTCTTTTTTTGGCGACGATGAACAAAAAGGAGCGTCTTTTTAAACCGAAAAGGGGGCAGGCGTCCACGGGGATTTGAACCCAAAACATATAAAAACATTAGACCGAGTAACGGACAACCCGTTGCCCGGTCTTTTTTTATATCTAAAAAAGCGTAATTTCACACTTGAAGTCTGTAGGACTATATGTCAATGACGAACAAAAGGGAGCGTCTTTTTAAGCCGAAAACAGGGTAGGCGTCCACGGGGGCGATACAACGAAGCGACAAATCGGAAATTATATCTATTTGGACATATAAACTGTTGACAATAAAACTCCTATATGGTATTTTTTAATAAAACTACTATATAGGAGCTTTTCTATGAAAATGAATGGTGGATTTCTTGTCACTAAGATAAAACAGCTTGGAGACCGAATCTTTGAGAAGATTCTCAGCGAAAAGAATGTTGATGCGTTCAATGGAGCTCAGGGGCGCATTCTTTATGTACTTTGGCAGGGGGATGGAATCTCAATCAGGTCACTTTCGATAAAATGCGGATTGGCGATAACATCTCTTACGACGATGCTGGAAAGAATGGAAAATCAAGGGCTGATAAGCCGCGTTCAGTCTGAAACGGACAAAAGGAAAACACTTCTGTTTCTGACCGAGAAAGCACATGCCTTAAAGGGAGAGTACGATTCTGTATCTGATGAGATGGGCAGCATTTACTATAAAGGTTTTTCAGAGGAAGAAATTACACGGTTTGAGGAATGCCTTGACCGTATAAGAAAGAATCTTGAGGAGTGGCAGAAGTCATGAGTATTTGTATAAAAGATCAGATTCAAAACATGAATATTGTCATCGGCTGTACTGTGGGGTGTGCATATTGCTATGCCCGCAATAATGTGAAACGCTGGCATATGATCGATGATTTCGCTGCCCCGGAATACTTTCCGAGCAAGCTCAAAATGATGGAAAAGAAATGTCCGCAGAACTTTCTTCTTACCGGCATGAGCGATCTCTCCGGCTGGAAGCAGGAATGGAGAGACGAGGTATTTGCAAAGATCCGTGAAAATCCACAGCATCAGTTCCTATTCCTCACCAAACGCCCCGATCTGCTGGATTTTGATACCGAACTGGAAAACGCATGGTTTGGTGTTACGGTGACGAGAAAAGCAGAACTGTGGCGTATTGACGCACTACGGGAAAATGTCAGAGCAAAACACTACCATGTTACCTTTGAGCCGCTATTCGATGATCCCGGTATAGTTGACCTTTCCCAAATCAACTGGATTGTTATCGGCACCATGACCGGAACTCAGAGCAGGAAGATTCATACGGAGCCGGAATGGGCATGGTCTCTGACAAACCAGGCACATACGCTCGGCATTCCGGTGTTTATGAAGGAAGACCTAATCCCAATCATAGGGGATGAAAATATGATTCAGGAAATGCCGGAAGAATTCAATAAAGTGTTGGAGGTACAGAGCTCATGGCAGAAGTAATAAATGGAATCCTCATTAATGAGGTGGAAACGAAGAACATCATGACCAAGTCCAGTCTGCCTGTAGGCGGTTATTCGGTCAATCCCTATGTGGGTTGCACACATGCCTGCAAGTATTGTTATGCTTCTTTTATGAAGCGCTTTTCCGAACACACGGAGGAATGGGGCACTTTCCTTGACGTGAAGAAGTGGCCGGAAATTAAGAATCCGAAGAAATATGCCGGACAGCGTGTGGTCATCGGTTCTGTGACGGATGGCTACAATCCACAGGAGGAGCAATTCGGGAACACCAGAAAACTTCTGGAGCAGCTGATCGGCAGTGACGCGGATATTCTGATCTGCACAAAGTCTGATCTTGTGATACGGGATATTGATTTGCTGAAGAAGCTTGGACGCGTAACCGTTTCGTGGTCGATCAACACACTGGATGAAAATTTCAAGAACGATATGGATTCTGCTTCGAGCATTGAGCGTCGTATCGCTGCTATGAAGCAGGTATATGAAGCAGGTATCCGTACAGTCTGTTTCGTATCCCCGGTATTTCCCGGTATTACAGATTTTGAAGCAATCTTTGAGCGGGTAAAGGATCAGTGCGATCTGTTTTGGCTTGAAAATCTCAACCTTCGTGGCGGTTTCAAGAAGACGATTATGGATTATATAGCAGGAAAATATCCCGATCTTGTACCGCTTTACGATGAGATCTACAACAAGCATAACCGCAGTTACTTTGAAGCACTTGAAGTAAAAGCTGCGGAAATGGCTAAGAAGTATGATTGTCCCTTTGTGGATAATGAAATGCCTTATGGCAGAGTTCCGCAGGGACATCCGGTG
>JAQYLJ010000067.1 GCA_028720145.1 Clostridia bacterium
CCGCAGCGTCACATTCGTTGCAGACGAAACTTCACTTCGTCGCAAGACGAAACTTCACTTTCCGCATAGCGGAAAACTTCACCATGCGGCGGGAGCAAGCCCCCGCCCTACAATAAAGAATAATCTCACTTCGGCGTGAGCCGAAACTTCACTTTGCATCAGCAAAACTTCACTTCGTCGCGAGACGAAACTTCACTTTCCGCATAGCGGAAAACTTCACCTTGCGGTGGGAGCAAGCCCCCGCCCTACAATCAAGAATAATCTCACTTCGTCGCGAGACGAAACTTCCCGCGGCGTAGCGCGCCGCAGCGTCACATTCGGCGTTAGCCGAAATTTCTCTTTCCGCATAGCGGAAAACTTCACTGCGGCGTGCCGCCAATCACCCGCCATGCGTCGGTCAGACGCTCGATATTCCACGCGGCGTTTGCGGGGCTGGTCGAGGGGAGCCGGACGGCGCGGAGCCGTAAAATCGGGAAGAGATAGGCGCCATAGAGTTTTTCCGCCGTCGCCCCGTTGACGAAGATGCGGGAGATACGCGAGCCGCGGATGAGCGACTCGATATCGTTCGGGCGGGCGTTGCGAATGGAGCTGTCGGACGAGCCGACAATATCGCATTCCGCGATGACATCCCAAAGGGCAATATGATGGGAAAGCAGCATCTCGCGTTTCTCGGGGATGGTCGCGGGGAGTGGGCAATCCAACACGTGCGAGAGCACCCGCCAAAATCGGTTCTGCGGATGCCCGTAGAAGAACCCCACTTCGCGGGACTTCACCGAGGGGAACGACCCGAGGATGAGGGTCTCGCAGGACGCGTCCCAAACCGGCGGGACGGGGTGTTTGAGATGCTGACAAACGGACATGGGGACTCCTTTCGGATGCTTTCGGAAAACGGAACGAAACCGCGGTTTGTATTGACAAAACGCGCATTTCGGCTTATAACAATAGTGATTATAGCACAAAAACGATTCACACGGACGGAAAAAACGAAACCGCCCGAGAAAGAGGAAGAAACACCATGACAGAGGGACTTTTTGACAAGACAAAAAAGCATCTTCTCGTGGTCGCGCACCGCGGCGTCTCGGGCGGGAATATCCCCGGGAACACGCGGGCGGCATACGAGGGCGCGCTGATGCAGGGCGCGGATATGATTGAGACCGATGTCAGTCGGTCAAAAGACGGGACACTCATCATCTTTCACCCTGAGATGGAGCCACATTTCCTCGGGAAGAACATTCGCCTGCCCGACCTCACGATGGAGGAAATCGAGAAACTGCGGTATCTCAACGCGGATGACACCCCGACCCAGTTCGGGATTCTGCGCTTCGACGACCTGCTCGAAACCTACAAGGATAAGTGCCTTATCAATGTCGATAAGTTCTGGGATCATCCGCAGGAGATCTATGAAGCGGTCAAACGCCATGACATGGCGGAGCAGATTGTGGTGAAGTCCGCCCCCTCGGAGAATGTGCTGCGGGTGCTCGAAGACCTCGCGCCTGACCTCGCCTATATGCCGATTGTCCACGAGACCCATCCGCTCCACGAGACCCTCATGAAGAGCAAGATTCGGTATGTCGGCGCGGAAGTACTGTTTACGAGCGACGACGCCGAGGTCGCGTCCCCCGCGTTCATCGAGCGGATGCACAAAGACGGGAAACTCGTCTGGGTCAATTCGATTATCTATAACTATCGCGACCAACTCGCGGCGGGGCACTCGGACGATACCGCCCTGTGCGGCGATCCCGATGCGGGTTGGGGTTGGCTCGCCGACCGCGGCTACGACATGATTCAGACCGACTGGTGTCTCATGCTGATTGAGTACCTCAAAAAGACCAACCGCTACTACCGCTGAATTTACGAAATACGAAAAAGGAGCACCTCGTGTGCTCCTTTTTACATAGATTCCTCCGGCTTTAAGATGCTCTTCAGCTTCGGGAAGAGGGGCGAGGGGTCGAACACGCGGTCGATGAGTTTCCCCATCGCGGTAATGAGCGGGGAGTTGATGGCGGTGGTGACGATGGTCCCGAGCCCGATGCTGTGGAAACTCGCATACCATATGGTCGACCAATCGAACGAGGCGGCATCGCCGAACAGGGTCAGCGCGAGAGTCACCGAGATGACGAGCAGGGAGAGGTCAAATGCCCATTTTACTTTGTTGATACTCCACCGATATCGGTCCGAGAGTTCCGCGACGAAGAGTTCATAGACTTGGAGCGGCAGATAGGTGCGGAAGAAACACGCCACGCCGAACGCCGTCGAGATGTCCCCGACGAGGAGCATCACCCAGCGGAGCCATGCCGCGTCGAACGAGACAGGCCCGAGAATCCACAAGAACAGATTGAGGATATACCCGTACACGACCGCGACCGCAAACGCGAGCAGATACCGCAGGCGGAAACGGCGGATGATGAGACACAGAATCAGAAGTACCAGCCCTTGGAGCAGATACTCGGTCATGCCGACGCTGAACCCGCTCCACAGCCGCGAGACCGCCTCCTGAATGACGAAGGTCGGCGCGGCAATCATGGAGACCCCCAAGTCGGCTTTGCTGCAAAGCGCGACCCCGAGCGCGACAAAAATCATGCCGAAGAGCCATAACAGTTCGGAGGATTTCCGAATCCTTTTCATAGTCTGTCCTTTCATTTGAATCATCGAATCACTTTGAGAGAATTATTCTCTTGAAAACAAGCCGAAATATGCCCGCGGGTCACCGTGATTTCTCCGCGGAAAACCGCCCATGCGGGGAATCCCCGTTTTCACCCGTAAAAAAGGCAGGAGTGCCCTCGCGGCTCTCCTGCCTGTTTTGGTGCGGGTTAAAGGACTTGAACCTTCACAGGATTGCTCCCATAAGAACCTGAATCTTACGCGTCTGCCAATTCCGCCAAACCCGCATGGGGAAGGAACAGGGCGGCGTCCCGCAAACAGGGCGCGACTGTCTCTTTTCCGTGCCCGTATATCATAGCATACGACAGCGGTTTTTGTCAAGATGTCGCACGCAAAAAAATTCCGCGGGAAAAGACAACTTGATTTTTTCCTGTTTTTCTGTTAATATTATTATAACAAATCAAGAAAAACGGGGCGCGAGAGCGTCTTCAAATCGGTTCGGGAGAAGAAGGGAGGAGCGTTATGTTCACAGTAGGCGAGCGGGTCATGTACGGTCCGAGCGGTGCCTGCCGCGTGACGGATATTCGCCGAGAGACCTTCGGCGAGGTGGAGCGGGAGTACTTCGTACTCGAACCGCTCGCGGGTGGCTCGTCCATTTTTGTCCCCACCGACAGCGAGCAACTGACGGCGCGTATGCGCGCCCTCTTGACCCCCGATGAGGCGAAGCAGTTGCTCCGCGATCTGCCCACGCTCGAGAGTCCGTGGATTGAGGACAACCGTGAACGCAGTGCCCGTTTCCAAAGGACGCTGAATGAGGGGGACGCGCGGGACCTGCTTGTTCTCGCACGTGCCGTTTCTCTTAGGCGGCAGGCTCTCCGCGCGTCGGGAAAGAAAAATCTCACCGCGGATGAAAACGCGTTTAAGCGTGCGGAGCGGATTCTCGTCGAGGAACTGTCGCTTGTGCTGGAACAGCCGAAAGACGAGGTGCTCACCCTGTTGCAAGTCTGACGGGAAGTGGTCGTCGCAAACGCTTTTTCGCGCCTGCGCCCCGTCTATCCCGGATGTGCGGTCGAAGCCGCAGTCCGAAATATCCGAGACGACACCTGCCGTGGCAGGTGTTTTCTTTTTCGGGAGGACTGTTCGTCGAAGCTCGGTTTCTCGTTTACAACCGACTCTGAAAGAGAATCGCCCGCCCGAGGTACTGCATCCGACTTCGCTCGGTATTGGAGAGCAGGATGGGCGCAAAAGCGGGGTCGGACGCGAGGAGAATCAGCGTGTCGCCTGCGGGGGCGAGGTAGATACGTCTCAAAAGCGTCTTTCCGTCCAGGCGCAGGGCGCAGATATGCCCGTAGGCGATGCCGCTCCCGCGGTGGATGAAGACCGAGTCCCCCTCGAGGATACGGTCGCCCGCCATCGCGCGGTCGGGCGCGGTGACGCAGAAGTCGGTGCCCTCGGTCAGCACCGCGACGGGGTAGTCGCCGTACTCCTCCGATGCGGGGAGGTCATCTCCGACTCCCCAGCCCAAGAGAGCGGCGGGGGTGCAGCCGAGGACCGCCGCGAGGGTCCGGACCTTGTCGTAGGGCGGGGACTGAATCGCGCCCGATTCGTAGCGGTAGATGGTCTGTCGGGTCGTCCCGACGAGGGATGCGAGAGTGTCCAGGGTCAGGTGGCACGCCTTTCTTTTTTGACGCAGGTTTTCTCCGAAGGTCATAACTTGTTACCTCTCATGTTACTTTTTTCGACAGAATATCGGATTTGCACAGTTTTTCCCAGTTTTTTCTTCATTTTCCGCTCGGAATGTCACTTGACATGACTCTTTTTTTCGTGATACCATGATAGTGCCCGAAGCAGATGACTCCCTGTTTCCTTGGGTTTCCGTGTCTTTTTCGTCCCGCCCCCGACGAGGAAAGCGCGGTGGGTACGGTCGGCGCCATGCGCCTTTCTCCGCCGTATCCGACGACGGTATCCGACAGGGTACAATCGATTATACCACAAGAAAGGAACAAAAAATGTTACATTTTGTCGAACATCGTAGGGGCGAGACGATTTCTTGGAGAGATCCGGCGGATATTCGCTCCGAAATCGGCGAAACATCCAAGGCGTTCGCCACCCTTTGGGAACGGTATGCCGCTCTGGAAGCAGCGCGGGATTTACTTCGAGATTACCGACAAGACGATTCCACCTCCGAGGCATTCGACTGTCTCGCGGAGAGCGCACGCCTGACCTGCGGAGAGATGGAACGGTATACCGAGCATCTCACGGAACTCGAAAAGGAGATGAGGGATACGCTATGTCTTCTGCAAAGAATGTGAAGGGATTCGTCATGTATCCCACCTACCGCGCATCCCTCGCGCTTCTCGACGACCGCGAGCGGGGACAACTGCTCATGTCCCTCTTCGATTACTACGACGGGCGGGACACCTCGTCCGCACTCCCCCCTGCCGCGCAGATGGCGTTCGCGTTTATCTCCGCGCGCATGGAGCAGGATAAACTTCTCTATGAGAGCCGTTGTCAGACCAATCGGGAGAACGCCTCGAAGCGTTGGCCCGTGCGGGATTCCGCGAAAGGCGGGAGCGACGGCGAGGAGGATGGCTAGGCACGCTGGAACGCAGCGTGGAGCATCTGGTCATCGCCTACTGTGAGGACTACGAGCGGCGGGCGCGCGCCCTGACCCTCGCGACGACCGACCGGGAGACGAGAGACTTCTATTCCCATCTGAACGGCGTGATCGACACCGCTCTCGACACGTCCCTCCCCAAACTGGACCCTACGGCGCGTGTCGCCATGCGGCGGGACATCGCCTGTCGGCGGGGTGCGACTTACAGTCCGCTTTACACCCTGTCCCCCGCGACCTATAAGCGGTATAAGAGACAGGCGAAATACTGTATCGCGCGCGATTTGGGACTGCTCGTCGGGTCGTGAAAATCCTCATATAAAACACAAAGAGCCGCCGAAAAATTCGGCGGCTCCCCGTCATTCGGGACGCCCGTGAGGGGCGTCCTTTTTATGTCGGTTTGATTTATGCGTGCGCGGGGGTGTCTGCGAGATATACCCCCAAGAGCGTCGCTTTGGTTTCGAGTGCGGCACACTCGTCGTGCGAGACCGAGGCGCCTCCCGCGCCATAGCCGCGTACCCCCGTCCAGACGAGGGTGAAGATGCGGAGCAGTCCCGCGATGACGGCGGCGGGGGTGAGCGCGGAGGTCTCCAAGGTGACGAGCACGGTGACAAGCGAGCCGCAGACCGTGGGCACGAGAGCCGTGGTGATGCGGCGCACCTGCGCGGGGCGGGCGGAGAGGGTCAGCCCTCGCTTTGTTCCGTGCCGCTCACAGAGGAGCAGGGCGGCGGAGAGACGCAGGGGGTTCATTCTTTCCGCGCGTTTGAGCGCCCGCCGCCGTGCTCGAGACCGCGCGAGAAATTCTTCACGGGGCATCTCTCCCGCCTGGTAGGAAAGAAAGGTCTCGTAACTCTCACCGACCGTTTTCAATATGTGCTCGCGGGAGCGTCGAAGCTCTTCCTCCACATAGGCGGAGCAGAAGGATTCGAGCGCTTCGCCCGCGCACGATTGTGCGCGCTCGCGCAGGGTCTCGTAGGTCTTTTTCATCGCCGTGTATTTCTCTTCGGTATACGCCTTTTGCCGCCCCGCGTCAAAGAGCGAGGTGTACATGACGAAACAGGAGAGAATGGTGACGGCGGCGGTCATTGCGGTCTGCTCGATGGGTGCGGCAGTGATATGCATCTCGCAGAAGAAAACCGCCGCGGCGACGAGGACGGTGAGCAGCCCGATTCCCACGCCGGCATACAGCCGTTTCTGCGGGCGCAGACGCATCTCTCCCGTGAAAGAGAAAATCTCGGAGGGTTTGTCGGTCATGCCTTGTCCTCCTCATGCGGGCGGGCAAGGTCTGTTTCATTCCGCGCGGTCTCCCGCTTCGCCAGCGCGAAAAAGACCGCGCCCAAAAGACTCGTGGGGACCGCGACACACGCCACCGCCCGCAGCCCGTCGATGATATTCCGAAAGAGCGAGAGCAGAATGAGGAGGATCAGCCACATCTGCCACGCGGAGGGGGATTTCAGCTTTTCCCGCAGGATGCGGTGAAAGGGCAGGGCGCAGAGGAACAGAACGCAGACCGAGAGGAGCGAGAAGGTGCTCTCGCGTTTCTCCAGCCAAAGCGGAAAGTAGGAAAGCGCGGTCAGAGCGGGAGGCAGGACGCAGAGGGCAAGCCCGACCGCCTTATAAATCTTCGCTCTCATGGGGCACCTCCGCCTCCGCCGCGAGCGCGGTCAGAGCCGCGTAACGCTGCCCGAGCTGCTCTTTCGCATAGGCGGGGAGATTCGCCGCAGAGAAGACACCGTAGAGTAAGTCCGCCACGCCCCGCATCAGCGCCGCGGTGCGTGCGCGCTCGCTCTCGGCGGCTGTCATCTCTTCTTTCATCCGTTCCGCCTGTGCGCGGAGCGCGTCCGCACCGTCACACACAGCGGCAATCCGTTCGAGAATGGGTGCCGCGCGGAGACAAAAATCATTCATCTGTCCTTCGGTGTCCTCAGCGAGACGGCTCGCCGCCTCTCCGACCCCGCGAGTATAGTCGGCTATCTTGTTGAGTCCGCCGTATAGGGTCGGGAGCAGTCCCCGCTTGTAGCCGCACATGAGAATGAGTGATCCCGCCAGCGTGAGGAGCGAGAAGAGTTCCCCCGCGTAGGTCTCAAAGAAGGCGAGGATGTGGTCTCCCGCGCTCTTTTTTTCTTCGGCGGGTGTCGTATCGCCGTCGTCCCCTGTCGGGGATGTGTCCCGCACGGGGGTGTCAAGTGCGGTCGCGTCCGTTTCGGACGTGGTGTCCACACCACTCGGAGCCGTATTTTGCGGCTCCTCCCCGCCGGTTTCTTCCGCCGCCAGAGCGCCGAGGGCGAGGCAGAAGAACAAAAGACAAGCCAGTGCTCCAAATAATAATCGTTTCATATGAGTCCTTCCCTTATTTGTTTTTCACATTGCCCGACACCCGATAGGAGTACGCCAGGCGGTTCAGCCCGAATGCGACTCCGAAAGTGCGGGTGTACATACGGTATTGCTTTCCGACCCATCCCCGATTGCGCTCTTTCAGCGCGACGGTGGAGAGCCCGCCCTCCCCGAAGCTCAGGGTGCGGAAGTCCGCCGTATCGAATGACACTCCGCCGCCCGTGGTGACCGTCCCCTCGCCGACGGTCGCGTAGGAGCCGTGGTGAATACGGACCTCCAAGGAGACTTCTCCGTCGGTATAGAGTTCCGCGACGGCGGAATTGCGGACGGTGCGCTTGCGGTAATTGGGGACACCGCAGAGGTCCATCCCGGTCTCGAACCCCGCGAGGAATGCGTGACCGCCGTAGGAATAGAGTGCGCGGGGAATCCTGCCGTCTGTGCGCCGTCTGTCGGTATTGACGACGAACAATTGCCCATTCTCACAGCCGATGAAAAGTTTTCCGTCCGCCGCAGTGAGGGAGGTCGGAGGGGAAAATGTCCCGCCCATGCGCTCTCCCGTGGGGGTGAGCAGATAGAGGACGGTTTCCTCGGGGCGGTCGGGCATCGGCTCCGCCGTAAAGTAAATGGGATTACCGTCCGCATCCTCGGCTTTGAGAATCGAAGAATAGACCGTGGGGTAGGTCGTCTCGTCTGCGCCCAGAGGGAGCGCCCCCGGGGTGGGAGACAGCATCACTTCCCGCGTCTGCCCCTCCCATGTGAGGGTGGGCGGAGTCTCGGACGGGTATCCCGACGCATAGCGGTAGACGGGAGAATCGCCCGAATACCCGCCGACGCCGGTCAGGTGATACCACTCGTACTCGGTGTCGGTGCGGGTTCTCACCCGTAGGCGGCTGTCGCCGAGGTAGGCATCCCCGTCCGGGAAGAGCAGAAAGTAGTAACCCTCAAAGACGCAGGCGAGGGGTTTCTCTCCTCTGTGGGCGGCGAGTGCCGCATCGATCAGGGTGGAGCGGTGGGCGGTGACCCGCGAGGCGTTCAGGCTCTCGTACCCGATGCTCTCGACCCCGCCGCGGGAGAGGTAGATCGGGTCGCTGCCGAAACGGACGGCTCCGCCCTGACAACTCGCGCCCGAGAGGGTCTGCGCACAGGTATAGATGCGCGGGAGCAGGTCTTCGCCCGTATCCTGCCCGCGATAGAGCAGAACATTGCCCTCCGCAGGATCTCCGCCTTTACAGACCGCGAGGTAAGTGTCGCAGGGCAGGAGCGCGACGACGGGATTGACCCCGACTCCCGCGTTCCAGTAATTCAAGACCCCGATATAGGCGGGATTGATGGCTCCCGTGCGGTCTCTTCCGGCATAGAAGACGGTATTCGGAAGCGCGGGATTCCCCGAGAAGAACACCCTGCCGTCATAGACGCAGGCGACGGTACAGTGCGTCAGAGCGGTGATAGATGATCCGCCGTACGCAGGGTTCGCCGCCGAGAAGTCGGGGTGTTGCGAGACGCTTCTGAACTCCGAAGGCGCAAGGCGCTTGGTCACCGAGAGGGTCGCACCCGCGGGGATGTTGGTGCCCTCGTAGCGCAGAACGATCGCTTGGTAGTAGTCGCCTTCGACAATGGCGAGGTAACTGTCGGGGTCGTCGATATATTCCTCGCCGTTGAGACGGATGGAGGTCAGCGCGACGACCGGGTCCAAAAAGCGCAGGGAGCAGAACTTCACCGGATAATCGGTACGATAGATTTTGGAGGCATTTTCAAGCGGCTGATTGCCGCTCCCGACGGTGACCCCCGACCAAAAAGAACTGTCGGACGCGTGACAGATCACCTGCTGAAACGATGCGTCGCTGAATGCGGAAGCACCGATCGTTTTGAGGTGCGCGCCCAAGACCAGTCTTTTGATGGGGGAGAGCCCGAATGCCGATGCCCCGATTTCGGTGAGACTGTCGGGCAGAACTACCTCGCTGAGTGCAGTGCAAGCGAAGAAGGCGGAGTTGCCAATCTGCTCGATGCCCTCCGAGAGAAAGACGCGGACGAGGGTGGAGTTGAAGTTAGTGAGCATACCGATCTGCTTGACGGTATACGCCTTGCCTCCGATGATGGCGGAGCCGGGAATGTAGAGATTCGGGTCGGTAAACGGAGTCCGAATCCCGGATACATAGCAGGTGCCTTCTTCCTCCGAGAGAATGGTGTATTCGAGCGCCGGCGTCCCGTAGGAAAACGGGACGGGACCTCCAACCGAGCACTCGGCGACGGCATAGTCGCTGATGAGGTTCCTCTGTTCGTACACCGCGCCGTCCGAGTAAGTTACCGGCGCATAAGTGTTCGCGACCGCCTGCAAGCGGAAGGTGTCCTCTTCTCGGCTCACGGCATAGTAGCCGTTCCCGTCGAGCAGATACAGCTTGTCTCCGAAAGCGAAGGCGACCGACTGCGCGTCAGCGAGTAGTCCCTCGCTGTCTTCGATGAGGATAGGCGGGTCAATCGAGAGGGAGTCTGTGTCAGAGAAGAGCCGGAAATACAGGCTCCTCCCCGCGTGAATCAGCAGATAGGAGACGCCGGAAAAGGTCATTTGCCAGATGCCCCAAATCCCTCCCGAAAGGGTGGAAAGACAGCGAAAACCGGGAAAAGTCTCGATGAGACTCCCCTCCGACGCGCCGTAATCTCGCCAAAGGTTCTCGAGTTTCAGAAAGCGGTTCGGGGAGACCCCAGAGGGCGGGTGCGCGCGGTCGAGACCGCCGAAGTCTTCGAGCACCCGCGTATAAACGGTGGATTGGTTGACACGGTATTTCATGGGTCATGTTCCTTTACGCCCGGTGACGAAACCGTCACCAGTTGTTCGTGGAGTAGTACCCGCCCGCCCGCGTGCGGGGGTCGGACTGTCGGATGGCATTCGCCTGTTCACGGTAGAGCGCAAGATAGGAGAGCGCCTTGTCGGGGTCGTCGTCGAGCAGGAGATAATAGGCGATGAGCAGGGGCGCGAGTTCGGCGAGGTCGCGGTCGAGCGGTAGCTCGCTCTCGTCATCGGTTTCTTCGGTGACAGTCGGGGCACGTTTCCGATAGCGGATGCGGTATTCTCCCGACAGTGCGCGGTCGAGATACAGGCGGTTGCCGTCTTCGAGATAATACCCGTCCGATAGCGGGAGATACATACCGTTTTGCAACCGCGCGGGCGGCTCTGCGAGCAGGGCGAAATCCGACGTGCGCTCCCCGAGGGTATACCCCACGAACCGACCGCCCCCGACAGGGGTGCTCTCCGCGGTCTCATAGACCCCGAAATCCCGAATCTCGCAGTCGACGGCGGCGGAGAAGGTCAGCTTGACGCTCCCCGAAACCGTGCCCGAGAAAGCGCGCGGCGTCTGCTCGTTTGCAAAGTGATGGGTGACCGTCGCGTCTCCCGCGTACACGGCACATTCTCCCGTGCCGGTCGCCTCGAAGTAGTACGCCCCCGCCGCGTCAAACGCCTCCGTGCGGGAGGTGCCTGCCGCCAGATGAAAGTGGGGGGATTCCACGAGGTTTTCGGCGGGCGCGTGGGTGAGGAACAGCGTCCCCATCCGCGGACGGAGACGGTCAAGTTCGGCGAGCGCACGGTTCAGCGCCGCATAGAAACCGGACTCGGCTCCGTCGGAGAGGTCCGAGAGGGTCTCGGTGAACCCCAAAAGCGCCGTACTCGTTTTCAATTTCGCCAGGGTCACAGCGCTTTTCCTCCTTTACGAGAGGGCAGTCGCGCCGCTGACGGCGGTCGCCGAATCGACCGCGAGCAGAATGTGCTTGTAGGAGCCGAAGCCGACACCGAAGCGGCATCTGCCGTTCCAAATGTAGTTGCCGGTGTGGTTGTCACACCAACTGGTGACCGTCAGGGGGACACGGTTGAAGAACATATTGCCCGAGAGGTTCTTGTTCGCCTCACGGGACATCACCATCACGCGGTCGTCCGAGGTCTGCCAGTTCGGCATGACGATGATATTCCAGTTGCCGTAGTGCAGGTTGATGTCGTTATAGCCGTTGCCGGTCGCGCCCTCCGAGCCGCAGACCTTTTTGGCGATGGTCTCGGCGAGCGGTCGGTTCCCGGGGAGAATCAGGGTGTCCGCGGTATAGCCGAGGATATCGCCGTTCTCGTCCTTCATGTTGCGGAGTTTGACCGCGAGGGTGGCGAGTGCCTCCTCGAACGCACCGGTCGAGAGGGTACGGCTGTCGGTGCCTGTCCCGAAGATGTCGCCCCAGAAGAAGTTGGACTGGGTGCCGTGCGTGCGCTTCCCGCCCCAAGTATGAGAAGAGCAGAAGAGGGGATTCCCGTCGGGAGCGGTGAGATCAAGGGACGCGCGGGCAAAAGTGCCGCTCGCCTCGGTGCCGTGCGCGAGGGCATACTCGCAGATTTTGTGCTGGGTCTTGTAGTAGGCACGGGTGAAGTTCTCCGCGCGGCGTTTCGCGTCGGCGGCGACGCCGTAGGCGGCATCCTCCATCATCTCGGCGGTGATGGTAAACTCTTTCATGAATTGGATATGTTCGATGAATTTGCGGTAGGTCTCCTGCATATCATCGTTTTCCGCGCCGGCGCCCTCGACGGTCGCGCGGAAGACATCAAACTCGTTCTGTCCGACAATGGTCTCGCCGAATTTACTCGACTTCTCCACATTGAAGAGCCAGTCGCGAATCCCGCCCTGTTTGGTTTGGAGATCCGACTCGTGCTCGATCACCATTTTGATGGGGGTTTCGAGACGACCGACCTGCGCGTTATTCACGCCGGAGGATTTAGAAAACAGAATTGCCATAGTACGCTCCTTTGTTTGTTAGAATTTGACGAGGATTTTGTCGCCCGCGGCGGCGGCGCCTGCGAGGTCGCGAATGACGGCGACCCCCGAGGTCGTGGTGGCGGTGACGCCGAGACCGTCGGATGAGAGGGTGACGGCATTCCCCGCTTTGAGCGAGGTGGGCGCGGCGGTGACGGGGACCTCAAACACCATGTCGGAACTGATGGGGTAGGCGACAAGAGACGCGCTCCCCGTGGCGGGTGCGGTGAAGTCCTCCCCCGCGATGAACGCGGGTTTGGTCGTCGACGCGCATTTGGTCGCGAGCCCGTCCGAGAGGACAAGCGCCTCGCCGAGCGAGTAGGTCTCCTGCGGGGTGGCACCGAGTTTTACGGGCTCCGCCTCGTTTGTTCTGCCGTTTTCGATTTTTACCAAACGGAACATTTTGTTTCTCCTTTTGTATGTAGTTTAGCGGCATCTCAGATAGAGCCGTTCGATTTCCGCTTCGGAGAGATCTCCGAAGAGGTCTTTCGCCGCTTGCATCTCGGATGCGGTCATGGCGGCGGGATTTCCCGCGGCTCCGCGCGGGACCGAGGAGCGCAGGTGCGAGCGATTGTCATAGGGGGCGCGCCCTGCCACGACCGCGTGACACGCCGCCCAAAGTGCTTCTTCTACCGAGAGTCCCGCGTCTCGGAGGGCGGCATAACGGACGGCATTCGGCAGTTCCGCCAAATGTTTCACCCCTTCGAGTGCGGGGACGAGACGGTGAATCTCCGCGAGGTCCTCCGCCGCGAGTGCTTTATAGTCGGGTGAGGGACTCTCGCCGTCTGCGAGCGGCTCTTCCGCTCCCGCAGGGGCGGGCTCATCGCCGGGGGGTTCCGGCGCTGTCTCCGCTACGGCGAGAGTCGCGTCCGCGGGGTCGGTTTCCTCGTATTGCGGGGTGTCCTGCGGGCGGGGGAGACCCTGCGTCCTAGTTTCCGAATCGTTTTGTTCCATGCGCGGCTCCTTACTTCTTCACCCGCAGATCGGTTCCGGTTCTCTTCACCGATTTGGGCGGATTCTTCGGGGCGTGGGGCGCGTCAATCTTGCCCCCCTGCATGGTGGCATAGGGGTTCTTGCCGGTTTTTTGGTCTTTCATCGTATGACTCCTTTTCGTCAGTAATAGTAATCGTAGAGCTTTCGCCCGTCGGCGTCGGTCGCGGCTTTCTCCGCCGCGTCCGCCAGTTCTTTCGCGACATCCTGACGGATGCCACAGGAGATGGCATAGGCATAGGCGGCATCCCGCGTCAGTCCCGCGCGGATGACATATTGCAGGACGGTCACCCGCTCACGGATCTCCGAGAGCGATGCGGTGGTGCCCGCGGCGCTCATCTTTCCTATCAAAGTCGAGATGGTGCGGGCGTTCTCGTCGCTTATCCCGCAGGTCTTCGCGTAGGTATAGGCGAGGTCGGCATCCGTGACCCCCTCTTTTCTGAGGGTCGTCAGGAGGTCTTTCGCGCGGTCCTGCTGTTCGGTCAGATACGCGGCGTAGGACTGACGGTTCTTTTGCTCCGTGGCGTAACTCTCCTTCAGTGCCGCGTCCTCGGCGCTCGCTCGCGCGGCATATGCCACGCCGGTGAGGTAGTCCCCGTATCCCGAGCCGGTGAGCCCCGCTCTGCCGAGTGTCTCACCGCGCGCGCCGTAGGTGGCAAGCGCGCGGGCATAGGCGGCATTCGCCGCTCGGAGCGCCTCGCGGTAGATGCCGTCGGTGTCGGTCCCATAGCGTGAGACCCATGCGGCATACCCCTCGTCAGTGGGCGCCGGTGTCTTGTCCTGCGAGCCCGACGACCCCGCTGTGTAAGGGATGCGGTCGACCGACGGGAGCGATGCCGTCAACAGAGGGGTTGTCTCTTTGGTCGGAGACAAGGATTTCTTGCTCTGCCTGACCATTTTTTTCTCTCTCCTTTCTCTTGATCATATCGAAAAAGTAGGTGACATTCTCGCGGGCGAACGGATAGTGGGCGCGCTCTTGGTTCTGCCAGTAGCGCAAGAGGGTCGCGGGGTCCGCGGGGTCACCGAGGGTGCCCGCCTGCAGATTCTTGAGATTCTTTTCCCACATTTCCTCCCGCTGTTGTTCGGGTCCCCCCGAGAGGTCGACCGAGAAGAGGTAGCCGTCGTCGTAGTAGTACCGTCCCTCCGCGGGGTCGTATTCGAGGAAATCGTAGCGGTTGAAGGTCGATGCGTGCTTGACCCCGAAACTGTCGGTATAGGTCACATGGCGCGGCTCGTCCGCATAGGCGAGGTAGTAGGAGAAAATCAGACGGTCGATGGCGGCGTAGGCGGTGTACTTCATGCGCCGTTTGGACTCAAGTCTGCCTGCCGCCTGTTGAATGCGAATCTGCCGCGAATAGCCCGATTCGCCCCGCGCGGTATCGAGCCCCTGGTACGCGTCCGAGATACCGATGATGCGCTTGGCGTGTTCATACAGCCGCTCGGCTTGGGCGATGTCCTGCGAGATATTCGGGGTGGTATCCACGGTGCCGTAACTGGCGGCGCTCTCCCCCGGGCGCAGGCGAATGACCTGACCGAACACCGCGTTGTTCAGGGTGACGGTCGCGTCCTCGGGGACGAGCGGGGTGATGCCCGAGCGCATCAGTTTCTGCATGATGCGGCTTTCAATCTTGTTGATTTGCTGCTGTTCGGGACGGATAAATTCACAGTCCGACTGCCCGAGCAGGTCGGACGCCGAGCTGGTGTTTTTCCGAATCACGATGGGGAAACACTTCGGACGGTAGTAGGGGACTCTCGTCGGAATTTCCCGCACGACCCCATCGGAATTCTCGGAGAAGACGGGGGTTTTCGCCAAAATCACCGTTCCATCTTCCAAAAGAATGTCGTGCGTGAGGACTTCTTCCTCTTCGTCGGAGAGCGTGGGGCGCGGGGTTTCACAGGTACAGAACTCCACGGGCTTCCCGCACACGCGACAGGCGCACTTTTTGCGCCCGTAGTAGTGCTCGATGTCCGAGAGCACCGCGTCTCCCGACCAGACAAAGCGGGAGACCTCTCCCGCTTCATCCCGCCAAAAACAGACCACGACTGTGACCGTGTCTTCTTCGCCCCGACAGGCATCCGTCTCTTCGGTCGCGGCGAGGTTCGCCTCCGCCTGCGTGACCCCGTACCGCCGCGAGAGTTCCTCTCGCGTGGTGGTGAAGCGGAGAAAACAGTATTCCATGTCTTCGATCCGATAAATATGGGGCTGTGGAAAAAAGTCGGTCGGGGAAATGCAGCTCACGCGGACACCGCCCCGCTCCCGCGCGTCCTCTTTGTCGCTGTCCCACTCCACGAGCCAAATACTGCCGCCGAAAATGTAGGTGTAGCGCTCGTCGATGTCGTTGAGTTCCTCAAAGGGGAGCTCGTCCCGTATCTTCGCGAGCAGACGCTCGATGTCGGTCGCGTTTCGGTCGTGGCGCAAGCTGTACCGTTTCGCCTCGACCTTGGGGGCGGGGATGTCCGAATTGACCTGACTCTCCACAATCTCGTAGGTGATGTTCCGCACCGCGGAAGCGCGTTCGGTACTGCCGTCGATGAGGTCGCTCCCCTTGTACTGTTCGTAGTGCCGACGGAGCTTGTCGGAAACCTCGCTCAGCTGATTCTTCGCGTTTTGGTAGAGGTCCGAGAAAAACCGCAGTCTGTCGGTGTGCTTGTCAATTTGCATGGGTATGTTCCTTTCATGGAAGAGGAGCGGGAGCGCCGTAGCGGCGGCGCAGATACTCCCGCTCCGCGTCTGACGCCCGCTCATAGTCTTCGAGCAGGTCGTTCGGCCATAGTGACGCCGCCGCCTCGGGGGGCGGCGACGGACGACTGTAATAGATGGCGAAACCCCGTAGGGCGTCGGGTGCGTGGGTAATGTTGTGCGGCTCGGTCAGGGTGTCGGTCGGACGCAACGGGTCTGTCTGCAACATGGGAAGGCACTTAATGAGTTCGGTGCAGTTCCGAAAAATATGCAGACGCGGCTGACCGTCCCCGCGGAGCCGTAAGAGTTCCTTGACCGAGAGCCAACCGGTCTCCCGGTCGTTCGCGGTCTTGGTAAACCGTACCCCGTGTTCCTCGAAGAGCAACGCCTTACTCCGTCCGCTTTCCTGACTGCGCGCCCACAGGTCGGGCGGGGCAAGGGTGGCATAGATGTGCTCATTTTCGGGGGTCATTGCGAGAATTTTCTCGGCGGCACGGGAGACGATGAGGTCGGACTCGCAGAGTTCGCGATACACATAGGCGTTGCGGTCGTCGTCCACCGCAATCCATAGGCACGCGAGGCGATCCAGCCCGTAGTCGATGGTTCGGAAGCGCCGCCATGATGCGGGGAGTTCACAGGGGTCGCAGGTGTGCGTCTCATAGGAGAACTCTCCGAAATACTGCCCCTCAAAGAGGTTCCAGTCCCCGTATAGGAGGGCTTTCCGCTCTCGTTCGGGCAGTGCCATCAGGCGGGTCTTATAGGTCGGGTCGGCACGCATGAGAAATTGGTTATCCTCGAGTTTCGCGGGCAGAAAGACCCGACTTCCCCCGCTCTCGGGCGTGAAGACCACCCCGGGCGGGGCGGGGTCGATGAATCGCGCCTTTACCCACCCGTGACCCACGCCGCCGGGATTGGTAGAGGACTTGATTTGCTTCGGGTACCCATTCGCTCCACGCACACGGGAAATCAGATAGAGATACTGAAACTCGGTGAAGTGGGTGAGTTCGTCGAAGCGCACGACATCGTATTCTGCCGATTGATACTGAAACACATCGTTCTCGGCGGCGCAGTAACCGAAGTCGATGATGCTCCCGTTCGGGAAATGCCCGGTATGCCCCGTCGCGTGGTAGGTATACACGCTCGCGGGATAGAGGGCGAGACTTTCGCGGATGAGCGACTTCTCCAGTTCCGGAAAGGTGCGTCTCAGAATCAACTGCTTGGATGAGGGATAGCGGAGGGCGTAGAGAAACGCGTCCGTGAGCTGTCCGCGGGACTTGCCGCCCCCGGCAGCCCCGCCGAAGAGGACTTCGGTGGCACTCGCGTCGAGAAACGCTTTTTGCCGCCGCGTCACGGTCAGAGTCATTCTACGACCTCGATTTTCACGCAGAACGCGGAATCGGCGGTTTCCGACGCAAGCTCTCCCAGAAGAAACTTACAAAAGGAAGAGTCGTATTTTCGGGTGAGTCCTCCGACCACGAGGCGGGCTTTCTGGCGTTCCAAGCACTCCTCCCACACCTTCGCGAATGTCGGGTCTTTTTCCTTTTGCTCTTTGAGTTTTCCGAGACTGACTCCCACTTGCTCCGCGAAACCCGAAAAGGTGGGGAACTCCGCGGACTCTGTCCCGCTGTTTCCGAAATAATTGAGCATTTGCCGCTCGAGGTTTGGACGGTCCGTCGGAATCCTCCTCCTTTCGATTCTTGTCGCCGATGCTTTCCCTCATCGCAAGTCCATTCTATCGCCCCCCGACTTGCCGTCGGGCTCATTTCCGAAAAAACGGATTCGGGTTTTTCTTCGACCGAAATGAGCGGGACAACCCCTCCTTTCGGGCGAAATAAAAAACAGCGTTTCCCCTGAAAATCAGGCAAAACGCTGTATTTGATGAGATGGATTCTTTTTAGAAAAGAAAGATTTTCGTATGCGTGGGGTCTTGTCGAATGCGACCGCTGCCATCGCATGGGATGGCAGCTTTGCGGGGGATTTTTCGGAACTTGTCCTCCAACCTCGTCCGTTATTCCGTCCGCACTTTTTGACCGAGGAATGCGAGCATGGGGATGCGGGAGCCGCTGTCCATGAGGAAGTAGGGGTTCTCCCGCCCGTACATACCGCTGACGGTCGCCGCGCCATTCACCGCACGGGCGAGGGTGAGATAGACATACTCATTCGCGCAGGCGTAAGAGGCGAGCGGAACGACCCCCTCTGCGTCCTCGACTCGGAACGGGATGTCCGCAGGGGAGAGCCCGAAGGTGAGCAGGGTATGCAGATGCGAGAACCGCAGCGTGATTTTGTCGGGTGCCGTGAGGACCGCGTCCTCGATGTCGGGCGCGTCAAAGGCGGGACCGATGCCGTAGAGGTGATAGAGCGCCATGCGTGCGACCCGCTGTCCGAGCATGGGATTGGTCGCGGGTCCGTTGTGGATTCCGTCGCTGAGGATGCTGTCGAACGCGGTGGTGAGATAGAAGCCGGGGATGGTCCTCGCCGCCTGTCGCTGTGCCTCCCGCACCTGCGACCAGCTCAGATGGACTTCGGGGGACTCTTTCCCGTCGATATGACGGTTAATCTGTACCGAGAGAATGGGGAGAGCGGGGTGACCGAGGTCGCGTCTCGCCTGCGAGATAAACGAGGACAGTTTGTCATAGTAGACGGCGCCGAACCCGTCCATTGCCTCGGCGCACCCTTGATACCAAATCATTCCGCGAAGCCCGATGCCGCGCCCGTTTACGGTTTCGCACATCTCGCGGTAGAAGATACCGTCCTCTTCGGGGAGCCACAGGCGAATCTGACTGCCCGCGACCGCCGTGGGAATCAGCCCGATGGGGTAGCCGAGTTTCTTCCTCAAATATTTTGCGAACGAGAGCCACGGATTCGTCCGGCAGCGGTTAGAATCGAGCGGATGGGTGGCGATGTCCCAATAGGCGCGGTCGCGCAATACATGGACCATGGGGTCCGCCGCGTCCTCGGCATATCCTTTTCCGACGCCCGAGGCGTTCGACTGCCCTGCGATGAGGTAGTTGTCTCCCACGCCGATATGGTGGCGGGCTGCTCTCAATTTCGCCTCGGTCGGGGAGACCCTGTCGCTTTCCGCCGAGCGGACTTCGAGACGGTAGAGTCCCCCTGTCGGGACGGTGAGAGACGCGAAAAAGGTGTCTCCGTCCGTGTCCGCACGTACCCAGTCGATGACAGGTGCCGTATCGTCCTCCGACACCACGCCGACATAGAGAATGGCGTTTGTCGGGTCTGCAGGGTCAAAGGTGCCCGCGACCGTAAAGGTCGCAGAGCCGTCCGTCTGTTGGAGGATCTCCCAGTTTTCGGGTGCTTTGGTGAGTGTCAACATAAGCGCGCCTCTTTTCCGAATGATAGGACTATTTTATCACACTTTTTCGGAATGGAAAAGAGGTTCTCCCAAAAAGAACAAAATCGCGTGTATGCGCATACGCGCAGATGAGGATTCAGAGCGGTCGTGTGGCGGCTTTCATGGAGATTCTCTCCATGCCGCCCGCTCGGGCGGGGAAAGAGACGAGAAAAGAAAGAGGAGCCGTGTTTTTCGGCTCCTCTTCATGTGTTACTCGTGATTCTCACCGCCGGTAACTGCGGTCTTTTTCCTCGCCGGACGGCGTCTGCGGCGGGTGCGGGTTTTCTTCTGTTCTTCCTGCTCCGCGAGTTTTTTACGGTAGGTGGCGACGGCTTCTTCGTTCGCCTCGGTGACGCTCTTGCGGAGCCGCCATGTCCCGTTGAAGTTGTGTTGCAGGCGCGCCGAGATCATCATCTCGCCGTGCGTCTCGCAGGAGATGAGGCAGGTGTACTTCTGTCCTTTCGAGTGAAGAATCTTGTCTTTCACCGTGCACTTCTCTCCGCAGAGCGGGCAGGTGGGCGCGGTGAGCGCGGGGTGCGCAAGCAATTCTTTGATATCGGTGTAACCCGTCTCTCCCGTGTCGGCGTTCCCGATCTCTACTTCTTCTAAGAACTGCCCCCGTCTCGCGGTGTAGTTCGCCACCCCTTGGGCGAGGTCGAGTTTCATCGCGACCTGCGCGGTGAAGAACGCGTCGTTGAGTGCGTCGTGGGCGGGGAGAGTCTGCGCGATCTGGTAATACTCCATCGCGTATTCGAGAGACCGCTGTCGGCTGACCCCGTCGGTCTGCTGATTGAAGATGGGTTGCAGGTCATAGGTGCGGTCGAGCCAGTCGATCGGCGCCCCGAGCACCCGCAGGTTGTCTTTGAGCATCGGGACATCGTCGGGACCCCAAGTGAGGAACGCGAATTCCTCGCCGCACCAACGGCGGAAGTTCTCTGCCGCCTCGGTGAGCGGGACACCGCCGTTGATCATATCCTGGGTAATCCCCGTGAGGTCGCGGACATGCCGATGGATTTTTTTGAAAAAGTGAGGTTTGACAATCACGCTGTAACTGCCGCAGATACGCATCTGTTCGTTCAGTTTCACCGCGCCTATCTGAATCACCTCTCCGCGCAGTCTGGCGTTCAGTCGTTTCTGCACCGCCTGCAACTGCTCGGCATACGCCTGGTTCCATTCCAGGTCGAGGGAAATATAGTACATGGTTTTCTCTTTCCGCCGCCCGTGGGCTGCCTATCCGAGTTTGATTTCACACAACGCACAGTATACAACATTTTCTCGCCCGCCGTCAAGGGGCGAGAAGAGATTTGATGCGTACGGGTTGCGGTGTTACGGTGGATGGGAGACAAAATAGAAACGAGGACATGAAAAAAGTGATTGCGTTTCTGTCGAACGGCTATGTCACTGCAAATCCATATGGGGTAAAGGGCATTTGAAAGATAAAAACTTGAAATTAGAGGGAAGATGTGTTGTAATAAAAAGGGAATGGAATATCATATAGGTACCGACAACCCCCGTTAGCGATATGCAGGATACCGAGCAACGCCGTTTCCATCGAAAACTAAAATCATTCATGAAGACAAGGAGGTCATGATGAAAAGAATTCATGCGGTTTTTCTGGCGCTGTTATCATTCGTGCTTTGTTTTACAAGTTGCGGAACAACGCATTATGAGAAATACACAAGTTTGATATCCGATTCTGTAAACGATCAATATAGCGTAAATGCCGAAATTGATTTCTGGACGGGGACATATTTTGAAAAGAAAAATATGGCCGATAAAACTTGTACGGTGCTTGGGAAAAGATATTCCGGTTCATATAGCAAGTCCATCATTGATAAGATGAACTCTTACACAACGAATATCTATCTTGATGAAAACGGGATCGAGTTCGGTTTGAGACATGATACCGGTGAATTGGCGTATATCAATTTCATGAATGCCGAGTTCTTTAATACCCAACCGTACCTGCCGGAAGTGAATCATCCATATGAGTCAGCCGTCTCGCTCGCGACGGAAATCGCCGCTGAATACATTGGTGATGTCCGTGCATATACGCAAATGATTGACGAACCCGTGACAAGATATAAAGAGAGAGATGGAATCACTTATGAGATTACCTACTATACGGTCACTTTTGCCAAAAAGATAAACGGCTATTTCTCTTCCGACTATATTGCGGTAAAGGTCACCTCCAAAGGAACGCTCGCGTCCATCATGACGGGAGATATCCATGCATTCGATGACATTGCCATTGATTTTGAGGCAACGGCTGTGAATCAAAGCATATCAAAGAAAATAGAATCTACATATACAAACAGCAAATTTCAAGTAAAAAAATCGAACATTGACGATCAAAGAATAGTATTAACGCCCAACGGAGATATTTGTTTGTGTTCGGATATCGTGGTCGAGGGAACGGATGCTTCAAATGTTGAAACGAAAACCGGCATCAGTATTCTTACGGTCTTGGGGAAAAAGCAAAAATAAACTAGCTTACCGGGAATATTTCTGTTCTTTCGCTCTCAGACGATTCAAGAAAGAAAAAAAGAGACTGCTAAGTAGTAAAAAATACTCGGATAATTGCAATTTCCTTCCAAATGCAGTAAAATAAGCAATGCTGCCAATCGTTGTTTACAGGCAATGGTTGGCAGCTCGTTTTTCGTTCTTTTCCTCGCATCGTTTTCAAATACACATCGGCGTGAGAATCGCCCCGCATGAGCAGAGGTGTGTCTTCCGCGGCGTTCAAACGCCGTTCAAAGAATAATCATTGATTTTTATAAAATGGTTATGATATAATCATACATACAGCATTGTGTCGAAAGGAGCCGCCATGTTCGGCTATGTCAGACCCTATCGCCCATCGGCGACTTTCGCCGACTACGAGTTCTACCGCGCGGTATATTGCGGGCTTTGCCGCGCCATGAAGAAACAGATGGGGTCGGTCTCGTCCATGACCCTCAACTACGATATGGTCTTTCTCGCCCTGCTCCGTCTTTTGGTCGGGGAGAACCAAGTGTCGGTTCACCCGCATCGCTGTGTGTTGCACCCCGTAAAACCGCGTGCCATGGTGGTGGACAACCCCGCCGTGGACTATGCGGCGCGGGCGGGCGTACTGCTCGCCTATCGGAAGATGGAGGACGATGTCCGCGACGCGCGCTTCCTCGGTCGCATCCCGCCCGCGACCGCCTGTGCCATGCTTCGTCGTGCACGGAAGAAAGCGGGGCTGGAATCGCTCGACAAGAAGATTGAAGAGGAACTCGCCGCGCTCTCGCAGATGGAGAGGGAACAGGTCGCGTCAATCGACCTGCCCGCCGCCGCCTTCGGGCGTTTGCTCGGTGCCGTCTTTTCGGAGGGGGCACCCGACGAGTATCGGGAGAACCTGCGCCTAATAGGCGACACGGTCGGCAAATTCATCTACGCGGCGGATGCCGCAGAGGATTTCCCACACGATGTGAAGAGCGGGTCGTATAACCCGTATGTCCTGACCTACGGCTCCGCCTTGACCCCCGAAAAGAAACGGGATATCCACGACTCCCTCATTTGCATCCTCGCCGAGGGAGAATCCGCGTGGCAGACACTCCCCTTTGAGAATGCGGGAATCACCTCCCGCCTGATTCGGAATATTCTCTACGAGGGATTGCCCGCACGCATTGACTTTTTGTTACAAGACACCCCCGTGAAACGGGGAAAAAAGAAGATTACCCCATATGACGGCCCTTTGCCGTGACAGGAGGAACCATGAGAGACCCTTATGAAGTGCTGGGCATTACGCCCGCCGCGACCGACGATGAAGTGAAAGACGCTTACCGTGCGCTTGCACGCGAATGTTATCCCGACGGGAGCGACCCGAGCTCAGACACCCCGAACGAGAGAATGCAGGAGATTAACGACGCGTACGACGAGATCATGCGCCGTCGCAGATCGGGCGAAGAGCGCGGGGGTTCGCCTTTCGCACGCATCCGCACCTATCTGTCTCAGAACAATTATGCCGCCGCGGAGAGTGAACTCGACAAAATCCCGCAGGCGTCGCGGAGTGCCGAATGGCACTTTTTGAAGAGCGTGTGTCTCGACCGCAGAGGGCGGACGGGAGACGCGATGCAGGAACTCAATCTCGCGTGTGAGATGGATCCCTCGAACGAGGAATACGCCCGCTCTCGCGAGATGTACCGCAACCGCGCGGGCGGTTACGGCTCTGCCTATCGCACCGACACCTACGGGACCCCGCAGCGGTCGACGGCGAGTACTTTTTGCAACTGCTGCTCGAACCTGATTATCGCAGACTGCTGCTGCGAGTGCATGGGCGGAGACCTTTGCCCCTGTATTTAAGATGCGGAGTAAGACAAAACGCCTGACCCTCTCCGGCGCGCTGGTCGCGCTGACGGTGGTCATGCTCTGGCTGGGGTCGCTCATTGAAGTGCTCGACCTCGTCACGGTGTTTCTGGCGTCGCTTTTCATTGCTTTTTCGGTGTGCGAATTTGGGATTGCATGGAGCGTGCTCCCCTATTTCGCATCGGCGGCTCTGGCACTGCTTTTGATGCCGGGGCGGTTCATCTCGTGGGAATACGCCCTGCTTGTGGGTGCGCTCCCGCTCCTGAAAGCGCTGTTCGAGAAGATCCCCGCGAAGCCCCTTGCGTTTCTCGGGAAGTTCGCTGCGTTCAACGCGCTCTTCGCGGGCGTTCTCTGCATTTTCCACTTCTTCTTCGGCGGGCTGTTCGTCGAGGCCACCCTCTTCGGGGTGACGTTCCCCGCGTGGTCGGTGCCGCTGATTCTCGCGTTTTTCGGGAATCTCTGTTTTTTGCTCTATGATATTCTGCTCACTCGGATGGTGGTGCTCTACTACGCGCGGTTCCACCAAAGGGTCGAGCGCTGGCTGAAATAAAGGATAACATACTATGACAAAAGTCGGCTTCATTTCTCTCGGCTGTTCCAAGAATCAGGTGGACACGGAGGTCATGCTGAAACTGCTCTCCGATGCCGGTTACACCATCGTCTCGGACGAGACCGAGGCGGATATTGTGGTGGTCAACACCTGCGGCTTCATCGAAAGCGCGAAGCGGGAATCCATTGATAACATATTGGATGTCGCATGGCTCAAAGAGCATGGGAACCTGAAAGCCATCGTGGTGACCGGCTGTCTCGCCGAGCGCTACCGCGATGAAATATTCAGCGAGATGCCCGAGGTGGATGCTCTTGTGGGTGTCGGCTCCCTGCAAAGAATCGTCGATGCGGTGCGCGCCGCAGAGCGGGGAGAGAAGTTCCGCTCGTTTGAGAACAAAGAGGCATCGCCGCTCGGCGGGGAACGGATTCTGACCACCACCGCCTACTCGGTCTATCTGAAAATCGCCGAGGGGTGCGACAATCGGTGTTCCTATTGCGCGATTCCCCTCATCCGCGGGAAACTCCGCTCCCGTCCCATCGAGGACATTGTAGAGGAGGCGAAACGCTTGGAAGCGGGCGGCGCGAAGGAACTCAATCTCGTGGCGCAGGACACCTCGCGCTACGGGCTCGACCTCTACGGGCAGTACCGCCTCGCCGACCTCGTGCGCGAGATTTGCCGCGAGACCACGATTCCGTGGATTCGTCTGCTCTATTGCTACCCCGATAAGATTACCGATGACCTGATTCGGGAGATGCGGGACAACCCCCGTCTGCTCCCGTACATGGATATTCCGATTCAGCACATCAGCGACCGCGTACTCACCGCGATGAACCGACACGGGAACGCCGCACTCGTCCGCGAAACGGTCGAGAAACTGCGGCGCGAGATTCCGGGTGTCACCCTGCGGACCACCGCCATCGTCGGGTTCCCGGGTGAGACCGAGGAGGAGTTCTCGGAGCTATGCGCCTATCTGAAAGAGGCGCGGTTCGATAGGTTCGGCGCTTTCCCGTATTCGCCGGAAGAGGATACGCCTGCGGCGCGTTTCCCCGACCAAATCGACGAGCAGGAAAAACAGAGAAGGTACGATATCATCATGCAGACCCAGCTCCCCATCTCGGAGGAACTGCAAAAGGAGAAGGTCGGGAAGACCGTCACCGTCCTCTGCGAGGGGTACGACCGCGTCGCGAACACCCACTTCGGACGGAGTGCGGCGGACGCGCCGGACATTGACGGCAAAGTCTATTTTTCCTCGAAGAAACGCGTCCCGCCCGGGACATTTGTAAAAGTCCGCCTCACGGAAGCCCTCGATTATGACCTCATCGGCGAGGCGGTCGGGTTGACCGACGGCAGGGAGCCCGACTAAGAGAAAGGAATAGGTTTTATGCAAGACAGAAATGATGCTCCGCAGGTGCAGGGGACACAGGAACCCCAAGCACCCGAGACCTCTGGGACCCCCGAGAAAACACAAAAAATCATGAACGTGCCGAATGTGCTGTCGCTCGTGCGGATGGCACTCGTGCCGGTATGTATTGCCGCAATCCTGTACGCGCCCGCGTGGTTCCGCGGGGTCTCCGACCTGCGGCTTCGGACATGGCTCGTCTGCCTCGTCCCCACACTGATTTTCATCGTGACATCGGTCACCGATATGCTGGACGGGAAAATCGCTCGGAAGTACGGTCTCATCACCGACTTCGGGAAATTCGTTGACCCGCTCGCAGATAAGTTCATGGTCTTTGGGCTCCTCGCGGCGATTCTCTGCGCCGACCTCTACCTGCCGATTCGCCCGGTCTTTCTCTGGGTGGCGGTGATCGTCATGTTGCGGGAACTCGGCGTGACCTCGCTCCGCCTGGTGGTCGCCTCCCGCGGGGTGGTCGTGCCCGCCTCTTGGTGGGGGAAGATCAAGACGGTGACCCAAATCGTGGCGATCGTTTTGATTCTCATGGAACCCGCGCTGATCTACGGTGCCGCCGACCCTGCGGGTTCGTGGAACCTGCTCGCGGACGGCAGACTCATCGCCTCGTTCGCGATGGCGGCGATGACGGTGACGACCGTCGGCTCGGGTGCCGACTACCTGTACCACCTCTGGCCGTATGTGTCGGGGAAGAAGTAATCCAAATTACGAGATTTTGACAAAGAGGAGCCGCTTTTTTCGGCTCCTCTCTCTATTTGAACGAATAGAGAACGCACAGCGGGACGATAGGGTTTTCTCGCGAAAAACAGCGGTGACAGTCGCTTTTTCACCGCTTTTTTGCAGAATATATTTATTTTTTAATATGACTTTACAAATCATAAAAAGCGTGTTATAATATCACTCGGTTTCCCCACCACGGACTCCGGCGTCACCTGCCTCTGCCTGTGATGAGGGTGCAAATGAAACCGGCTTTACGCCGAGAAAGGTGAAACAGATGGATAAGGAACTGAAAGCACAGATCATCGCGGATAACCGGACCGCCGAGAACGACACCGGCTCTCCCGAGGTGCAGGTCGCTCTTCTGACCAGCAGAATCAACACCTTGACCGAACACATGAAGAAGAACCCGAAGGATTTCCATTCCCAGCGGGGTCTTTCCAAGATGGTCGGTAAGAGAAAGAATCTGCTCGCATACCTGCAGAAGAAAGACATCAATCGCTATCGCGAAACCATCAAGAAACTGGGTCTGCGTAAGTAACCCGGTGAACGGGGAGGCAATTTGCTTGTTCTCCCCGTTTTCTCTGTTATCTACGGGCAGCCAATAGAACTTAACTAAGCGAAGTCGCGGCTTAGTTAAGTGCTATGGCTCCCGAAAAAATAAAACAAAAAGGAGCAACACAATGTCCGCACAGCACAAAGAATTTACCGATTACCGTGAGTTCCGGTACACCTACGCCGGCAGACCCCTCGTGGTCGAGACCGGGAAGATGGCGGGACTCGCAAACGGCGCCTGCATGGTTCGCTACGGCGATACCTGCATCCTCGCGACTGCCACGGCGTCCGCCGCACCCAGAGAGGGGATCGACTTCCTGCCTCTGTCGGTGGACTACAACGAAAAGATGTATGCGGTCGGGAAGATCCCCGGCGGCTACCTCAAACGGGAGGGGAAACCCTCCGAGAAGGCGATCCTCACCTCCCGTGTGATCGACCGCCCCGTTCGTCCTCTCTTCCCGAAGGACCTGCGTAACGATGTCGCCCTCTCTCTCGATGTCATGTCGGTCGACCAGGACTGCTCGCCCGAGATTACCGCGATGATTGGCGCATCCATCGCCATCTCCATCTCGGATATTCCGTGGAACGGACCCATCGGCGGCGCGTTCATCGGCATGGTGGACGGGCAGTTCGTGGTGAACCCGACGGCGGCACAGCGCGCGGTTTCCACTCTCGAACTCACGGTCGCCGCGTCCGAGAAGAAAGTGGTCATGATTGAAGCGGGCGCGAAAGAGGTCTCGGACGACGATATGTTCGATGCCATCATGCTCGCACACAAGGAAATCAAAGACCTGCTCGTGTTCGTCAATGAGATCATCGCCGCAGTCGGTAAACCGAAGTTCTCCTATCCCTCGGGCGAACTCAATCACGAGATGTTCGACGAGATTTTCGCCTACTGCGAGACCCGGGTCATGGAAGCGCTCGACACCGACGACAAGAATGTCAGAGACGCGCGGCTCCAACCCATCATTGAGGATATCGCCGCGAACTTCTCCGAGAAGTACCCCGAACTCTCGGTACAACTCCCCGAACTCATCTACAAGATTCAGAAGAAGATTGTCCGCCGCTGGCTGATTGAGGATAAGAAGCGCGTCGACGGCCGCAGGATGGACGAGATTCGTCCGCTCGCCGCAGAGGTCGGCGTTCTGCCTCGCACGCACGGCTCGGGTATGTTCACCCGCGGACAGACGCAGGTGCTCTCGATCGCTACCCTCGGCACCCTCTCGGATGCACAGAAACTGGACGGGCTGGACGACGAGGACTCCAAGCGCTATATGCACCAGTATAATATGCCCGGCTATTCGACCGGTGAAGCGAAGGCAATCCGTTCTCCCGGCCGTCGGGAAATCGGGCACGGCGCGCTCGCAGAGCGGTCACTGATTCCCGTACTCCCCTCGGTGGAGGAATTTCCCTACGCCATCCGCGTGGTCTCCGAGGTGCTCTCCTCGAACGGTTCGACCTCGCAGGCATCGGTCTGCGGCTCCACTCTCGCCCTGATGGACGCGGGCGTGCCGATTAAGGCACCGGTCGCCGGTATCTCCTGCGGTCTTATCACCGAGGATGACGGCACTTGGACCACCATGATTGACATTCAGGGGCTCGAGGACTTCTACGGCGACATGGACTTCAAGGTCGCCGGGACGCACAAGGGAATCACCTCCATTCAGATGGACCTGAAGATTGACGGTCTGACTCCCGAAATCATCCGCGCCGCGCTCGAAACCACCCACGCGGGTCGTGACTATATCATCGACGAGGTGATTCTGAAAGCCATTCCCGAGGCACGGAAAGAAGTGTCCGAATACGCGCCCAAGATGATTTCCATGAAGATTGACCCCGATAAGATTCGCGAGGTCATCGGCAGCGGCGGGAAAGTCATTCAGAAGATCGTTGCAGATACGGGTGCCAAGATCGATATCGACGACGACGGCACGGTCTGCATCGCGGCGGTGGACAAACACGCCATCGAAGCGGCGAAGAGCATCATCGATGCCATCGTGTTCGAGCCGGTCGTCGGCGAGACCTATGACGGCGTGGTGACCCGCATCGTGAAGAGCAAAGACGACGAGACCAAAGATGTCGGCGTGATTGTGGAATACGCACCCGGGAAAGATACCCTCGTGCATATCTCCAAGTTGCAGGACAAGCGTACCGAGCGGTGCGAGGATGTCTGCCGCATCGGCGATCATGTCAGAATCAAGTATATGGGGATCGACCGCAAGGGTCGTCAGGACTTCTCCATGAAGGACGCAGACTGATTCCCAAAAGGCAAAAGACCGAAAAAAGAAAAGAAGTCAAAAGGAACCGAGGGGACTCCCTCGGTTTCCTTTTATTTTTTTCGGCGCACTCCATGCGCCGAGCTTTGCCGGAGGGGAATCCCCATGAGAAAAAATACGCGGGAACTCGTCAATATGCTCGCCGCCGCGGTATTCGTCCTGCTTCTGCTCTTTCTCGCGTGGGGCATCCATGCCTGTCGGAGCGAGACGGTCGCGCCCACGACCCCTACCCCCGTCGCACCCGCGGGGGAGACCGCCGTCGCGACCGACCCGCGTATCTCCTATGCGCTCCCGCCGCCGCAGGACGGACCTCTCTTTCTCGTCGCGTCCGACTGCCCGCAGAGCGATACGGAGCTCGCGGCGACCGCCGCCCGTCTCGTCCCCTGTGAGAGCGCGTCGGACGAGGACGCGCTGTGGGTCACCCCGGGGGTCTTGATTCGACCCGAAGTGTTACTGCCGCTCGCGCGGCTCGCCCGCGGGTTCCGCACCGCGTTCCCATCGGGGGCACTCACCGTCACAGGAGGGTTTTGCTCGTCATCGGGTGTTGCCGATTCCACCGGCTTCGCCTTGACGCTCGCCGTGCGGACAGATGAGGGAGATACGCCCATGACAGGCGAGACAAGGGAGGGAAAGTGGATGCTCCGACGGGCGGCGGACTACGGCTTCTTCAATTGTGATACCGACAACCCCGGTCGGCTCCTCTATATCGGGACACCCCATGCGCGTATCATGACCGACCACGGGCTTACGCCCGCCGCATATATCGCGTACATCAAGACCTTTTCGGAGAAGAACCCATTGACAGATGCATCGTCCGACGGCACGCGCAAACTCTTTTTCCTCGCGGCGGACGCGGACGGCGCGGTCCTTTGGCTGCTCCCGGGAGTTCGGTTCACCTATACCCCGGTCGACGGGGGCTATCTTGTGGTGGTATACGCGCAAAACTAAGTTTGCCCTTTCGGGCAAGTGAAGTTAACTTCGATGTGAAGTTCACTTCGTGAGTGAAGTTTCGCCGAGCGGCGAAGTGGGGGCAAACTGAACTTCACTGCGCGTGTTTGCGCGCAACTTCACTGTGTACGGCACAACTTCACTTTTGCGGAAGCAAAAATTTCACGAGCAAAGAAAGAGCAAACATACAAGAATGATTATCCTGTATATTTGCTCTTTCTGTTTTTGCTTCTCTTTGACTATTTAGAGAAGAGGATTACTCCGCGAGGAGGTTACAGACCAGATCGGCGACCTCGGAGGGGTTATCGATCGTGAGACCCGAAATCAGGCACGCCTGCGCCCAGAGAATCTTCGCGACTTCCGCGAGTTTGGTCTGATTCGTCACATAAAGTGCTTTGATCTTTGCGGCGATGCTGTGGTCGCGGTTGATTTCGAGCACGGTCTGCGCCTTGACACTCCCGTCTCCGCCGGGCATTTTGGAGAGAACTTTCTCCATGCCGAGCGAGAGGTTCCCCTCGGTCGAGAGACAGACGGGGTGCGAGCCGAGCCCCGCCGTGAAGCGGACTTCGTGGACGGCATCTCCGATGCTGTCTTTGACGAATTTCAGAATTTCGGCGTTCTTCTCGTTCTCGTCTTTGAGGGCGGCTTTCTCTTCCTCGGTCGTCAGTCCGTCGGTGTCGGTGCAGACATTGGCGAACGCTTTGCCGCTATATTCGCGGAGCATTTGCAGAGCGAACTCGTCGACATCGTCGGTCAGGCACAGCACTTCATAGCCGTGTGCGACCGCCGCCTCGACCTGCGGGAGCAGACAAATCTTGTCGACCGTCTCGCCCGAGGCGAAGTAAATCTTGTCCTGTCCCTCCGCCATGCGGTCGACATACTCTTTCAGCGTGACATACTTCTTCTCTTTCGTGGAGATGAACAGCAAGAGGTCTTGGAGCGTGTCTTTGTGTGCGCCGTATTCCTCGTACACGCCGTATTTGAGTTGCAGTCCGAATGTGCGGAAGAACTCTTCATAGGCGTCCCGCTCGCCCTCGAGCATCTTTTTGAGCTCCGTGGTGATTTTGCGCTCGATGCCGCGCGCGATGGCGCGGAGCTGTCTGTCGTGCTGCAGGGTCTCGCGCGAGATATTGAGGGAGAGGTCGGCACTGTCGACCAGCCCTTTGACGAACCCGAAGTAGTCGGGGAGCAGGTCTTTGCATTTCTCCATAATCATCACGCCGCTTGAATAGAGTTCGAGCCCCTTTTCGTAGTCGCGGCTGTAATAATCGTAGGGCGCGTGTTTCGGGATAAAGAGCAATGCTTCGTAGGTCGCCCCGCCCTCGGACTTCTGACGGATGACTTTCGCGGGAGAATCGTAGTCGTAGAACTTCTCCTGATAGAAGGCGGCATATTCCTCGTCCTTGACCTCGCTCTGCGCGCGTTTCCAGATGGGGGTCATGCTGTTGAGGGTTCTGTCGCTCGTGACCGTTTCGTATTCGTCGGTCGAGCCCTCTTTCAGTTTCTCTTCGGTCACCTCCATCTTGATGGGGTAGCGGATGTAGTCGCTGTACTTCTTCACGAGTTCGGTGAGCTCATAGGTTTCGAGATACTCGCTGTACTTATCCTCGTCGGTATCGGGTTTGAGATAGAGCGTGATGGTGGTGCCGCGGGTCTCTTTCTCGGTCGGCTCCACCGTGTAGCCGTCGGTCCCCGTGGATTCCCACCGCCATGCTTCGTCCGCGTTCCACGCGCGGCTCTCCACGACCACTCGCTCTGCTACCATGAACGCAGAATAGAACCCGACCCCGAACTGTCCGATGATGTCGACGCCGTTCTTCTGCGCGTCCTCGTCTTTGCCCTCGTTCTCTTTGAAGGCGAGCGAGCCGCTCTTCGCGATGGTGCCGAGGTTGCTTTCCAGTTCGTCTTTCGTCATGCCGCAGCCGTTGTCCGAGATGGTCAGCGTCCGCGCCTCTTTGTCGGGAGCCAGACGGATAGAGAGGTCTTCCCGCGAGACGGTGAGGGAAGAGTCGGTCAGCGAGTGATAGTGCAGTTTGTCGCACGCGTCGCTCGCGTTGGAGATGAGCTCTCGGAGGAAGATCTCACGATGCGTATAGATGGAGTTGATCATCATGTCCAGGAGTTTTTTGGATTCGGTTTTGAACTGTTTTTTTGCCATAATACAATCCTTTCTCCCAAATGGGATATTTTATACAAGAAAAAGAGTGCGCCGCCGTCAGACTCCGACGAACGGTCGCACATCGTTTAGGGGTGGTGAGGTCATCGGGGGCGCGGTACCCTTTTCGGTCAAGGGGCGATACTCTCCACCCCTGTGAGCTCTCGCACGCGGTCGAGCATCTTCCGATAGCGCTCGTTTGCGTCCGCGGCTTTCTTTTTGCGGGCGGGCAGGAGAAACCAACGAATGACCCAAAAGAGGGGGAGCAGCGGCGGGAAACACCGCACCGCTTTAAATTCTCTCCGCATCACGCGGAAAGAGGGGAAAATACGACGGAAAAGACTTGCGTGGGGCGTCTCGCTCCCCGCGAGACCATTTCCGCCTCCGTTCGCGGCAATGTAACTGCCGAGTAGAATCGTGTCATTGGTCGCCGGCATATCGCCGAACCAGACCTCCGAGAGGTCGAACATACAACGGGCGAAGTTCGAGATGCCGCGCGCGGCAAACCAGTCGTCGAGCACGGGAATATCCGCTTCGTCGAGCTTCTGTCTGCACATATAGAGGTCGAGCAGGGAACGAATCCCAATCCCCGTGTCCGAGGAAAAGTTGCGGTGCATGAGCGACATCTGATAGGCGTAGAGAGCAGTCGGAGAGAAAGAATAGGAGATACCGTCCGTCGTGACGAGGGAGTCCCACGGGGTCTCGCCACCGTTGATCAGGTCCCCGTCGGAGAGAGAATACCGAATTTCGATCTTGACCTGATCAAGCAGATACAGGTCATGCTCCTCCCGGTTCACCCGACGGAATCCCATGTCTTCGATGAGAGCAGCGACTTCTTCCCGTTTCTCTAAAGCGACAAGAATGTTTAGGTCCTGCGAGGTGCGCCAGTTGGGTTGCGGGTACTGCGCGCGGAGACAATACCCCTGCAAGGGCATATGGGGAATCTCCCGCTCGGTAAAGAGTCGAAACAGCGCGTCCGCATAGTGGTCGAGGCGAATCTGTTTCCCGACCGCCTCGAAGTAGGCGGACTCCACCTGTTTGACGATATGCTCGGGGCGATTCGGCATCTCCGAGAGCGCACGGTGGACAAACCCCATGAGGCGGTGCCCCGCAGCAAGGGGGATTAAGCTGTCCCAATGAATATGTGCGGGGAGGGATTCTTTTCGCAACGCATGGCGTATGACGGCGATGAGTTCCAGATATGTCTGTCGTCTTTCCATTGTGTTCCGCTTTCTGAGTTATTTCGCGCCTTTGTGGGTTAGAACCGACCCGATGGTCTTGAAGAAAATTTTGATATCGAGCCAAAAAGAGCGTTTTTCGACATAGAAGAGCTCCATCTCCTGTCTTTTGCCGTCGCTGTACCCGACATTGTTGCGGGCATATGCCTGCCAGTACCCGGTCAGACCCGGCTTCACGGATAAAAGGTCTTTCCGCTTCCCATAATATTTCAGAGACTCTTTTTCCATGATGGGGCGGGGACCGATGATGGACAATCGACCGACGAAAATATCCCATACCTGCGGCAGCTCATCGAGCGAAGTCTTACGCAAAAAGTTGCCGATCTTGGTAATACGCGGGTCGTTGTCGATTTTGAACTCGGTCTCGTATTGCTTTAACTGCTCGGGGGTGAGCTGACACTGAAATTTGTCCGCGTCCTTTTTCATGGAGCGGAATTTCGAGATCTTGATCTCTTTGCCGCCCCGCCCGAGACGGGGGTGACGGTAAAAGACCTTCCCGCCGTCGTCGCACTTGATGCAGATGGCGATAATCAGATAGACGGGCCAAATCAGAAGGAGCAGCAGTCCCGAGAGGAGAATGTCGAAAAAGCGTTTGACAAAATCAAACACCGGCTTTTTGTGATAGGAATACGGGATGGATTCGACTATTTCTTTGAGCGCGGCGTCCGCTTCTTCCGGGGTCAAAACGGTTGCCGTGGCGGTACCGTCTTCGACGGCTTCGGCAGTCGCGGTTTCCTCGGTTGCGACTTCTTCTGCCGTGGGTGCTTCATCGGAGACGGTGATGTCGGTCACCGCGGGTTCGGTCTCGGGGGTATCTGCGGGAGACCCTTTCGCGTCGGCGTGCAATTCGGGCGTTTGTAGATTTGCCTGCATAAAGGTTCCTCTTTATTACGGTTTTTCAAAAATCTTCGTTATATAAAACAGTATGACTATATTATTATAGTCTCTCTCTGCGTACTTGTCAAGACGGAGCCGTCTTTTACGGTAGTATGCCCGCTTTTTCGCACCGTCACCAATCAAAAAACGCCGCGGTCGGACTCCTCCTTTTCGGGAAAGGGAGAGCCGCCACGGCGGCTTCGGGAAAGCGAAAGCGGGAGACCCCGCATTATGTACGGATGAGAATCGCGCGACCTCCCGTGAGGGAGAGCATCTTGACAGCTTCTGCGGAGAATTCGTCCGCCTCCACCATCAGAGGTTTTCTGAGAACGCCGCGGGCGTGCACCGCGATATGCGTGGTGTTCTGTCCCACAATGCCCTGCTGTTTCAAAATGGAGAGATTGACGAAAGAATAGGGGGCGAAGAGGTCGGAGAGCGTATCGAGATAGACGGTGACGCGCTCGTTCCCGCTCTTTTTGGGGCGGTAGACCACCGCGGTCAGGGCGTTCGCCTGTTCGCTCGACATCATGTGATTGACATCTTTCGCATTGACGAAACTGCGGACGCAGACCCCGTCCCGCGTCTCGTCGACGAAGTCTACGACATCCGACACCGCGGAGGGGACGGGCATGAATAGGGTGGGCGCTTCCGCCTCTCCCGGGATGACCTCGACCTCGGCGTGGATTTCCTGCGGCACGGGAGGGTTCGTCTCCTCCTGCAACTGCTTTTCGAGAAGTCTGTCATGCTTTTTCCGAATGATCTTGCCGACGATGAACCAGATGAGAGCCAAGAGCAACGCCCCGCCGACGATGGGGAGCACGATCTTCGGGTTCCATCCGAATGACGCAAACAGCGCTTTCAGCATATACAGCACCTTTCTTGCCCCTTTGAGAAATCCTCGCGGGGACTGATTTCAGACGGATTCATTCTAGCACAGATTCATCCTGAAATCAAGGGGAAATCCCCGCCGCTTTTCGACGGGATTCTCCCCTCTCGATGCGTTGCTTTTCCCGCCGGATTGCGAAGGAGGAGAGGGAACCAGTGCCAAAACGACTTTTCGGCATATCCACGAAAATCGGAAAAATAATATAGGCAAATTGCACAAACTCAACTTTTCACGCAAATCGGCGTACAGGCAAATTGCCGATTTTTTCCCCTGAAATGTAAAATCATTGATTTTAATGCGCCTTTGTGGTAGACTGACTATGCAAAAGTGCCAAAGGAATTGCCTGACGAGGAGTTACTTATGACGAGCCGCAGTGTAAAAGTCACCAATACGATCGGACTGCACGCCAGTCCCGCCGCTTTTTTTATTCATGAAGCGTGCTCTTTCAAGAGCAGCATTTGGGTGGAAAAGGGAGACAGGAAAGCGAATGCCAAGAGCTTGATGAGCGTTTTGTCTCTTTGCGCGCGCCAAGGGGAAGAGCTTCTGCTCACCGCTGACGGCGAGGATGAGAAGACGGCGCTCGACGCTTTGGAAGACCTGCTTCTGCACCGCCTGAACGCCATGGCATAACGGTCGCTTCGCCACGCGTAGAGACGGCGGAGACACATTCCCCGATTCGTTTGGAATCGACCTGCCCCCGAGGGATACCGAAGAAGAAAACTGCTTTTTCGGAACGAACCTCGGGGACTGTTTTTTTGTGTTCGCCTGTTTTTAGCGTCCCCCTGTTTGACAGGCGGGCATGATGGGTGTAAAATAGGGAAGAACAAACGAGAGGAGGGAGACCGAATGAATCCGCATCTGACGGAGTTGCGCCGAAAGGCGGCGGCACTCCCGCTCTGCCCCGGGGTCTATCTCATGAAAGACAAGGACGGGGTAATCATCTATGTCGGGAAGTCGCGGAAACTCAAAAATCGGGTGAGTTCCTATTTTCAGTCCGACCGAAAAACCTATAAGACCGAGAAGATGGTTTCCCATGTCGCGGACTTTGACTACATCCTCTGCGACGGGGAGATGGAAGCCCTGACCCTCGAAAACACGCTGATTAAGAAATACACCCCGCGCTACAATATCCGTCTCAAAGACGCGAAGTCCTATCCCTATATCAAAGTGACCGCCGAGGACTATCCGCGGGTGGTGGTGACGCGGGAGCGAAAAGCCGACAGAGGGCGCTATTTCGGACCCTATTCCTCATCCGCCGCGGCGCATGAAGTCGCGGACACCGTGACGCGCATCTTCTCTCTGCCGACCTGCCGCCGCGTGTTTCCGCGGGACATCGGGCGTGAGCGCCCCTGCCTGTACGCGCAGATGAAGCGGTGTGTCGCCCCCTGCACGGGCGGGGTCACGCCCGACCGCTACCGTGCCCTGATTCGCGCCGCGGAAGGGGTGCTCGCGGGGAATCTAAGGGAGACCCGCGCGTCTCTCACCGCTTCGATGACCGAGGCGGCGGAGAGGGAACAGTTTGAACTTGCTGCCCATTACCGCGACTGCCTCGCCGCCCTGACCCGCCTCTCGGAGAAACAGAAAGTGGTGGGGGACGCGGACGAGAATCGCGATGTTCTCGCGCTCTGGCAGGACGACCTTTGCTCGGTGCTCGCGGTTTTGTCGGTAAGAGACGGGAAACTGCATGAGAAGCGGGAATATCTGCTCACCGATAACGCCCTCGAAGGCGAGGATTACTCGTCTCTCGTTTCCGCGTTTTACGAGACTCCCGACACGGTGCCGCCCGAGGTGCTGGTGTCCTTTGAAGAGGACGAGGAGACCGAGGGGGTGCTCTCACGGTATCTCTCCGAGCTTTCCGGACACCGCGTTGAGGTACGCACCCCGAAGAAGGGGAAGCTGAAAGCCCTCGTCGACATGGCGATGACCAACGCGAAAGAGCGCGCGGACCGCTACCGCGCCGAGACCGAGACCGAGGAAAAAGTGTTGGTGTCCCTCGCACGCCTTTTGGGTCTGGAGGTGGTCCCCTCGCGCATTGAGGTGTACGATATCTCCGAAATCGGAGAGGAGTATATCACCGCAGGCATGATTGTCACGCGCGGCACCTCACTTCTCAGGAGCGATTATCGCACTTTTCGGATGAAGACCCTCACGGGGGTGGACGACTATGCCGCCATGCGGGAGACTCTCTCGCGTCGGCTCGCCCATATCGGGGACGGCAGTCCGTCGCTCGGGGAAATCCCCGACCTCATTCTTCTCGACGGAGGAGTCGGACAGGTGAATGCGGTCAAGGGGATTCTGGACGGTTTTTCGGTAAAACCCCCCGTCTTTGGGCTGGTAAAAGACGATTTTCACAAGACAAGAGCGATTACCGACGGGGAGCGGGAGCTATCCATCGCGCGGGAACAAGAGGTCTATGTCTTTCTCTACCGCTTACAGGAAGAGGTACACCGCGTGGCGGTACGCGCCACAATGGGGGCGAAGCGCAAGACCCTGAAACGCTCTGCGCTCGAAGCCGTGCCGGGCATCGGACCCGCGAAGGCGAAGAGTATACTCGCCAAGATGAAGTTCTCATCTCTGAAAACCGCCTCGGTCGACGAGATGGTGAAGGCGGGCATCGGAGAAAAGGACGCGGCACGCGTCTATGCGTATTATCATAAGGAGGACACCGCGCGATGATGCGGATTATCACCGGGAAAGCAAAAGGGGTCCGTCTCGCGACCCTCGAAGGGATAGAGACACGCCCGACCTCCGAGCGCGTGAAAGAGGCGGTCTTTTCCTCTCTGCAATTTGAGATTGAGGGCAGGCGCGTGCTCGACCTCTTCGCGGGGAGCGGGCAGCTCGGACTGGAAGCCATGTCGCGAGGTGCCGAAACGGCTATGTTCGTGGACGCGAACCCCGATGCCATGGAAATCGTCAAACAGAACGCACGGAAGTGCGGTTTTTTCCCCGCCTGCCGCTATCTGATCTCCGACTATCGCGCCTATGCCCGAAAAGCGGGTCGAGACGGGCAGTGGGATTTGATTTTCATCGACCCGCCGTACAAGCTCGGATGCGTCGGCGACGCGGTCAAACGGCTGCTCGATGCCGATGCGGCAGCACCCGGGTGCATCTTTGTTTTAGAGAGCGGAGAACCCGAAGTTTTTCGGGACAACCCGGAACTCACATCCCGCTTTGAGGTACTGAAAACAGCACGTTACAGCATCACCTATATCACCGTATTGCGTTTGAAGGGAGAAGGACAGAATGAAGAAGGTGCTGATTCCGGGGACCTTTGACCCGATTACGCGCGGACACATGGATCTCATCAGACGCGCCGCGGTCGCATACGACGAGGTGACGGTCGGCATTTTCGTCAATCCGGACAAGACCTGCTTCTTCTCTCGGGAGGAACGGGAAGAGCTCATCCGTCTCGCCACCATGCATATCCCGCATATCCACGTGATTACCTCAGACGGCTATACCGCCGACTATGCGCGGGAGGGAGAGTACGCGGCGATCATCCGCGGGTATCGGAACGAGTCCGACCTCGCCTACGAGACGCGGATGGCGGCGTATAACCGCGAGCGGGGCGGAGTGAACACCATTCTTTGGGAGACACCCGCCGACCTTGCCTCCGTCTCCTCTTCTGCCGTGCGGAAACGCCTGTCCGAGGGAAAGGATGTCTCGGATTTGGTTCCGCCCGAGATACTGGAAACACTCTCGGGGCTCATGCGGGAGAGAAACACCCGATAACCCGAACAAGGTCGCCCACCTCCGTGGGCGGCTCTTTTTTTCGGTGAATAAAATGATCAAGTGTTGCGCATCCCTTGACAATTCACTTTTTGCCCGAGCACCCCTCGTGAAAAAGATGCTCGCACGGCGTCATAAAGGATGGCACGAAAAGCAGAAAGAAAACGAAAATTGCCGCATCCCGATCAATTTCGACGGACATCCTTGCCAAATATCGTCCAAAACCCGTCTGAAGCCGAATGACGGATTTTTGCCGTTTTCGGCGGAGAGCCGACTCGGAAAAACAAGGGGTTTTTCGGGGGGTTTTTAGGGTTTTTGGCTAAGAACGCCATTTTTCCCATGTTTTTTACGGACAATCCGAAAATTGGGCTGCTTTTTCAAAAAACGGAGAAACCTCTTTGACGACGTTGCTTTTCAAGGTTTTGCCGGGGGGTTTTGAGAGATTTTCGGCATAAATCACGGCTTTTTTCACTCAAACTAGGGCAAAACGGGCAAGACAAAACTTTTTTGCCGAAATGATTGCAAAGAGGCGCTTTTTCATGATAGAATAAAGACAGTAATCGCCCGGCGACACCGACCGGGCGAAAAACATGGGAAGGAGGTGCCGAGATGCAGACTTCACCGAAGAGCAAGCAGAAGAAAAACAAGACCGAAAAGATGCTTTCCGCCCGTTCACAGTTTACCAGTATGCTGTTCGTATCTGCGATCCTTGCGGTCACCTTCATTTTCCTCTTTACCAATGTCAATAAGATCACAAAGACCGGCGGCGAGGATGTCGAGCTCGGAAGTCTCGCTTACGAGCACCTGAATTGGTTTTGGCTCATTCCTGCGCTCGCCTGCCTTGCCGTCTCCATCCTTGCCGAGGCAGTGAACCTCTGGCTCCTCTGTCGGAAAGTCGGGTTCCCCCGCACCTTGAAACAGACGACGGTCTATGCGTCCTCGGATATTTATTTCTCCGCGATTACCCCCTCCGCGACGGGCGGTCAGCCTGCGGCGGCGTACTACATGACCAAGAGCGGCGTGCCCCTGTCTCTCTCGACCGCGGTCCTGCTTCTGAATGTGACGCTGTACACCATCGGGCTTCTGTTCGTTTCTCTGCTCGCGTTTATTCTGAAACCATCGTATTTCTTCAGTGACTTTTCCACTTCGCAAAAAGTGTTCGTTTTGGTGGGGATCGGGTTCCACGCGATTCTGATTGCCTTCTGTCTCATCTGTATGTTCTCCCGCCGATTCGTCTTCTGGCTCGGCGATGTGGCATTCGGTCTGCTCGCCAAACTGCATATCGTCAAGAATAAGGAAGAGCGCATCGCCGCGTTCCGCGCCTCGGTCGCGACCTACCGCGCCGCGCTCGCCATTGTGAAACAGCATAAGTGGTTGCTCCCCGCCCTCTTCTTTAACGCGGTATTGCAGCGTGTCGCGCTCGCTCCCATCACCTACTTTGTCTTTCTTGCGATGGGCGGCATGGGCGTCCCCTCGCTCTCGTTCCTCGATGTCTTTACGACCCAACTTTACTGCATCGTCGGTGCGTCGGCTCTTCCAACACCGGGCGGCGCGGGTCTCGCGGAGATTCTCTACATGGGGATTTTCTCCCGCAGTATGGGCGGTGTCGCGAACGCATCCTCGCTTTGTATGTTCTCTCTGCTTCTCTCCCGCGGGATTTCTTCCTATCTCGCCATTGTGGTCTGCGGGGTCATCACCATCGTCCACCACACCAAGATGAAACGCGCGGAGTTCCGTCGCCGCCAGGCGAATGTCGGGCTCGAACAGATTTACGGCGCGGACGACTCTGACGAAGAGACCGAAGTGACGAACGGGGAGACCACCGTTTCCCTCGCGTCCGACGACACGGCGACCGACCCCGAGACGACACCCGAGACCGAAGCCATAACCGAGACCGCGACGACGCAGGAACCCGACGCAGGGGTCGAAGTCAAACGGGAAGACGAAAAGTAAATCGGAAAGCACTTGCTTATTTCCGCCGTTTCCTTTATAATGGGAGACGGCGGTTTTATATGCCATATCAAACAAAATGTGAGGACAGTATCTTGAAACGCATATTTTCCCTGATTCTTGCGTGTCTGCTCCTCGGGGCATTGGTTCTCGCTTTCGGCTCGTGCGGAAAGAAGAATGTCACCGTGGAGAACGATGTCGCCGTGGAGATTGTGGTGAAGGACTATGGGACCATCACCTTGGAACTATACCCGAAGATCGCACCGAAGACGGTCGAAAACTTTGTGAATTTGGCAAAAGCGGGTTTTTACGACGGACTGATTTTCCATCGGGTGATTTTGGGCTTTATGATTCAGGGCGGCGACCCGCTCGGGAACGGTACGGGCGGCTCGGACAACAAGATTAAGGGCGAGTTCTCGGCGAATGGGGTAACGAACAACCTGAATCATACCCGCGGCGTGATTTCGATGGCGCGCGGCTCGTCCGCGTATGAGCAGTATATTCAGATGGGATATCCGGAATCCATTTTCAGCGCCGACCAGTTGGCGGCACTCCGTCAGGGATATGATTCCGCCTCTTCCCAGTTCTTTATCGTCCACAAGGATTCTCCGCATCTCAACGGCTACTATGCCGCGTTCGGGCAGGTGACTGCGGGCATGGAAGTGGTCGATGCCATCGCGGCGGTGGAGACAAATTCGAGCGACAAGCCGCTCGTCGATGTGGTGATTGAGACGATTCGCGTCGTAGAGTAAAATCCTTCCCTCACAAGATAGTGAGAGAATCAAAACAAAAGCGCCTCTTCGGAAAGAGACGCTTTTTCTTTTTGGGGTGTTGCATTTACTCGATATTTACCCTGTTTTTTGTTCTGCTTTGTCGTGCGGGTTACGCGAGATACATTTTTTTGATGACCTGCGGGGTGCGGGGTTTATCGCGCATATCGGTCGGGACACTCGCGATGCGGTCGACGATGTCCATGCCTTCTGTCACCCGTCCGAATGCCGCGTACTGCCCGTCGAGGTAGGGCGCGTCGGCGTGCATGATGAAGAACTGGGAGGATGCCGAGTTCGGATAGGAGGACCGCGCCATGGAGATGACGCCGCGCGTGTGTTTCAGCGTGTTGTCGGCGAAGCCGTTCGCCGCAAATTCACCGGGGATGGTCTCGTCCGAGCCGCCCATCCCGTTCCCGAGCGGGTCGCCGCCCTGAATCATGAAGCCCGCAATCACCCGATGAAAGGTCAGTCCGTCATAGAACCCCTCTTTGACGAGTTTCTCAAAATTGGCGACCGTCTTGGGGGCATAAGCGGGATAGAGTTCGAGGTGGATTTCTCCCCCGTTTTCCATTTCAATAACAACCATGATTTTCTCCTTTGGGCGCCCCGAAGACTTGCTTTCGCATGAGGGGCACTCTTTGCTCATATACTATCGTAAAATGCACCTGCTGTCAAGAAAAAGCACGACGAACCGCAAAGGAAACGCGCGAGGGGAGAGCCACCATGAAGAAACACACGCCGAATGCCCGCGACCTCGCGGCGATTCTCATCTGTTGCTCGTTTCTGATTCTGGCGGGGTGGCTGTTCCTCAAATACCTGTTCGCGATTTTCGTCCCGTTTCTTCTCGCGTGGGGGCTGGCGTTTCTCGTCCGCCCGCTCGCACGGAAAGTCGGGGGCGGGACCCGCATCCCCGAGCGTGTTTTACGGCTGATGTTCGCGGTCGCCCTGTTTCTCGCGGTCGGGGTAGCCGTCTGGCTGACGGGTGCGAGACTGGTGGCGGAACTCAAAAAACTGCTCGCCGCCTTGACCGCCGCGGGGGAGGGAGACCTCATCGACGGGATTCTCTCTCGGTTCCCCTCGCTCCAAGGGGGACAGGCGGGGGCGTATTTCACGCGCCTTTTGCGGGAGGGTGCCGCGTCACTCGCCTCGCATCTTCCGACGCTCCTTTCGCATCTGATGTCGGGTTTGCCGCATGCCCTCATCGCGTTCACGGTCACGCTCATCGCCTCGGTCTATTTTTGCCTGGATCTCGAACGCATCCATCGAGCGCTTCTGAGAATCCTGCCGTCACGGGTGCGGGCGTGGTTCTTGCAATGCAAGGGCGGAGTGTTTCGGGTGGGGAGTTTGTACCTGAAATCTTATCTGACCCTCATGGGTGTCACTTTCCTCGAAATGCTTTTGGGGCTCGCGCTTTTGCGGGTCGAATACACGCTCCTGCTCGCGGCGGTCGTCGCCCTCGTAGACTTTTTCCCCGTCCTCGGCGTGGGGACGGTGCTGGTGCCGTGGAGCATCTGGTGCTTCGTATCCGCAAATCCCGGGCGGGGTATGGGGCTACTCGTTTTATGGGGGATCTCGCTTGTCGTGCGGCAGTTCTTGGAGCCGCACCTCATCGGGCACGGACTGGGGATCCATCCCTGCCTGACCCTCTTCGCCATGTATGCGGGTCTCAACCTGTTCGGGCTGACAGGCATGATGATCGGACCCGCGTTCGCCGCGCTGGTCTGCGCGTGGCTGCCCGCATTTTTCGGCGGCGGCAAATACAAAAGCGAAAGCGAGGACGAGACTCGCGAGCAAGCCACACCGCCCGCAGAAGAACCCTCATCGCCCGTGAAAGAGACAAAAATCGGGGAGCATCCCCGATAAATAAAAAACAAAACACCGATGCAAACGCATCGGTGTTTTCGTCGAACACGACTTACGCGCGCTCGATCTTCCCGGAACGCAGGCAGCGGGAGCAAACATACACGGTTTTGGGCGTGCCGTTCACAATCGCCTTCACCCGACGGATGTTGGGCTTCCAGGTTCTGTTGGTCTTGCGGTGGGAGTGGGAGACGGTGTTACCGAACACCATGCCTTTGCCGCAAACATCACACTTTGCCATCTGAAACACCTCCTGAAGCATTCGCGCCCCAAAAGGCGCCAATCGTATATAAAATGATATAAAATCCAAGTCGCGTCCCTTATTCTATCATAATGAATCTGAAAATGCAATACTTTTGGACAAATATTTTTTCGGGGGCACACGGGCGGCATAATGCCATGATAGAATCGATCGGTCAGACACGCCGCTCGCCCCGCGCCCGGTTTCCGACGCGCGTCGCCCTCGCCTCGCGTAAGCCGCGCCCGCTGTATGAAACCATTGCGAAGCGGTCAAAAGACACACAGCTCGCCGCGGGCGACACAACCGAAGACGGAAGAGACAAGAGACGGGGGCACGGAGAGGGCGAGAACAGAACGGTCAGCCGTTAGAAATTATGAGACCTTATACAGAGAGAAAGACAAGAGATGATGACGCAAAAATTAACGGAATTAAAAAGTTGCGAAAATTAAACTGTATTTTCTGCCTTATTCGGAATAATATCTCAGTAAAACAGTGATTGATTCGGAAAATACTTCCGAAAGTCTGTTTCAAAATTCAGATAATAGTATGTAATTTTTACAATCAATCAGCGCGATTGCCTTTTTGAAAAAACGGCTGTATGTAAATAATTTAATACAATCATTTTGACCTTTATTCGGGTGTTTTTCGTTTCATAGGACGGCGGTGGCGACGGGAAATCCCCCGACGGACACCGAACAGCGGAGGCACGCAAGGCGAGGAGAGAAGGAAGGCTCCCGGACGGAGAAAATGCGTCACAGGGGAGACACGACGGCGGGAGAACGCGGCGGAGAGACCCCATCGCGGATGGCACAGAGCTGGTTGATCCTTCTGAGAAAGACCTGTTTTTCCCCCGTTTTTCGCGGATTTCCCGCCGATTCTCACGCGCGCGCCCTTGCATTTGCCTAAAATATTTGTTAAAATAGAAAAAGTCAATGAAAGAGGGAGTGTTCCTGTATGTCGAAATCCTCATTTGCCAAGACTTATGAAGATGTGCAAGCCCATATCCGTACCCTTATCGAGCGGCTCGCGGAAGACGAGGAGTACCGTGCGCTCGAAGAGCGCGCCCGCGCGGCGGGGTATGCCCTGACCGTGACCCACCGCTATACGACGAGCCAGGAGTTCGCCGCCGACTTTGTTCCGCTCTCGGACGAGGAGGGGAAGCTCCCGCACGGATTCGCGGCGGAGATTTGGTTCGACCTCAACCGCGGGGACAAGGTGCTCGCATTTTGCGATGACGACGGAAATGTGACGCAGTGCAGTTATTCCATGACGGTCGCCAGCGCAGAGAGCTATTTCCTCTTCACCCGTGTTCGCCTGTATTCCTATGAAGAGATGATGCGGAAGAATCAGCTCATCGCGATCCTCGGAGACGACCTCGACGGCTTGGAGACCTACGGTGCCGCTGCGTCGCCGTTTACCCGCGACGCCATGACCCCGCTCGCCCCGCGCGGTGAAGAGGGTCTTATCCGCGGGATTGCCGCCGTCGGAGAGGGCTCGTATGTGGAGATCATTCCGACCGAGGACGACCATGAGACCGGGCATGAGAATGCCTGTTACTTCTCGACAGATGCATTTCTCCCGTACCGCATGATTCTTCTGTCGATCGTCGGCGCGGAGCGCTTGGATAGCGGCACCTCGCTGACCTTGGATGCGGAGGAGACCGAGCGGTTCCTCGCCGCGCTCGAAGAGGCGGAGGAGGCGATTCATTCGGTCGATTCCTTCTCGGACGCGCTCTCGGACACCTGGGGGCTGACTTCGTTCGCACCCCCGCCGCGTCTCGAAAGTTGTCTCAATCGTCTGACCCTCTTACGGTCGGATGCATTCCTCTCCGACTGTGCGGATTTGGCGGCGTATCTCACCTCCGTGGGAGATGGCGCGCCCATCGTGACATTCATCTGGTAAAGGAGTTATTTATGCCGTATATTGATACCAAGGTGTCGGGACATTTGACCCGGGACGCCGAAGAACACTTAAAAACCGCGTTCGGAGAAGCGATTACCTGCCTCTCCGGGAAGACCGAGAGTTATCTCATGCTCTCGTTCACCGAATGTGCCCGTCTGTGGTTCGCGGGTACGGACGCGCCTGCCGCGATGCTGGAAGTCAGCGTCTTCGGGGGGCTCGACCACGAGGAGGCATCCGCGCTCACCGCACGCCTGACCGACGCGGTCGCGGACACTCTGCTCATTCCGCGTGACCGCATCTATGTCAAGTACACGACCACGTCCGAATGGGGCTGGCAGGGAGAGCAGTTCTGACGATGGCGAAGACCTCATCGGTTGTTCTGCCGCCTTTTGCCGACCCGCTCCTCGCGTGGTATGACCGAAACAAACGGGATCTCCCGTGGCGCGAGAACCCGACCCCCTATCGGGTATGGGTCTCCGAAATCATGCTGCAACAGACGCGGGTAGAGGCGGTGAAACCCTACTATTTTCGGTTCCTCGCCGCGCTCCCGACGGTTCACGCGCTCGCCGCGTGTCCGCCCGATACCCTCCATAAACTGTGGGAGGGACTGGGGTATTATTCGCGGGTGCGGAATCTGCAACGGGCGGCGGAACTCATCTGCCGCGACTATGGGGGAGAACTCCCGCGCGACCCCGAGATCCTCAAAAAACTCCCGGGCATCGGCAGTTACACCGCAGGTGCGATCGCATCGTTTGCCTACGGGGTCCCCGCGCCCGCCGTGGACGGGAATGTCCTGCGCGTGCTCGCCCGCCTGCTCGCCGACCGTCGGGATGTGACCGACCCGCGCGTGAAAGCCGACTATGAGGCGGCGGTCGCCGCCGCCCTGCCTACCGACCGCCCGGGGGACTATAACCAAGCGCTGATTGAAGTCGGGGCGACGGTCTGCGGACCGAACACCTCGCCCGCCTGTGCCGCGTGCCCGCTCGTCGGCGTTTGCCGCGCACACGCGGAGGGCGTAGAAGACGAACTCCCCTATCGGGCGAAAAAGAAAACGCGGAAAATCGAAAAGCGCACGGTGCTTTTGGTGTCGGACGGGACACGGTATCTGATTCACCGCCGCCCGACAAGCGGACTGCTCGCCGATCTGTGGGAATTCCCCGCCATCGCGGGACACGCATCGACCGCGGAGGTCGCGGCGTACATGAAAGAACTCGGCTTGCCTCTGCGTTTCATCACGGAGGGAAAGCGCGCCAAACATATCTTCACCCATCTCGAATGGGAGATGTCCTCGTATCGCATCGACACCGACTTCTCGCGTCTCGCGACCGACAGCCCCCTTTTGCGGGATGAGAGAGGGGACCTCACGCCCTCGCCCGCCGGGGACTGGATGCTCGCGACCCCCTCGGAAATTCACGAAGTGTACCCGCTGCCGTCCGCGTTTTCCGCATTTCTCTCAGAAATCGGGGGAGAGCCGCCATGCTGACGCGCGAAGAGTTGCTCAACCGTTTTCCCGCCCTCGGGGAAGTGGAAATCCATGAGGCGATTTCCTCGACCAACGACCGCGCGATCGCCCTCGCGAAAGCAGGCGCGCCGCATCTCACGCTGGTGCTGTCCGACAGTCAGTCGGTAGGACGGGGCAGGGGGAGCCGCTCGTTTTTCTCCCCATCCGGGACGGGGGTCTACTATTCCATCCTCGTCCGTCCGAAGTGCGCGGCGGAAGAGGTGTCCCGCCTGACTCTCCTCGCCGCCGTCGCGACGGCGGAAGCCATCGAGGAGATTGCTCCCCTGCAAGTGGGTATCAAGTGGGTCAATGACCTGTGGGTCAATAGACGGAAAGTGACGGGAATCCTCACAGAGGGCGGCTTCACCCCGTCGGGAGACCCCGCTTGGGCGGTCATCGGCATCGGGGTCAATGTCGGGAAAATGACTTTCCCGCCATCGCTCGCAGCAGTCGCCACTTCTCTTGAAAACGAGGCAGGGTGTCCGCTCTCGCGGGACGACCTCATCTGTCATATGACCGAACGCCTGCTCACCCGCCTCGCCGATTTCCCAAACGGAGATTACCTCGACGCATACCGCGCCCGCTCGTGTCTTGTCGGCGCGACCGTCGAAATCGCGCGTGGGGAAGAGACCTACCCTGCCCGCGTCCTCGGGATCGGGGACAAGGGGGAACTGCTCCTCGATCGCGCGGGGGAGAGAGTTTCTCTTTCTTCGGGAGAGATCGCCCATGTCACTTTCCACGGGAACAACCACTGACCCGAAATCCCCGAAGAATTTGGAAAAACAAGACCGAATGAAAACAAAATCATACATAGAAAACGAAAGGAACCTCCCATGAATCCGTCCACTACCCGTTCTTCAATGCGCCTGCGCAGACTCGCCGTGACGGCGCTCTTTGCCGCCCTGCTCGCGGTCATCTGCCCGATTTCTTTCCCCATCGCCACCATTCCCGTGACCTTTTCGCTCCTTGTCATCTATCTCGCGGGGGGGCTGCTCGGACCCGTCTACGGGTTCCTCGCGGTGCTCGTCTATCTCGTACTCGGCGCCTGCGGGCTCCCCGTATTCTCCGGATTCTCGGGCGGGATTGGGAAACTGCTGGGACCGACCGGCGGGTATCTCATTGGCTATCTGCCCTGCGTCGCCATTGTCGGTCTGTCGAAGAAATTCCCGAAACTCTTTCCGGTTCTCTCGGTCCTCGGGCTCGCCGTCTGCTATCTGTTCGGAACCATTTGGCTGACCCTCTCGACGGCGAACAGTTTTGTCGCCGCTCTCTCGATCGCGGTCGTGCCGTACCTGCCGTTTGACGCACTGAAAATCATCGCGGCGTCGCTCCTCTTCTATCCTCTGCGCCGCGCGTACTTAAAAATCACCCACGAAAACTGATTTACCCGCGCGTTTTTCGCGCGTTTCACCGCTTTTTTGACCCACCCGCCGAAAACGGGAATATACAGGCGCATATCGCCGAAAGGAATGTCCCATGCTGAAAGTAGAAAGAATCTACGTCATGAACTTTGAGAACGCCATCCGAGGCGCACGGAACCCGATGAACAGTTGGGGGAGAATGGACAGTTATTACGACGAGGACGGCAATTACCATCTGGGAGAAAACGATCTGTCGCTCGCCGTGCGGCTCGCCCGCGCCGGCTCGGATCACCGCAAGTATCTCCGTCAGGTGATGGTCTCCATGGACATTACCGCGCCGCTCTACTGGTGGAAAGAGTTTGACACCTATAAAGTCGGCACCGTGGCGAACTCCTGCTCGACCATGCACAAGATTCATGCCAAGGCGTTCTCCCGCGAGGACTTCGCCTGTGACCGCCTGACCCCCGACGCGCTCGCCGCGCTCGACACACTCATCGCGTATTTGGAGGGGGAGCGGCAGGCGTATGTCGAGACCAAGGACCTCTCGCATTGGCACAACATGATTCAACTGCTCCCCTCGTCGTACTTACAAATGCGGACGGTCACCCTCAACTACGAGGTGCTGATTCATATGTACGCGGCGCGCAAGAATCACAAGCTGCAAGAATGGCATGATTTCTGCGACGCGGTACGCACCCTGCCTTACGCAAAAGAATTGATTTTACCTCCCGAGGAGGAAGAGGAACAAGCATGAAAGACGGCTTTTTACGCATCGGGACAGCCGTCCCGAGAACCCATGTGGCAAACCCGCAGGCGAATGCCGACGCGCATATTGCCGCCGCGCGGCGCGCGGCGGAAGAGGGGGTACGTGTCCTCGCGTTCCCCGAACTCTCGCTCTCCGCGTATACCTGCTCCGACCTCTTCTATCAGGATGTCTTGTTGAACGCCTGCGAAGAGGCGCTCGCACGCTATCTGCGTGAGACGGCGGAACTCGACCTCATCGGTTTTGTCGGTGTCCCCGTCAAGTGCTGCGGGAATCTCTATAACTGCGCCGCCGTGGTCTCGCGCGGGCACCTCTTGGGTCTTGTCCCCAAGAGCAATGTCTGCACCTATGCCGAGTTCTACGAGGGACGGCACTTCGCCGAGGCACCCGCGGAGCCGGTCTCACTCACCTATGCGGGGGAAGAGACGGTGCTCGGCACCAAGCAACTCTTTGTCTGTCGGGAGATGCCCGCCTGCGTCATCGCGGCGGAAATCTGCGAGGACCTCTGGGTGGCGAACCCGCCCTCGAACGCGCATACCGCCGCGGGTGCGACCCTGGTCGTCAATCTCTCCGCCTCGGACGAGGTGGTCGGGAAAACCGACTACCGCCGCGAGATGATCTCCATTCAGTCGGCGAGAGCCATGTGCGCGTATCTGTACGCCGACGCGGGAGAGGGAGAGAGCGGGAGCGACCTCGTCTTCGCGGGGAACTGTGTGGTCGCCGAGGCGGGGAGAATCCTCGCCGAGAGTCTGCCGTTCTCGGACACCCTCATTACCAAGACCGAGGTGGACCTCGGACGGGTGGAAGCCATGCGGGTCCGCACCAATACTTTCCGCTCATCGCCCGACGCGTCCTACCGCGTGGTGCCGTTTTCTCTTGCGCTCTCGGAGACGCCGCTCTCCCGCGCCGAGAGTCAAACGCCATTTGTCCCGACCGACACGACCGAGCGGAACGCGCGCACCGAACTCATTCTGAATATTCAGTCCCGCGCCCTCGCGGGGCGGCTCCGCCACACCGGATGCAAGACCATGGTGCTCGGGGTATCGGGGGGACTCGACTCTACCCTCGCCCTGCTCGTCTGTGCCCGCGCCGCCGACCTCGCGGGGCTCGACCGCTCGTCGATTGTCGCCATTACCATGCCCTGTTTCGGCACCACCAAACGCACGAAGTCCAATGCCAAGACTCTCTCGGAGGCGCTCGGGGCAGAACTCAGGGTCATTGATATCAAAAAATCGGTCGACCGCCATTTTGCCGATATCGGGCACGACGGAAAGACCTACGATGTCGTCTACGAAAACGCGCAGGCGCGCGAGCGCACACAGGTGCTGATGGATGTCGCGAACGGTTGCGGCGGACTGGTCGTCGGGACGGGCGACCTCTCGGAACTTGCGCTCGGCTGGGCGACCTACAACGGCGACCATATGTCCATGTATGGGGTCAACGGCGGCGTGCCGAAAACCCTCGTGCGCTATCTCGTGGCGTTTGAAGCGGAACGGCTCGGGAAAGCGGGGAATACCGCTGCGGCGAAGTGCCTCCGAGACATTCTCGACACGCCCGTCTCGCCCGAACTCCTCCCGCCCGAAAAAGACGGGAATATCGCGCAGAAGACCGAGCACATTCTCGGACCCTACGAACTCCACGACTTCTTCCTCTACTATTTCGTGCGCTTCGGATTCCCTCCGAGAAAGATTCTCCGCATGGCGACCCTCGCGTTTGCGGGGAAATATACGGATGACGAGATTCGGCGCACCCTTGTCCTGTTTATCAAACGCTTCTTCACCCAACAATTCAAGCGTTCCTGTCTCCCCGACGGACCCAAGGTCGGGAGCGTCTGTCTCTCCCCGCGCGGGGACTGGCGGATGCCGAGTGATGCCGAGCGGGACGCATGGCTAAAAGACCTCGAATCATGACGGATATTTTTTCTCTGTTTCAAAAAATCGGCTCTTCGACCCCTGTCGCCAAGGGACCCGTGACCCATCTCGTCGTGGGGCTCGGGAACCCGGGGAAGGACTATGAGGGCACCCGCCATAACGCGGGGTTCATCTGCATCGACGAGGTGGCGAAACGCTGTGGTGTGAAGATTCTCTCGTCGAAATTCCACGCGCTGGTCTCCGAGGCGGAATGCGGCGGGAAACGGGTTCTACTCATGAAACCGCAGACTTTCATGAACCTGTCGGGTGTGGCGGTTGCCGAGGCGGCGGGGTTCTATCAGATTCCCCCCGAGCGGATTCTCGTCATCTGTGACGATATCAACTTCGGCGTGGGGCACGCCCGCATCCGCCTGAAAGGCTCGAACGGAGGACATAACGGGCTCCGCAACATAGAGGACCGATTGGGCTCGCAGGCGTACATGAGGATTCGCGTCGGCGTGGGGCAGAAACCCTCGCCGGAATATGACCTCGCCGCGTGGGTGCTCGGGAGATTCCCGCAGGACGAACTACACCTGCTCGAAGAGACCATGGCGCCCCGCGTCGCGGACGCGGTCGAACTGATGCTCGCGGGGAAACCCGAGGACGCGATGTCCCGCTATTCCAAATAAGACCATGAAACTGACAAGGTTTTTGTTTTCCGACCCTCTCTTTGCGGAGACCCTCGAAGGAATCCGCGCACAGAGAGAGGCGGCGCGCCCGCTTCCCATCCTCGTGAACGGGCTGACCGGCGGGGCGGAGGACGCGTTCTGCTGTGAGGCGGCGACCGCGCTTTATCGTGAGTGCGGCACCCCCGTCCTCTTTCTCGTCCCGGACGAGACGCGGGCTGCACAATTGACCGCCTGCCTCACCTCTGCCGGGGTGCGCGCCCACCTTTTCCGACGGCGACCGCCGGTATATCGTTTTTATCCTGCCTCTCACGACATGGAGCGCGAGCGGCTTTTTGTCTTGCGTGCGTGTCTTTCGGGAGATGCCGAAGCGGTGGTGGCGACCTCTGCCGCCGCGCTCGGATACCTGATGCCCAAAGAGACCCTCGCGGCGTACTCGCTCTCGCTCGAGGTCGGGCGGGAATACCCGCAGGAAACACTCCTTGCGCGTCTCGCCGCGTTTGGGTACACTCGCTGTGACCTCGTGGAGGCACCCGGGCAGTATGCCCGTCGGGGCGGGATTGTCGACTTTTGGCAGCAGGCGGGGGATTTCCCCCTCCGCATGGAATATTTCGGGGACGAGATCGACCGCATGGGCTATTTCGACCCGCTCACCCAGCGCGTCACCGAGACGGTCTCGTCTTATACCTTGTTGCCCGCGCGGGAAGTCCTTTTGGACGAGGGAGCCGTCTCGCGGGTACGCGCTTCGATTGCGCGAATGCGCGGGCGTGCCGAGGGGGATGCGCTCGAACTGCTGAAACGGGAGGAGATCGCCCTTTCGGGGGACGAGGAATTTCTCTCGCGCGACCGCTTTCTGCCCCTCATCTATCCAGAGAAAAACACCCTGTTTGACTATTTCCCCGCAAAAACCCCCGTATTTTTCATGGGAACCAACGAGGTCACGGCGTCATACAAGGCAGAGTGGGAGAGCGAACGCGAACAGATCGAACGCCTGATTGTCGAGGGCGTCCTCGAAGAAAAATACGCGGGGTCTCTCTCGGACGAAAAGACATTCACCGAGATTCTCTCTCGCGCGGTGCCGGTGCATCTCAACGCGTTCGGCGGCGGCTCCTTCCAAAAAGAGGGGGGGCTCTTCGGCTTCCGCTGCCGCAGACTTCCGACCTATGCCGATTCCCCCAAAGCACTCCTCGACGACCTGTCGTCCTATCTCAAACTTTCCTATACCGTCCTTTTGGTCTGCGAGACCTCCGCCGAGGCGGCGCGTCTCCGCGCGTACCTGACCGATGCGGGCTATCAGGCGGTCATCGCCCCCGAGGGGCTGACGCCCGAGAACGCCGTCCCCGGTGTGGTCTATCTGCTCTCGGGATGGGATCTCTCCTCGGGGTATGAATTGCTCACGCCCCGCCTCGCGGTGCTCTCGACCCTACATGGCAACGCCGCCGCGTCCCCCCGCCGCCTCTCGCAGGGGAGAAAACGGCGGTTCACCCCTGGCAGGACCATTCTCTCTTATTTGGAACTCAAACCCGGCGATCTCGTCGTCCATGAGAAGTACGGGATCGGGCGGTTCACGGGCATTGAGACCCTCCGACAGGACGGTGTGTGCCGTGACTATATCACCATTCAGTATGCGGGGACAGACCGTCTGTTCATTCCCGCGGACGCACTCGACGCGGTCACCAAATATGTCGGCGGTGAGGACGGAAAGGTCCCGCTCTCCAAGATGGGCGGCACCGCCTGGACGAAGACCAAGTCCCGCGCGAAAGCGGCGGCGAAAGAGATGGCGCAGGAACTCATCGCGCTGTACGCCGCCCGTATGCGGGAACCCGGGATTGCGTTCCCACGCGAAGAGGAGATGGAAACCGAGTTCGCGGGGAATTTCCCCTATGAACTCACCGAATGTCAGGCGCAGGCGCTCGAGGACATTTTCCGCGATATGGAGAAACCCACGCCGATGGACCGTCTCCTCTGCGGAGATGTGGGATACGGAAAGACCGAGGTCGCGCTCCGTGCCGCATTTCGTGCCATCGCGAACGGGAAACAGGTGGCGATTCTCGTCCCGACCACCATTCTCGCCTTGCAACACTATGAGACCGCGGTCAGTCGGATGCGTGGGTTCGCCGTCAAAGTGGATATGCTCTCCCGTATGCGTACCCCAAGGGAACAGGCTGCGGTACGCCGCCGTGTGGCGCGCGGAGAGACCGATCTCATCATCGGCACGCACAGTTTGCTCGCGGGGTCGATTACATTCAAGCGGCTAGGGCTGCTCATCGTGGACGAGGAACAGCGGTTCGGCGTGGCACAAAAAGAGAAAATCAAGAGTTTCGCCAAGGATATCGATGTCCTGACCCTGACGGCGACCCCCATCCCCCGCACGCTGAATATGGCGGTCGGCGGGATTCGGGACCTGTCGGTGCTCGACCTCGCGCCGGGAGACCGCCGCCCCGTGGAGACCTATGTCCTCGAATACGCGGAGGAGCCGATTTTCTCGGCGATTCGGAAAGAACTCGCCCGCGCGGGACAGGTGCTCTATCTCTATAACCGCGTCGAGACCATCGACCTCGTCGCGGGGCGGGTGCAAAAGGCGTTCCCCGGGGCGCGCGTGGCGTATGCCCACGGGCAGATGGAGCGTGGGGTGGTGGAGGACATTTGGCAGGCGCTCGTGCGCGGGGAGATCGACATTCTCATCTGCACCACTATCATTGAGACAGGGGTCGACCTCCCGAACGCGAACACCCTCATCATCGAGGATGCCGACCGTCTCGGACTCGCACAACTCCATCAGATTCGCGGACGCATCGGCAGGTCCTCCCGTCAGGCGTATGCCTATCTCACCTACCGCGCAGGGAAAGTCCTCACGGAAGAATCGCGCCAGCGGCTCGCCGCCCTGCGGGAATATACCGAATTTGGTGCGGGGTTCCGCATCGCCCTTCGTGACATGGAGATTCGCGGCGCGGGGAATCTGCTCGGCGCGGATCAGCACGGACATATTCTGTCGGTCGGGTATGACCTCTATGTGAAACTGCTCGAAGAGGCGGTGCTCACCGAACAGGGCAAACCCAAGACCCCTGCGTTTGAATCCAAGATTGACCTCAAAGTCGACGCATATCTGCCGGATTCGTATATTCCGTCCTCGGCGCACCGCATGGAACTCTATAAGAAGATTTCTCTCATTGAGACCGAAGAGGACAGGGAAGACCTCATCGACGAACTCTGCGACCGCTTCGGCGACCCGCCGAAGCCCGCTCTGAATCTGACCTATGTGGCGCTCTGCCACGCGCTCGCGGTGAAGTGTCGGATTCTCACCCTGACCCGCAACGAGAAGAACCTGCTGATTCTCGCGGAAAAGCCCGACCCCGATGTCTGGGCGGAACTCTATCATGCCTTCGACGGGTTCCGTCCGCCTTCCACGCGCAGTCCCTATCTCACGCTGGGCATGAAGGATTTGAAGAATCCCGCACGCACCGCCGCCGAGATGGTGCGGCTCTATTCCGAGACCTACGAAACCCTGCATAAGGAGGTTCCAAATGCCGAATAAACCGAATGTGAAAAAAGAAAAACAGGCAAAGAAAACAGCAAAGAGTCGCCCGGTTTTATGGCTCCTCGTTGCCGTATTGGTGGTGGCGGCGATCGCACTCACCATCGTCCTCGGTGTGTCGAGTGCACAGCGGGTTCTGTCGTTCCGCGGCATCCGAGTTGACCGCGACCTCTACGCTTATTGGCAAGCGCGCTACCGCTACGAGTATTTGCAGGTGAACGCGCCCGCAGGCGCGTATGATACCGAGGGATTCTGGAACTCGGTCATGGACGAGACGACCGGGATGACCTACGGCGAGGACTGCGAGGCGCAGACCCAAACGCGGGTGCTCCGCATCGTGACTGCCGCCTATCTGTTCGACACCTCGGGGCTGACTCTGACCGACCCCCAGCGGCAGACCATCGCGGACGGTTTGAACGACTTACTTACCTATCGGTTCGACGGGGATGAAAAGAAGTTCGACGAAGCGGCGAAACCCTACGGCTTCTCTTTCTCGGATGTGAAAAAGGCGTATCTCTATGAATACAAGGCGGTCAATCTCCCGGGACATATCACCCTCTCGGATGAGCAGATTTCCTCGTATTATACGACCCACTACACGAGAGTGCAGTGGCTCTATCTCCCCGCGTCCACGCCCGCCGAGACCATCACCCACCTGCGGGGGCAACTCGCGAGCGCGGCGGGCGCGAATGATCGTCTCACGCTGTTCAGCTCGCTTCTAACCGACCCCGAATACAATCAAAACCCCGCATACAGTGCCTATTCGGACGGGTACTATTTCTCGACCGACTCAATTTACCTCGACAGTTTCCGTGACGCTTTCACGGAGACCTATCCGTCGACCGACGGGAAGAAGATTTACGAGGCGGCGTTCTCGCTCGAAAATCCCGGGGATTACACCGAGGTCTCGACCGACGACGGTCTGTGGGTCGTGATGCGCTATCCGCTGAATTATGCGTCGATTGCGAACGACACCTATCTCGAATCCATGTTCGCCGACTTAAACGAACTCGCCCTCGCCGATTACCTCGTCTCGTGGCTCGACTCCTTCGCCCCCGAAGCAAAGTGGAAGACGGGACACGCGAAGACATGGGTCCCGCACGGGCAGAACTCCGACCTCTATCTGTTCTTCTGATTTTTTGATTGTTTTTGTTTGCATAGAAAAATCGCCCTCCGCGAATGAGTAATACTCTTTACGGAAAAATTGAAAAACCAACTATGTGCGAGTGCCGCATTTGAAAGGTCAAATGCAAATTGGGTAAGTACCCCCCTTATATAAGCAGAAAGAGCAAGAGTAAAAGGATAAATACCTTCTATTCTTGCTCTGTTCGTTTTGTAATGAATTGATGCTTACGCATCATGAATTGGCGTGCGCCATGATTTCTCGTCTGCGTACCGCTTCCTCCATGAATTGAATTGCAACCCATGTGCCGAAGGCACAATTCATGCCGAAGGCAATTCATGAAAGCATTTCTTTCAATTCATGCAACCGTAAGGTTGCAATTCATTGCGTGTTCTCCGTTAAGGATAACACGCGAAACGGAGGGCGTTCTTTATTGGGTTTTATTCGGTCGTCAGTCGAGTTCGGTCACGCGCTCGTAGGAGCCGAGGACTTTCAGACCGCTGCACAGGGTGCCGAGGTCGTCGAGCATCGCCTGTCCCGCGGGGGAATTGAGGTTCCCCTCCGCCTCGACGAAGAAGAAGTTGCTCCATATAAGTTTCTTGGTCGGGCGGGAGCGCAGGGAGCGCATATTGAAGCCGTGCTCGCCGATGGAGGCAATCGCGCGGGCGAGGGCACCCGCCTCGTTTCTGACTGTGAAAGTCAGGATGAAACAGCCGTCCTCGCGGCAGGCGCGGTGCGGATTGCGGGTCATGACCGCGAAACGGGTGGTGTTATTCGCGTTCTCGTTGATATTCGCGGCGAGAATGTGGAGGCGGTAGAGCTCCGCCGCCTCGGGGGAGCAGATGGCGGCGAGGGTGGGGTCGCCCGTCTCGGAGACTCTGCGCGCCGCGACCGCCGTATTGGATTCCTCTTCGATCTCGTAGCCGCGGGAGGCGAGATAGGGCGCGCATTGCGAGAGCGCCTGCGGATGGCTGATGACCTTCTTCACCGTGTCGAGGGTCGCACCCTCACAGCCGACGAGACATTGATGGATGGGGGCGTCATACACCGCGTTGACATACAGATGCCCGAAGTAGGCGAGGTCCATGACCTGCGCGACATCGCCGGCAAAACTGTTTTCGAGCGGGAGGACCGCCGAATCACATTCCCCTTTTTCGACCGCCTCATACGCCTCGCGGAACCCGGGATAGGCGACGAGGGTCGCGTCGGGGAAAATCTTTTTCGCCGTGAGGTGCGCGAACGCGCCGACCACCCCCGCGTATGCTACTCGCTGACCGTCCGCTACCCGATGGTTGAGGCACTCGGACAGCCCGACGACATTCTGTAAAAACAGCGCGTAATATGAGCGGGTTAAGTCGTCTCCGAGCAGGGGAGACACCTCGCGCAAAGTCTCGTCCGGGTCGATCGCGACCGAGGGAGGGAGCCCCTCTGCCCGCTGACACGCGGCGACATGACGACCGGCGTTCATGCGCGCTTCAAATGCGAGCGCGAGCGCGCGGTCGGTCTCTTTGACTTGATTGATTGCTTTTTGCAGTTCGTCCATGCGATACTCCTGTCAATACTTACAATGAATATACACTCCCGCGCGCGGTTTGTCAAGACGCGGGTTCCACTTGATTTTTGCCTGTCGGTTTGGTAAAATAACTCGGAAGAATGAGAAAGGGGGACGCTATGAAGATAGGGAATATCGAGCTGACATACGGCTTGTGTCTCGGTCCCATGGCGGGATATACCGACTACGCCATGCGCTCGGTCTGTCGCTCGTTCGGGGCGGAATACCTTGTCTCCGAGATGGTGTCGGCGAAAGCCGTCTGTTACGGAGACCGCAAGACCATCCCCCTCGCCAGAGTGACCCCCGCGGAGATGCCGTGCGCGGTGCAACTCTTCGGGCATGAGCCCGAGGTACTCGCAGAGGCGGCACGCAGGATTGCGGACGGGGTCGGGGACGGGGTCGCCCCCGCGGCGATCGACCTCAACTTCGGGTGCCCGGTGCACAAGATCGTCTCGCAGGGAGACGGCTCCGCCGTCATGCGGGACCCAGCCCTCGCCGAGCGGCTGGTCCGTGCGGTCTCGGATGCCGTCGGGATTCCCGTGACCGTGAAGATACGGGCGGGATGGGACGAGGCACATATGAACGCCGCAGAGGTCGCACGCGCCGCCGAAGCGGGCGGTGCCGCCTGCATCTTTGTCCACGGGCGCACCCGCACCCAGTTCTACGCGGGACGGGCGGATTATGGGGTCATCCGAGAAGTGAAAGAGGCGGTCTCCATCCCCGTGGTCGGAAACGGGGATGTGGACAGCGCGGAGGCGGGAAAACGGCTCCTCCTTGACAGTGGGTGCGACGGAATCATGGTGGGACGCGCCGCGGTGGGGAACCCGTTTTTGTTCCGCGAACTCCGCGCCATGCGCGCGGGAGAACCCTGTCCCGCACCCACGCCGGAAGAGCGCTATCAGACCGCCGCGCGGCAGCTCGCGCTCGCCGTCTCGGAAAAGGGAGAGCACACGGCGGTACTCGAAGCGCGGAAGCACCTCGGGGAATACCTCCGCGGGCTTCACGGAGCCGCCGCCGCCCGCAGTCGCATCTTCCGCGCCGAAGACGCACAGACCCTGCTCGCCGTCTTGCGCGAGACGCTGGGGATTGTGCAAGAGAATGAATCGTGAAAAACGGAGGAGCGCCGCGGCGCTCCTCCGTATCGTTTGTTTTTCGGTTCTTTCGATTGATAAAATCAGTTCACGAACCCGATTTTGCGGCGGACCTTGGAGAGGGTCTTGCGCGCATAGTGGGTCGCGGCGGCGGCACCGTTCTTCATGACCTCCTCGAGGTACGCCTTGTCCGCCGTCAGCCGCTTGAACTCGTCCTGCACCGGACGCAGAGCGTCGGCACACGCCTCTCCGACCGCGGTCTTGAAGTCACCGTAGCCGCGACCGTCGAACTCCCGCTCGATTTCTTCAAAGGTCTTGCCCGTGAAGCAGGAATAGATGGTCATGAGGTTGGAGACCCCGGGTTTCTCCGTGGGGTCATAGCGCACCTCGCTCCCCGAGTCGGTCACCGCGCGTTTGAACTTGCGGAGAATGGTGTCGGGGTCGTCGAGGATGCGGACGACCGCGTTCTCGTTCGGGTCGGATTTCGACATTTTCGCGGCGGGGTCCTGGAGGGACGCGATCTTCATGCCCGTCTCAGGGATATACGGCTCGGGCACCACGAAGGTGTCGCCGTAGACCCCGTTAAACCGCTCGGCGATGTTGCGTGCGAGTTCGAGGTGCTGTTTCTGGTCGATGCCGACCGGCACGATATCGGTCTGATAGAGCAGAATATCTGCTGCCATGAGCGAGGGGTAGGTGAACAGCCCCGCGTTGATGTTGTCGGCGTGTTTCTGGCTCTTGTCCTTGAACTGGGTCATGCGCGAGAGTTCCCCGAACATGGTGTAGCAGTCGAGGATCCACCCGAGTTCGGCGTGTCCCGACACCTGCGACTGGACGAAGAGACAGTTCTTCTCGGGGTCGAGCCCGCAGGCGATATAGAGAGCGAGCGTCTCGTAGGTGCGGCGGCGGAGTTCCGCCGGGACCTGGCGCACGGTGATGGCGTGGAGATCGACGACGCAGTAGAAGCGGAGCATCTCCTCGGGGAATGCCGTGAAGTTTTTGATGGCGCCGAGGTAGTTGCCGATGGTGAGGTTCCCGGACGGCTGTACCCCGGAGAATACGACTTTTCTGTTATCGAGCATAATTGACCCTCCCGGTCAAATGAAATCTGTTCCGATTTTGTAAAATCATAGCACGGGCGGGCGGGGTTGTCAAGAAATCGGCGCGAAAAGCGCGAAAAGAGAGAAAGAGATGCCGCACGGGCAGGTCTCGGCGGGGTGCGTGGCGCGCGAAAAGCAAATGAAAGGCAGAGGGGATAAAAGAGGGAGTCCCGCGCCGACTTTCGGGAAAAGTCGGGAAAGCGCGGAAAAAGCCGGCTCTCTTTCCGATAATTAAGAAAAATCCTGTATTTCTCTTGAAAAAATCGCGTGCGCGTACTTTACAAATATAAAAGAGTGTGCTACAATCTATAAGGTTTACGGGGTCATTTTCCCCGAGGACCACTCAAACAGGCGAATAAAAATTTACATAACGGAGGAATATCCAATGATAGAAAGAAAAAAGCTTTCTATGGACGGTAACACGGCTGCCGCGCATGTGTCTTACGCATTCACGGAAGTAGCCGCCATCTACCCGATCACCCCTTCCAGTCCGATGGCTGAGGTGACCGACACCTGGTCCGCGACCGACAAGAACATTCTCGGTCAGCCGGCGAGAAATATCTTCGGTGAGCGCGTGAAGGTCATCGAGATGCAGTCCGAGGGCGGCGCAGCGGGTGCTGTGCACGGCTCGCTCGCATCCGGTGCTCTGACCACGACTTATACGGCATCGCAGGGTCTGCTCCTGATGATCCCGAATATGTACAAGATTGCCGGTGAATTGCTCCCCTGCGTCATCCATGTGTCGGCGCGTTGCGTAGCTTCGCACGCCCTCAATATTTTCGGGGATCACTCCGATGTGTATGCCTGCCGGCAGACCGGTTTCGCGATGCTCGCGGAGACCAACCAGCAGGAGATCATGGACCTCGGCGCGGTCGCACACCTCGCGACCATCGAGGGCAGAGTCCCGTTCCTGAACTTCTTTGACGGCTTCCGTACCTCTCACGAGATTCAGAAGATCGCCGTCTGGGATTACAAAGACCTCGCCGAGATGGTGGATATGGACGCGGTCAACGCGTTCCGCGCACGGGCAATCAACCCCGAGCACCCCGTCCTCCGCGGCTCTGCCGAAAACGGGGATATCTTCTTCCAGCACAGAGAGGCGTGCAACCCCTACTACGACGCCATCCCCGCCATCGTTGAGAAATACATGGGGAAGGTCAACGAGAAACTCGGCACCAACTACGGTCTCTTCAACTACTACGGCGCACCCGATGCCGACCGCGTGATTATTGCGATGGGTTCTGTCTGCGATGTGGCGGAAGAAGTCATTGACTACATGAACGCACACGGCGAGAAGGTCGGTATTCTGAAAGTCCGTCTGTACCGTCCGTTCTGCGCGCAGAAGATGGTCGACGCTCTGCCGAAGACCGTCAAGAAGATCGCGGTCCTCGACCGTACCAAAGAGCCCGGCTCGCTCGGCGAACCGCTCTATCTCGATGTGGTTGCCGCTCTCGCACAGTGCGGCGTGAAGGACATCACCGTGGTGGGCGGCCGTTACGGTCTCGGTTCCAAGGACACCACCCCCGCGTCGGTCTTTGCCGTTTACGACAACCTCGCGGAGAAAGAACCCAAGAACGGGTTCACCATCGGTATCAACGATGACCTGACCGGTCACTCGCTCACCGAGAAGGCGTGCCCCGACACGGCTCCTGCCGGCTCCATCTCCTGCAAGTTCTGGGGTCTCGGCGGCGACGGTACCGTCGGTGCGAACAAGAACTCCATCAAGATCATCGGCGACCATACCGACAAATACATTCAGGCATACTTCCAGTATGACTCCAAGAAGACGGGCGGCGTGACCATCTCTCACCTCCAGTTCGGTGATACGCCCATCAAGTCTCACTACTATATCAACAAGGCAGACTTCGTCGCCTGCCACAATGCGTCTTATATCCTCAAAGGATACAAGATCGTGCAGGATGTGAAACCGGGCGGGACCTTCCTGCTCGACTGCCAGTGGAAAGAGAGCGACCTCGACGCGCATCTGCCGGCATCCGTCAAGAGCTATATTGCCAAGAACAATATCAAGTTCTATATCATCGATGCGACCGACATCGCCAAGAACGAAGTCGGGAACATGAAGGTGAAGAACACCATTCTCCAGTCCGCGTTCTTCGCGCTGGCGAAGGTGCTCCCGATCGAGGAAGCCATCGGCTACATGAAGTACATGGCGACCAAGTCCTACTCCAAGTTCGGTGAGGATGTCGTCGCGCAGAACCACAAGGCGATCGAGATGGGTGCGGGCGCACTCACCGAGGTCAAAGTGCCCGCCGAGTGGGCGAACGCAGGGGAAGATGCCGCAGAGGCACCCGCGGTCGGTCCTCGCGCAGACCTTGTGAAGTTCGTCAACGAGATTGTGAAGCCCGTCGGAAAGATGGACGGTGACTCTCTGCCCGTCTCCGCGTTCAAGGACCTCGCGGACGGCACTCTGCCGCAGGGCTCCGCCGCTTACGAGAAGCGCGGTGTCGCGGTCTTCTGCCCGACATGGAACGAGAGCGCTTGTATCCAGTGTAACACCTGTGCGTTCGTCTGCCCGCACGCCGCGATTCGTCCGGTGGCGATGACCGCAGAGGAAGCCGCGAAAGCACCCGCTTCCGCGAAGATTGTTGACACCAAGCCGAAACCCACCTACAAGTTCACCATGGCGATCTCGCCTATGGACTGTATGGGATGCACCAACTGTGTGAAGGTCTGCCCCGTCAACCAGCAGGTGGATAAGAAGGCGGCCGCCGCAGGCGAGAAGCCCGATACCTCCAAGTACGCGCTCCGCATGGTCGCGTCCGCAGGTGAGGCGGCTCAGCAGCCCGTGTTCGACTACGCGGTCTCCGCTGTCTCCGAGAAGAAAGACCTCGTCGGCACCTCGGTCAAAGCCAGCCAGTTCAAACAGCCGTTGCTCGAATTCTCCGGCTCTTGCGCGGGTTGCGCCGAGACCTCCTATGCGCGTCTCGTGACCCAGCTCTTCGGCGAGAGAATGTATATTTCCAACGCGACCGGATGCTCCTCCATTTGGGGCGGCTCGGCTCCCGCGACCCCGTACACCGTGAACAAGGAAACCGGACGCGGACCCGCGTGGGCGAACTCCCTGTTCGAGGACAACGCGGAGCACGGCTTCGGTATGGCGATCGGTCAGAAGACCATCCGTGAGAAACTGAAAGGGTATGTCGAAGAGATCCTCGCGAAAGAGGATGCGAAACCCGAGGTCAAAGCCGCCGCACAGGCGTACATCGATACCTTCGATGACGGCAAGAAGAACGGCGAAGCGACCGACGCACTCGTGAAGGCGCTCGAAGCTTGCGACTGCGACTGCGGTCTTAAGGGCAAGATTCTCGCCGAGAAGGATTATCTCTCCAAGAAGTCCGTCTGGATCTTCGGCGGCGACGGCTGGGCATACGATATCGGCTTCGGCGGTCTCGACCATGTCCTCGCATCCGGCGAAGATGTCAATGTGATGGTCTTCGACACCGAGGTGTACTCGAACACCGGCGGGCAGGCATCCAAGGCATCCAACATCGGTCAGGTGGCACAGTTCGCCGCCGCCGGTAAAGCCATCGGCAAGAAGAACCTCGCGGAAATCGCGATGTCCTACGGCTATGTCTATGTGGCACAGGTCGCTATGGGCGCGGATATGAATCAGTTGCTCAAAGCCATGACCGAGGCGGAGGCATATCCCGGACCGTCTCTCATCATCGGCTACGCTCCTTGCGAAATGCACGGCATCAAGGGCGGCGGGATGCAGAACAGCCAGTTCGAGATGAAGAAAGCCGTCGAGGCAGGTTACTGGCACCTCTTCCGCTTCAACCCCGCGCTGAAAGCAGAGGGCAAACCCGCGTTCTCGCTCGACTCCAAGGAGCCGACCGCGGACTACGAGGCGTTCATCAAGGGTGAAGCACGGTACGCGCGTCTCGCGCAGACCTTCCCCGACAGAGCGCAGGCGCTCTTCGCACGCGCGGCAGAAACCGCAAAGGCGAAGTACGAGCACCTCAAGAAACTCGGCGAGTTCTACTCGTAAGCAAACCCAATCACGAAAGCAGGGCACCCGCCCTGCTTTCTTTTTTTGCGGGTGAACCTCCATCAGTATCAAGTATTGCTTGTCGCTTGATGATTCGCCGCGCAGAGGATTCTTCCGTATTGTAGGACGGGGAAAAGCGACGCGGACACAGCGACATATCAAGGGCTCGCCCTTTGGGAGAGCTCCCGACGAAGTCGGGTGAGAGGGTGTAATGCCCCCAAAGCGACCGATAAGGTTTTCAATTTGTGCTCTTTCACCCTCTCCGTCACGCTTCGCGCGCCACCTCTCCCAAAGTGAGAGGCATAATTTCACTGCAACGCCTGTCCCGCGGTTTTTCAAAAGCCACACAGTATCGCATTGCAACTAAAAAGCGGCGGGAGCAAGCCCCCGCCCTACGATGAGGTCTTTACTTGCGTCCCTTGTGTAAAGGGAGGTGGCGCGCGCGAGCGTGACGGAGGGATTGTAATGTGGTCGCCCGACGACTCAAATGCGAGAAGTGTTGCACTCCGATTGATCATTCACTGCACAAAAGATTTTCCACGTTGTAGGGCGGGGGCTTGCTCCCGCCGCATTTTTTTGTAGGGCGATTCTCACTTCGTCGCAGACGAAAACTCACTTTGCGTCAGCAAGACTCACTGCGGCGCATAGCGCCACTTGCTCCCGCCGTCCCGTCGGCAGAGCAAATTCCCCATGCTGCCCCCGCAACTGCTCCTTACGAGAGGCGGCTATCGCGGGGCGCGAAAGGGGAACGGAAACCCTTTCGGAAGAATTAGCACTCTCAAAGATAGAGTGCTAACATTTACAATTTGTTCATATAAAACACACACACTTTGTGATTTCCGAAACTAGAATACAGGTGAAAAGAAAATGAAGGAGATGATAGCAATGTGCTATGAAAACTTCTCCGACCGATGCGGTCGCCCCTCAGTCGGAGCCGACAAATAATGTGCGGGCGACAACAATCAATATTGGATTAAATTTTGGAGGTATCTATTATGTTTGAAGTCATTTCTCGTAAGAATCATCCTGTTTCCGCGTATAATCCTTTCCGTGAGATGGAGGAGTTTGAAAGAAACTTCTTCGGGAATCCCATCGGCGCCTTCTTCGGGTCGAAAGACCTCGCCGAGTTCAAGACCGATGTGACCGATGAGGGGGATTATTACCTCTTGGAAGCGGATCTCCCCGGCTTTGATAAGAAAGATATCCATCTGGATATCAACGGCGATACGCTGACGGTATCCGCCGAGAGACATTCCAAGGTGGAGGACAAAGACAAGAAGGATAAGGTCTTGCGCGTGGAGCGTTCCTACGGTTCCTACACCCGCACCTTTGATCTCACCGGCATTGATGCAAATGACATTTCGGCGAAGTACGAAAACGGCGTTTTGACGCTTCGGTTGCCGAAAAAACTTGAAATCGTGCCGGAAAGCAGACGGCTCGAAATCGAGTGATCTATTTCCATCGGGCGGCGAGCAATCTCGCCGTCCTTTTTTTCGCGGGAAAATCCCCAAAAGAGAAAACAAAAAAGAGCAACCTTTCGCCCAAAGAGGAGGGGCAGGGTGCTCTTTTTCTATTGTCGGCTCGGTCAAAGGGGAGTGGCTACGACAACAGTTTTTTTAATTGCTCCAAACGGTCGATGGTCTCGTCAATCAGGGCGATTCGCTCGGCGGAGCCCGAGAGGTTCAGCGAGGTGCGTCCGACCAAATAATCAATCGTGACCCCGAAGAAGTCCGCGAGCCGAATCAACGCATCGCTGTCGGGATTGGTCTTTCCTGTCTCATAGTTGGAGATGGTGCGCTGGTCGATTCCCGTCGCCTTGGCAAGGTCGCTCTGCCGCAGGTCTTGGTCTTCCCGCAAGTCCCGAATCCGATTCTTCATACACGCTCTCCTTACCAAGTTTTTGACTATTATAGCAAATGAATAGAAAAACAATACTTGGCAAGAAAGAATTTTATTATATAATTTGTATATACCAATAATTTGGTATACAATTCAATCTTTTGGAGGATTATGATGAAAAAGAGCATTTTCAGACTGACGACAATTCTATTACTGTGCGCGCTCTGTGCGTTACTTCTGGCCTTTTCCGGATGCGAGGACGAATCAACGAGTGATTCAAGAATACCAAGCACCTCGGACACATCCGGTACAACGAAAAAACCATCAAATAGCGGAAGCTCTAATACGGCCGACAAACCATCAAATAGCGGAAGTTCCGATACGACCGACAAACCATCGAACAGCGGAAGTTCCAATACGACCGAGAAACCATCGAATGAAGAGTCATCCTTCTTCATCATGACGGGTCAGACATTGTCCGGGCTGACAGATGCGGGGAAAAAGCAAACTTCCATTGTAATACCAAGTAAAATCGACGGAGTAACGGTTACGGCAATCGGAAGATCGGTATTTCAATACTGCTATTACTTAACCTCGGTTTCCATTCCGAGTAGTGTGACAAGTATTGGAAACTACGCGTTTTTTCATTGTGAATCACTAAAATCAATTGCAGTTCCAAGTAGCGTAAAGACGATTGGAGAAGACGCATTTTCTTTTTGTTCGGCAATGACATCAATAACATTAGTGAACGGAGTCACCGGTATTGGTGAGAGAGCATTCTCTGGATGCAGCAGTCTGAAATCTGTTACCATTCCCGACAGCGTGACCAACATAGGGGGGAGTGCTTTTTATGGGTGTACCGCAATCAAGCAGGCAACAATGCCAACGATTGCGATTTCCAGTGTTCCGAAAGATTAATTAGAGACGGTGGTACTGAATGGCGGGTCAAGCATCCCCAACTTCGCATTTCAATATTGCAGTACATTGAAATCAGTACAAATCCCCGGCACCGTGACGAGCATCGGCATGTTCGCGTTTGACTATTGCAAAGGATTGACCTCCGTGACCATTCCCGACAGCGTAACAGAAATCGGTGCACACGCGTTCTTTAATTGTTTCGGTCTCACAAGCGTGAAGATCGGAAAAGGCGTGAAGAGTATTGGAGGTTACGCATTTAGCGGTTGTAGCAAATTGACATCCGTAACCTTTGCTAACCCGACTGGATGGAAAGCAGGGGGTACAGCAATGGATGTCAGTGATCCGGCAAAGGCGGCGGCGTATCTGGTTCCCGGATATCCGTATGGGAGCTATGAATGGACTCGCGGATAAATCCACAGTATATTGGAGTATATAGAAAAGAGGAACAACAAATGCAAAACAATCGGTTTTCGGTACAAATAGGAGACGACACTTTCGAGGTGCTCCATGACAGGGAGAATGTAAAATTGCGGTATGAGCAGCCCTTTCATATGCTGAAAATCAGTTGTCGGTTCCTCGATGAAGTGCGGGACAATGTCGGTTTGGATTTCCACTATGAAATCCATTTCGGCGCACGGGACAGTTTCGTCCGACTCTGTTGTCATCTCCATCCGTATGAGTCATACAAGAGTCTCACGCCGAAACAAGTGAAAGATCAACTGACAAGCGCGGGGAAGAGCCACCTGCTCGAGCTGCGTGAAACCCTCGCCGAGAAGTTCAAAACGGCATTCGCAGGTTACGATCATGTAATTTTTGCCGCAAAAACGAAGAATTATCTCGGGCTGATTCGCCGCCCCATTTGCTGTGACGATTTTGACAGAGCGGTCTGTGAGAGCAAGACCTTTCTCTGTGAGACATGGGAGAAGGCAAAGCCGATTATTCGGGCAGTGTGCTTGTCTTAACTCATTCTTTCTGCACTTTTTGAGAGCGCGGGGAGAGACTGCGAGGAACAGTCTCTCCCCCGTTTTCGTTCTTTCCCTTAGGCGCGCGAGGGTTGAAAACCCGCAGGGATTGTTGTAAAATGAAGAAAAGAAAGCGTCCGCACGCGCGGGGGAGAACCGCGCGGGCACCACGCGGGAACCACGCGGGAGCGAGCAAAAACACGCTGCGGCGAGCAAAAACTCGCGGCATCAAGCGGAAACTGCGGGCGAACAAGCGGGCGCGACCGACCGTCGGGCGGTGCTTCGGGCAAAACGGGAGAGGGAAACATGGAAAAGAAATCTGTACTCGCGAAAGTATCGACGATTGCCGCCGTGGTGGTCGGGTGTACGTTCATCGCGTTCCTGATCTTCATGTTCGCGGCAAACAGCATCGAGATCTTCGCGTCCAGACCGAACGGGGGTTATCGGACGGTCGAGGACTACACGCGCACGGATATCGAGACAGAGACCGCGCCCGCGGGGGTCGTGACCGAATACCGCTTCCCCGTCGGAGATACGGTCGACCCCGACGCGCATCTCGCGTTCTATACGACCCATCAGTACACCGAAGTCCTCATCGGCGGAGAGACGGTCTATCGCCTGACCGCCTCGGAGAACAGCATCACAAAAACGACTGGGAGCAACTGGGTGATGATCCCCCTGTCCGCCGCCGACGCGGGCAAAGAGGTGACCGTCCGCATCACGCCCGTCTATCGGGACTTTATCAGCAGAAAGACCGAGTTCCTGCTCGGGAGCGACCTCGCCATCTATGCCGCACGGCTCATGCACGACCTCCCCGAACTGATTTTGAGTATGCTCGCAGTCTTCATCGGCGCGGTCTTTGTCGTCATCGGGCTATGGAACCTCTTGCGGCGGAAACAGGGCAAGGCGCTCACCCTGCTCGGGATGTTCTCGGTCATGGTGGGACTGTGGCGTTTGACCGATACGCGCTTCACGCCGTTCCTCTTTCCCGAACGCCCCGTCTTCGTCTTCTATTTCTCCATCGCGATGCTCATGCTCGGGATTGTCCCGCTGATGAAGTCGCTCGGGCATCGGTATCACAGTATGTCGAGCAAAATCGTCTTCAACACTTGTTGTATCGGCATTGTGGGGGTCAGTCTCCTACAACTGATTCTGCAAATCACGGGCGTGATGGATATTCGGGAAAACCTGTTCCTCACGCATATCATGGTCGTCATCGGCGCGATTGCCATCCTCGTCAACTCGATTTATTATAATTATAAGTGGAAGAATCGCGGGGACGACGGGAACCGCATCATCAGTTTTCTGCCGTTTGTCTGCGTCGTGGGTGCCATCGCCGATTTGGCGGCGTTCTATATCAAAGGGAACTCGGCGGGGCTGGTCTTCACTCTGGCGGCATTCGTCCTCTATACCGTCATCTCGGGGATTCGGATGCTGCTCGATTACGGGGAGCGCGGCAGACGGCTCGCCGAACAGGAGAAAGAACTTCTAAAAAGCCGTATCGCCATCATGCTCTCGCAAATCAAGCCGCATTTTCTCTACAATTCGCTCAGCTCCATAGGCGAGCTCTGTATGGTCGACCCCGCACAGGCGCGGGACGCGCTGACCGACTTCTCCGCCTATCTGCGGAGCAACATGGATTTCATCGACACGAAGGAATGCGTGCATTTCTCGAATGAACTCAAACACATCGAGACCTATCTGAAACTCGAAAAGATGCGGTTCGGAGACCGTCTGCAAGTCGTGTACGACATACGGGAGGACAATTTCTTTCTGCCGCCTCTGACGGTCCAACCCCTGGTGGAGAACGCGGTCAAGCACGGCATCTGCGCCAAGCCCGAGGGCGGGACCATCACGCTCGCCACGCGGCGCGAGGGGGAGCAAATCGTCATCACGGTCTCGGACGACGGTGCCGGATTCGACGAGCGGGAAACCGACGGGAAAGAGGAACGCTCGCATATCGGTCTCGCGAATATCAAGAAGCGTTTGGAACTCATGATGGGTGCGACCTTGACCGTCCACAGCGAAAAAGGGGTCGGGACGGTCGTCACGGTGATACTGAACACAAATACTGCGGGGGAGACGGAAGCATGAACATATTGGCGCTGGACGACGAGAATCTCGCGCTCGCGGGACTGATGCGGGAGATCGGGACTCTGTTCCCCGACGCGCACACGGTCGGCTGTCAGAACGCGGAGGAAGCCATGCGGTACGCGAAGCAACTGACCGAGGCGGGCGAGACGCTCGACTATGCCTTCTGCGATATTGAACTGCCGGGGATCAGCGGACTGGAAGTCGCGAAAATGCTGAAAACCTATTTCCCGAAACTCAAACTGTTTTTCTGCACCGCATACAGTCAGTTCGCCATCAACGCCTTCGGAATGAAAGCGAAAGGATATCTGTTAAAGCCGATTCGGGCGAAAGACATCGCCGAGGTGCTCGACGAAATGGTCTCCGACTGGAAGAGCGAGCCGAGCACGCTGAAAAAAGATATTCGGGTACAGACCTTCGGGGACTTCGAGGTGTTTCTTAACGGGAAACCCCTGCATTTCGAGCGCGCCAAAGCCAAGGAACTCCTCGCCTACCTCGTCGATAGAAAGGGTGCGGGGGTCACGACCGAGCGGATCGCCGCGGTGTTGTTCTCTGACGAGAACTACGGGAAAAAACTCAAAAATACCGTGACGAGGACCGTCTCTTTCCTGAAAGCCGATCTCATCGCGGCGGGGATCGGGGATATTCTCGTCAAGTCGTGGAACCAGTTGGCGATTGACACGAGCAAAATCAAGTGCGACGCTTACGACTACGAGCGGGGGGATGTCGCGGCGGTCAACGCCTATCGGGGCGAATATATGTTCGGTTATGAGTGGGCGGAGTTCTCGGTCGGTCGGTTTGACAAGAATCGGTAATAATGTTAAAAAATCATAAAAAGCAGGGGCGTTATTCCCCTGCTTTTTATATATTTAGACGAAAAAAATACAAAAAATGTTGAAAAATGTCGTCCTTTCGTCGTCCTTTGTGATGGATAATGAGAGGGAATTCTTATCAATTCATGTAATTCTTATCAATTATCTATTCGGAGGAATGAATCATGATTGCAAAAACAAACGGAAAATGGAAAGGCATCCTCGGCATGACGCTCATGCTCGCCTGCGTGCTATGCCTGACCTTGGTATTGGTGTTTCTGGTACCCGGGACGAAGGCGAGCGCGGCTGCGCCTGTCCGACCGGATGGCAGTTTCACCAATATCAGCAATAGTTACGACGCTACAAACTATATGAGTAATGTGTACGGCGGCGAGTATAATTACCTATTGACCGAAGACGGTATTCAGATGAATGCCAATATGGTCATAGCAGACCACGCTGTCGTCAACCTGTGCCTGAATGGGCATGATTTGAATTTCGCGTCGGGATATAACATTCAAATCATCGACGGCGTTCTGAATATCTTTGACAGCGGCAGCGTCAAATCGTTATACGGCGTAGATACCGGAGAGGGTACGGGTGAGGGCACCGAGTTGCTTCCCGTGTTTATCAACGGGTATAACGGTACGCTCAATGTCGTCGGCAGCACGGTAGATTCGCTGGGCCCCGTTACGGTCGGCATCTACGGCAGCGTCGGCGTATATGGCGGCGGTAAAATTATCAACAGTTCGCTCGGCGAGTCCGAAAGCCCCACGGTTAGCAAAGGGATTGCAATCAGTCTTTCGTCCGGCGCCGGCAATCTGACTCTTTCGGACGGGGCAACAATCGGCTATTTGTGCGGCGGCGGCACGATCAATGCAAACGGCTATGGGGGCACGGTCAATATTCTGCCGCACGGCGTCTCCACTTTCAAAAATATTTCCGCAGAGAATATCAATATGATAGACTCCTCCGGCAATTATTTTATGGAAACGAGCGGCGACGACATTGTGATTACAGCCAATGTAACCTATACGGTCGTTCTGAAAAATGCCAAACTTGACGAGAGATTCTACGAGACTTCTTTGCTCACGGCCGAGGGCTCGGGCGTTGTGATCACCGAAAACGAATATAACGGCTATAATATCGTACAGTCGTTTAAGGCAGGCACCGGCACATTCAAGGAATTGATCGTAACGGTAAAAGACGGATACCTTCTGCCCGCGTACTTTGAAGAACAGGCAGGGATTGAAGACCCGTATGTATTGGCGTCCGGCTATCAGGGTTTGAAGTTGACCCGCAGCGGGAACTCTTTGTATGTCCGTTGCTCGAATTGGACCGGCGATACGGATATAACGGTCAGCGTAGCCGGAACCGAACCTGCCGAAGGCGATGTCGTGTGCGACGGTATCAAGTTTACCACGCCCATCAATCAGTCAGGGGCATGCACCCAGGGCAGTGGATATGCGGGCGATTGGGGTTCTTCTTATACGGGTCCGGACGGTTCGTTTTCGATACTCAACATGTGCGTCACCTCGACAATGAGTCTCTATCTGGAAGAAGATGTCGTGATGTTTACGCACGGAAGTATCGGTTCGTCCGGCGATTATACGGCAGAGTATCCTCCCGAGAACATCACGGTAGACCTGTATCTCAACGGGCATACGCTCACACTGTACGGTTCGGGTGGTGACTCGGCAGGTATCACGGTCTATCCCAATGCGTCATTCAATATTTATGACAGCGCAGCCGGAACCGGCAAGATCGTTTTGGAATCGCAAGACGATTCGCAGTATGATTCCGGATTGCTTGATAATCTTTGCGTGCTGGCTGTAAAGGGCGGTACGGTCAATCTGTACGGCGGTACGCTTTCGGGTTATTTTGAAGCGGTACGATTGGAGCCCTCTGCCAAATATACCCAGACCACCTCGCAGGACGAACTGGGGAATACGATTACCACCAAAAAATACAGCACGACCACATTCAGAATGTTCGGCGGAGAACTCAACATTAAGTACACGAAGTATGCAGTCAATATCGTAGCGGCGCTGTATGCATCGCAGGATATCACCTATGAGGAAAATGTTATACACAATTTCGCCGCGCACGACATTAAGATTTACGGCGACAGCAAACTGACCGGCGTGATTTCGACCACGCAAGATACCGACCTCAACTTCGACGCATACGGTTTCACCGGCGATGCGATCAGCATTCGGGCAAACAAGGCAAGAGAAGGCGAAGTGCTTTGCCGCCATACGACTGCGAATAAAATCAATTTCGTAAACAAGGGCTTCACCGCCATTGACGACGAAGTGAATGAGGGGAATGTCATCGTGAAGCCCGCGATGGAAATCAGTCTCATCCCGGACGAGCACAGCGTGTTCTCCAACGGCTCGGAAAGCGGTATCACCTCGTTCGGCGCTTTGCAGGGGAAGACGCTCGCAGAGGCGGGACTCCAACTCGTAGCCGACGCCGGATATGAGGCGAAAGAGTACATTTATCAGGCGATCATCGTCGGCGTTGCCGCAGGCGACGACTTCACGGTTCTCCTGCTCAGCGACGGCTCACTCTGGGCTTGCGGCGGGAACGAATTCGGTCAACTCGGCAACAAGTCTTTCGAGGGTTCCTCCGCTTTCATCCCCATGCAGACCGAAAGCGGCGCGATTAAGGGCGTCTCGGCAGTCTATGCCAAAGGTCAGATGGTAGTTGCGCGCATGAACGATCAATCTACGATGGCTTGCGGCGACAACACCTACGGACAACTCGGCGTGAACAGCACCGAAACGAAGGTCAACTACTTTATGCCTATGGTAGATGCCGAAGGAAAAACGCTTTCCAATGTTGTAAATGTTTACATGGGTGGCAACCACACCTTCGTACAGAATTTCAACTCGGATACGAGGATATATGATCTCTACGCCTGCGGTAAAAACGACCACGGACAATTAGGTATCGGCTCGACGGAAGACAAAAACATTTTAATCAAGGTCACCGTGAGCGAAGGTATTACCGATTATTTCAGTGTCGAGTGCGGCGTGGATTTCACCGTCTTCAATACATATTGGAACCACAGTTTTATTACCTTTATGGCGGGTAACGGTGCTTTCCTCAGTACCCTGAACGGACATATCTATTCGAGCGGGGATTGGAACTATACCGACATCAATTTGCAGATTACCTCGCAAGACTATACCACACCAACCCAGTTATGTGATGATCCCTACCAGCAAGTACGATTCCGTGTTGGCGACGGGTTTATACTGGCGTTTGTGTTTGACTCAATGAATGAGTATAAACTTTTGGCGATGGGCGACAACTCCAAGGGGCAGTGCGGTAACTACGGAGGCGGCACGATCAATTCGTTCTCGCCTATGAAAGACGCAAACAATAATGATGTTACGGGCGTTCGCGACATCTATATCGGCAAAGATTTCGTCGTCGTCTTCAAGTTCGACGGCTCGGTATGGGTGTGCGGTAACAACGAAAACGGACAACTCGGTATCAATAGTTCCGAACCCATTGTCTATGTGCTCACGCAGGTCGCGCAAAACCTGGACAACTACTCGAAGTGGGCGGTCGGCGGCAGCCACCTCGTCGCGCTCAAAAACGACGGATCGTTCTATGTTACGGGTAGCAACGCGGCAGGTCAGCTCGGTTTCGATTCTTCTGTCGGAAAGAAGATGGTTCTCACCGAAAGAAAACTCACAGAAGCGCAACTCACCGCCACTTCGCTCGCAGACATTACCGCAGACTTCAACATGGATTTGAGGGTGGTAACCGGACTGCTTGAATTCAACATCAACATGAACGCAAACACCGGCGATCCTGCGGACGACAAGGTAGCAAAAACCCAACTCCATAAACTCTATGTGAAGGATTTGCCCGACCCCGAATGGGACGAGTTCCACACCTTTGTGGGCTGGTTCACGGCGGCAGAGGGTGGCGAAGCGGTCACCGACCGGACCCTGACCGAAGACATCGAGATCTTCGCGCATTGGACTCTGAACTATAAGATTACTCTTGACGCGCAGGGCGGTTCGACTTCTTCCGCATATCTCGTCACGAAGGACGGGAAACTCACGACCCTTCCCAACGCGAAATACGATGCTTCGCATCTGTTCTTCGCCTGGTACACCGAGAAGAACGGCGGCGGGGAAGAGGTCACGCTCGATACCGTGTTCACCGCGGACACCACGATTTATGCAAGTTACATCACCGTGGGCAAGACGATTGACCGTATCGAAAAGACGACCGAAGGACTTGTCGATACCTATACCATCTATTATACCGACGACACGACTTACTCCTTTACCGTCACCAACGGTTCGAGCGGTTCGGGCAGCGGCTCCAGCGAAGCGCCTTCTATCGGCGAGAACGGCAACTGGTGGATTGGCGAAACCGATACGGGTGTGAGCGCGAGCGGTACGGACGGTGCGGACGGCGCAGACGGGAAGACCCCGCAACTCCGCATCAATTCCGAGACGAATATGTGGGAAGTCTCCTACAACGAGGGTTCCACTTGGACCTCGCTCGGCGTGAAAGCGACGGGTGCCGCAGGCGCAGATGGTGCTGACGGCAACAGCATCGAAAAGGTCGAAAAGATCAGTACCGAAGGGCTGGTCGATACATACCGCATCACCTTCACCGACGGCTCGACCTTCGACTTCACGGTGACGAACGGTGCTGACGGCACGGACGGCACAAACGGCAAGAAACTGGAAATGCAGATCAATGCCGAGACCAACGAGTGGGAGTACCGCTATGAGGGCGATACCGAATGGACTTCCACCGGCGTGAAAGCGACCGGCGCGAACGGCTCCGACGGTGCAGACGGGAAGACCCCGCAACTCAAAATCGGCGAGGACAACTACTGGTATGTATCCTATGACGACGGTGCGACCTGGACGAGCCTGAATGTCAAGGCGACAGGCGAAAAGGGTGCGGACGGCACGGACGGCGTGACCCCGCAGCTCCGTATCAATTCTTCTACGAACTATTGGGAAGTGTCGTACGATAACGGCACGAGCTGGAACTCTCTCGGCGTGAAGGCGACGGGTGAGGGTGCGGGCTCGGGCTCAGGCACCGACGGCATCACTCCCAAACTCCGTGTGAACGCGGAAACCAATGAGTGGGAAGTCTCCTACGACAACGGCACGACCTGGGAATCCCTCGGCGTGAAAGCGACCGGCTCTGACGGCGCAGACGGTGCCGATGGTGCAGACGGCAAGAAGATTATCATTCGCATTAACCCGACCACGGGCGAGTGGGAGTATCAGTACGAGGGCGACACCGAATGGACATCTCTCGGTGTGAAAGCCACCGGCGAAAAGGGTGAACAAGGCGAAAAGGGTGAAGACGGCAGAGGCATCGTCAAGATTGAAAAGACGAGCACAAGCGGTCTCATCGACACTTACACCATCACCTACACCGATGGCACGACTTCGACCTTCACTGTGACGAACGGTCAAGGTGGTGCGAACGGCGCAGATGGCGCGGACGGCGAAGACGGTATCACCCCGCACATTGGCGCGAACGGCAACTGGTTCATCGGTGAAACCGATACCGGTGTCAAGGCGGTCGGTACCAATGGTACCAACGGCGCAGACGGTGCCGATGGTGCAGACGGCAAGAAGATTATCATTCGCATTAACCCGACCACGGGCGAGTGGGAGTATCAGTACGAGGGCAACAGCGAATGGACCTCTCTCGGCGTGAAAGCCACCGGCGAAAAGGGTGAACAAGGCGAAAAGGGTGAACAGGGTGAAAAAGGCGAACAGGGTGAAAAAGGTGAGCAAGGAGAAAAGGGTGATACCGGTGAAAAAGGCGACGCCGGCAGAGGCATCGTTAAGATCGAAAAGACCGGCACTCAGGGTCTGATTGACACCTACACCATCACCTACACCGACGGCACGACCACGACCTTCACCGTGACGAACGGTTCCGACGGCGGCAGCGGCAGTAACGGTGCCTACGGTGGCAACCCCTTCACGGGTTCCAACGGCAACTGGTGGATCGGCTCGACCGATACGGGCGTGAGCGCGGGCGGCGGTGTCGATGGAGCGACTCCGCAGTTCCGCGTCAATGCCGATACAAAGGAATGGGAAGTGTCGAACGATAACGGCACGACCTGGCTCTCTCTCGGCGTGAAAGTCATTGAACAACAGGTCGGGGAGAATGGTGAAAACACCACGCTCGCGACGACCGTCGGCTGTTCCGCGGCACTCGTGGCAGTGGTCATCGCCATCGTCATCACCATTCTCGCCATTCGCGATAAGAAACGGATGCAGAAAGTTCTGGACTCCATGAAGAACGGCGAGGATAAAGAATGAAAGTACTGACAGTATTGCTGTTCATCGGCTTGGCGGTGCTGTGCGGCTCATTCGGGTATCTGCTCTATCTGACCTTTCACAAAACCGACGACAAACCGAAAAGCGGGCATGTCGCTACGGAAAAACAAAAGGATAGTGTTTCGCAAAAGACTTCGGGAACGGTCGTTCCCGAAGTCGCCCCCGCCGCGGGCAAAAAGCCCCCTGTGGTACTGCCGCCCGTCGGGGACGAGAGCGAAAACGGGGTGAGACAATGGGACGCGGCGAAAAATCAATACCTGTTTTTCCTCTATAACCGCAGTTTCACCGCGCGGCTGATTCAGGCGGACGACGAGACGAAATCCTACTATTCTGTTCTAAAGAACGAGATTCTCTCCTACGGGAAAATCGGGAGCCGCATCAGTTGGAAACACGAACTGTTCCGTGTGAGCAGAGAGCCGGTCATCCGCATGAAATTCCGCGGCAAGACCTTGTGCCTGTATTTTGCGTTGACCCCCGCGGACTACGCGCTCACCAAATACAAGGTCGAGGATGCGTCCGATGCGGCGATGAACGCCGAACTGCCCTGTCTCTATCGCATCTCCAACGACCGCAGATGCGCTTACGCAAAGGATCTCATCGCCGCGGTCATGGCGAAGTACGGGCAGACAAAGATGAAGACCCTCGACACCGATTATGTCGCTCATTATCCGTATGAGGCGAACGAACCGCTGATTGCCCGCGGGCTCATCAAGCTGGTGTCGCAATCGGACGCGCAAAGCGGCTCGGAATCCGTGCCGCCCGTTTCGGAACCGCAGGCAGACGAAGAAGAACTCTCGGCTGCGATGGCGTCGCCCGACCCGAATCTCGCAGATATCGACTATGTGGATGAGGGAGATACGGACTTTGTGCCGACCGCGGACACGCCCGGCGTGGAGGTCATCGGCATCGTGTGGCCGGAAAAGAGAAAGAACAACAAGATTTATCGCTACGACCCGAACGGAGAGACCATCTCCGCAGGCGATATCGTACTTGTACCCTCTTTTGATGCGGTACACGGGAAAGAGGTCGTCCGAAAGGTCGCGGTGGCGAAGGGTAATTACCGAGAAGGCCCCGAAAAATTGCCAAAGACCCTGAAAAAACTCATCAGCGTCGTGACTCGTAAGAGTTGAGACGCGCACGGCGGCGGGCAGACGCGAGTCTGCCCGCTGTCTTTTGCCTTTTTGTCCGTTTGGATTCACAAGTCCCCGTTTTGTGCTCGGGTGTATGCGTTTTGTGCTCGCATATCCCCGCGGGAGCACCTCGCGAGGGTTGCAATCCTCCCGGGATTGTTGTAAAATGAAAGAAAAGTCGCCTCTCAGGGGCGAAAGGGTCCCGAGAGGGAACCGATAAAACCAAAACACGAACAATCCGAAGACGCCAAAGAACCAAGCAAACAAAAGGGATTCTTTCGGGAAGAAAGATAGCGATGAGAGGGGGCGAGGAGATGAGACGAGAGACGAGCTTACCGGAACTGCTCGCACCGGCAGGGAGTGAAGAGGCGTTTTACGCCGCGCTCGCAGCGGGAGCGGACGCCATCTATCTCGGGGGCAAGCAGTTCAGCGCACGCGCCTATGCCGAGAACTTCGATGACGAGACCCTCGCCCGCTGTCTCGCCGCCGCCCATGCACGTGGGGTCAGGGTCTATGTCACGGTGAACACCCTGCTCTATGAGCCCGAACTCGCGGACGCGGTGCGGTACGCCGAGACCCTGTGCCGTCTGGGCGTGGACGGCATGATTACGACCGATGTCGGGCTCGCGGACTATCTGCGGGAGCATCTGCCCCAGTTGCCTCTGCACGCGTCCACCCAACTCTCGCTTCACAGCACGGCGGGCGCGGTCGAGGTCTCCGACCTCGGGTTTACCCAAATCGTGCTCGCGCGGGAACTCTCGGAAGAAAATATCCGCTCGGCGGTCGAAGGGGCACCCGCTCCCGTCGAAGTCTTTATTCACGGGGCGCTCTGCGTCTCCCACTCGGGACAATGCCTGTTTTCCTCGCTCGTCGGCGGGAGGAGCGGGAACCGCGGAGAGTGCGCGCAACCCTGCCGCCTGCCTACGAAAGACGGGAGTTATCCCCTCAGTTTGAAAGACCTGTGTCTTGCCCGCCATATCCCCGCTCTCATTGATGCAGGGGTGGCGTGTCTCAAAATCGAGGGACGCATGAAACAGCCCGCGTATGTCGGGCGGGTGACCGCCATCTACCGCCGTCTGCTCGACGAGAGACGCGCCGCGACCGACGCGGAGTATCGGGAACTCGAAGGCATCTTCTCGCGGAGCGGGTTCACCGACGGTTATTTCACGGGGAAAACCGAAAGTGCCATGACGGGCGTCCGACGGGAACAGGATAAAGATGAGAGCCGCGCCGCGGTCTATCAGCCGCCGTGCCTGCCCCCTGTTCCCCTGACAGCGGAGGCGGAAATTGTCGAGGGCAGACCCGCTACCTTGTGTCTTACCCGCCCCGATGGGGCAAATATCCGCGTGACGGGGGAGACCCCCGCGCCCGCGCGCTCGTCCCCCCTGACCCCCGAGGGAGTCAAGACCCGACTCGGGAAATGCGGCGGGACCCCCTATCTCCTCCCGCCCGAGAACATTCGTCTCACCCTCGGCGAGGGACTGAACCTTTCGCCCGCTTCTTTGAACGCCTTGCGCCGCGCGGCGCTGGACGGGCTCTCGGGCGCACGAGACGAGATTCCTGCGCTCCCCATCCCCGAGAAGGTGACGGCGGGATTCGCGGGACCCGAGAACAGCGCGCTGTTTTTCTCTGCCGCGACCTATGCCGCCCTCGGCGAGGAACGCGACTTCTTCTCGGTGGTGTTCGTCCCGCTTTGGGAGTACGACACGCTCGAAAATCCGCCTGTCGGCGTATGGCTTCCACCCGTGATTACCGACAAAGAGGAGCCGGAAATACGGCATCTCCTTGACAAAGCGAAGGCGCGCGGAGCCACTCACGCTCTCGTGGGGAACCCGGGACAGGTGAAGCTCGCCCGCGAGGCGGGACTGACCGTCTTCGGTGACTTCCGACTCAATATACTGAACAGTCGCGCCGCCGCCTACTGGCATCGGCACGGAGTCTCGGACGCGGTGCTCTCGCCCGAACTCACGCCCGCAGGGATGCGGGACATCGGGGGGCGCGCCATCGTCTACGGGCGCATTCCTCTCATGCTGACCGAGCGGTGCTATATGAAACTCTTCGGCGGGTGCGTCAGATGCGGGGAAGTCCCGCTCACCGACCGCACGGGGACGGAGTTCCCGCTCGTGCGGATTCCCCCACACAGAAATATGATTCTCAACAGCGTACCGACCTATGTCGGGGACAGACGCGATCTCATCCCCGCGGGGGTACGCGCCCACTTCATCTTCACAACCGAAACGCCGGACGAATGCCGTCGGGTCCTCGCCGCCTACCGCCGCGGGGAACCCATCTCGGGCGCGTACCGCCGTTTCCCCAAATCCAGGAGGTAATTCATCATGGAACTTCTGCAACTGCCGAAAGACATTCCCGTCGTCCTCGCGTCCAAGTCGCCGCGCAGACGGGAACTGCTCGCGGGGATGGGAATCCCGTTCACCACCGTCACCTGCGAGGTGGACGAGAGTTATCCTGACCTCATGCACCCGCGGGACGCGGTGCGTTTCCTCGCCGAGAAAAAAGCGCGCGCCGCTGCGGAGACCCTCGAAGAGACGGCGGTCGTCATCGCGTCGGATACTTTGGTGGAGGTGGACGCCGTTCCGCTCGGGAAACCCAAAGACAAAGAGGACGCGCATCGGATGCTCGCCCTGCTCTCGGGCAGACACCACAATGTCCATACCGGCGTCTGCGTGATTTACGGCAAGCAGATGATCTCCGCCGTGGACACGACCGATGTCTTTTTCCTGCCGCTCGACGACGAGGAGATCGACGCGTATATCGCCACGGGAGAACCCATGGATAAGGCGGGTGCCTACGGGATTCAGGGCATCGGCGGGAAGTTCGTCTCGCATATCAACGGGCATATGGATACGGTCATCGGACTCCCCTGTGAACTCCTTTCGGAACTGCTCTCCGAGGTGGTATGGCAGTGATGCGGAGCGAGAAAGAAAAGCGCGCCCGTCTCGCCGCCATCTCAGATGCGCTCACCGAACTCTACCCTGACGCCGTCTGCGCCTTGGAATACGGAGGTGACCCGTGGAGACTGCTCGTGATGGGGCGGCTCTCGGCACAATGCACCGATGCGCGGGTCAATCTCGTGTCGCAAGAGTTGTTCCGTAAATTCCCGAATGCCGCGAGCATGGCGGCGGCACCCCTCTCCGAGATCGAAGAGATCGTCCGCCCCTGCGGGCTCTATCACACCAAAGCCGAGAATCTCCGCGACGCGTCCGCGATGCTGGTAAACGAGTACGGCGGGATTCTACCCGACGAGATGGACGAACTGCTCAAATTCCCGGGCGTGGGACGGAAGATAGCCAACCTGCTGCTCGGCGATATTTTTCACAAGAGCGCGGTCGTGACCGACACCCATTGTATTCGCATCTGCGGGCGGTTCGGGATGTACCCCGAGACCCTCAAAGACCCGTATCGGGTCGAGAAGATTCTTGTCAAATTGCTTGTGCCCGAGACCTCGTCCGACTTCTGCCACCGCATCGTCCTCTTCGGGCGGGAATACTGCCACGCTCGCGGACCGAAGTGTGGGGACTGCCCGCTCGCGGCAAAAGGGCTCTGCGAGCATCGGATGCGCGAGGTACGCCATGGCGGATAAAATCAGAATCCGACAGGCGGTACTGGTCGAGGGGCGGTATGATAAAATCGCGCTCGAACAGTTGCTCGATGCCCGCATCTTTACGACCGAGGGATTCGGGATTTTCCATAACACCGAAAAGAAAGCACTCCTCCGCCGCATCGCCGAGACCGAGGGGATTCTCCTGCTCACCGACAGCGACGGGGGCGGGAAACAGATTCGCGCCTATCTCGCGGGCATTCTCCCCGCCGAGGGGCTGACCCACCTCTATATCCCGCAGGTCGCGGGGAAAGAGAGACGCAAAGCCCACTCGTCAAAAGCGGGGTATCTCGGCGTGGAGGGGACCGACCCCGAAATTCTGCGCGGGATTTTCGCGCCGTTCGCGACCGACGCACCCGTGCGGGAGAAAAAAACGTATACCAAACTCGACCTCTACGAGCGGGGACTGCTCGGCGGCGAGGGGGCAAAAGAAAAACGCGAAGCCCTCTGCCGCCGTCTCGGTCTCCCGCCGCTCTCGTCAAACGCCTTCCTCGCGGCGGTCAACCTGCTCGGGGAATCCATCGACCCCGTGTGAAACGGGCGGGGAAGCACCGTCTCGCGCCCGCGGGCGAAAACCCCGACGAAAAAATAAGTTGCATTCTATTCACGACTTGGATATAATATTCTGGTAAACTACAAAAAAATGAGGGCTTAGCGCGCGCGAGGCGAGGCCCTCGGTACAGTTGGATATGGGGACTGTCGTATCAGCGCGAAATGCCTGCGACAGTCCCGTAAAAATCAAAGAGAGGAGCGGCAGAGCCGCAAGTCAGATGATTACAGTCGAACACCTCATCAAGCGTTACGGAACCTATTACGCCTTAAACGATGTGAGTTTCAGCATCGGGGAGGGCGAGATCGTGGGTCTTTTGGGACCGAACGGCGCAGGGAAATCCACCACCATGAATATTGTCACGGGGTACCTGTCGGCGACCTCGGGCGATGTCACGGTCGGCGGGGTCAGTCTCGCGGAGAACCCGCGGGAGGTCAAGCGGATGATCGGGTATCTGCCCGAACTGCCGCCCGTCTACCCCGACATGACGGTGGAGGAATACCTGCGCTTTGTCTATCAGCTGAAAGGGTGCGAACTGCCGCGGGACGAGCATATCGGGGAGATCCTCGATGTGGTGAAACTGAAAGATGTGCGTGCCCGCCTGATTCGGAACCTCTCGAAAGGGTACCGCCAGCGCGTGGGTATCGCGCAGGCACTCATCGGCGACCCGAAGGTCATCATCTTCGACGAGCCGACGGTGGGTCTCGACCCCAAACAGATTCTCGAAGTGCGGAACCTGATTCGCTCGCTCGGAAAAAAACATACCGTCATTCTCTCGACCCATATCCTCGCCGAGGTACAGGCGGTCTGCGAGCGCATCATCGTCATCAACCGCGGGACCATCATCGCGGACGAGCACACCGATGAACTCGCGCGGGTCATGGAAGAGAACGCGCACTATCGCTACGCCATCTGCGGACCGCAGAAAGAAGTCGTGGCGGGGCTCCGCGGATGCCGCGGGGTGCTCGATGTCGAGCCGGCGGGTGAACGCGACGGAGACGCGAATGTTTATTTGATTGAGACTTCGGGCGGGGTGGACGCGCGGAAGAACCTCTTCAAAGTCTGTCAGGAAAAGGGATGGGCGATCCTCGGTGCCAAAGAGGTGGGGACCGACCTCGAATCCATCTTTATTCGTCTTGTTGACCGCGCGAACGATGCGGGCAAGAAAAACGCCAAAAGCGGGAAAAAGGAGGGCAAATAAATGGGTGCCGTCTATCGCAGGGAGTTGACCTCCTATTTCACCACCCCCATCGGGTATGTCTTCGTGGCGGTATTTCTCGCGCTCTCGGGCGCGGTCTTCGCCGCGACCACGCTGTTCGCCATGTCGTCGGATGTCACCGAGTATTTTTCCTATATGCTGTTCCTCTATGTGGTGCTCTTGCCCCTGCTCACCATGAAATCGTTCAGTGAAGAGCGCAAGACCCGCACCGAACAGCTGATTCTCACCTCTCCCGTGTCGCTCTTCGGCATGGTGATGGGGAAATTCCTCGCGGCGCTGACCATGTTCGGCGGGTGCCAACTGCTCGCGTCGACCGTGTTTTTGGTGCTCGCGCGGTATGCGGAAATCAAAGTCGCGGTGCTCTTCGGGAACATCCTCGCCATTCTGCTCGTCGGGATCTCGTTCCTCTCCGTCGGGCTGTTCGTCTCGGCGATTACCGAGAACCAACTGACCGCCGCCATCGGTACCATCGCGATTTTGCTCTTCTTCTTACTCATCAGTTTCCTGAATCAAATTATCAATGTCTACTGGATTCGCTTCCTCATCAACTGCGTGTCGATTTGGTCTCGGTTCCAGAACTTCTCGCAGGGCATCTTTGACCTGTCGTCGCTCTTCTACTACCTGTCTGTCTCGGCTGTGTTCCTGTTCCTCACCATTCGGGTGTATGACCGCCGCAGATACAACTGACGGAGGAGCGCATGAAAAAGCACAATTTCTTGGAAAGGATCGGGGACAAGTTCCACTCGTCCAAACGGATGGGGGTGCTCATGACCGCGCTCTTCATCGCGGTGGTCGTGACCGTCAACATTGTCCTCTTCGGGCTTGCCTCCCGCTTCGGGTGGTATTTCCGCACCGATACGGTGTATGAGCACACCATCTCGGACGCGACCGACGGCTACCTCTCCGAAGTGAAAGACAGGGGGAATGTACGGATTCTCTTCTGTGACGCGAAGGATACTTTGGAGTCCGACGAGGTCTATAACCTCGTCTATCAGACCGCCTGCCAATATGCGGAGAAGTACGACTTTGTCTCGGTGGAGAATGTCAATATCTTCACGAACCCCGAACTCGTCGAGCCCTATAAATACGAACTGGAACCCGACGGTTCCTATAAAAAAGACCCCGAAACGGGGAAACGCATCAAAATCAACGAGATTTCCACGAGTACCGTCATCTTCGTCTCGGAGAGAGACTTTGCGGTGCTCCCCATGCACACCTTTTTCGTTCTGGATGAGGATCAGCTCATCACCGCCTATAACGGGGAAGAGGTGACCGCCGCCATGATTCACCGAGTGCTCTCGGTCGAGGACCGACCGGTGGCATACTTCACCGCGAACCACGGGGAGACCTACGCGACCGCATTCTATTACCGCCTGCTCTTCGCCGGCTACACCATGCAAGAGGTCGACCTGTGGAGCGAGACCCCCGAGGCAGGCGACGGAAATATTCTGATTATCTCCAATCCCCGTTACGATTTCGACCGCGGCGACGCATCGCACGGGGTCGTCGGGGAGATTGACCGCATCCAAGCGTTCACCGACGCGGGCGGTACGGTCTACGCCATGCTCGACCCCCTCATCACGGGGACGGTGCAACTCGAAAAGTATCTCTCGGAATGGGGCATCACCGTCATGCGTGCCGAGACCTCGGCGCGCGCAGCGGACACCGTGTTCGTGCGCGACTCCGCAGACGCCGTCACGACCGACGGCTACGGGCTGATTACTTCGTTCGGGGAGAGCGACGTCGGCAGGGAAATGAAAGCGGAAATGGATAGTTTCGGCGCGGGGCGGGTCATCGTCTCACAGGCGTCTCCCCTGATTCTGAATGAGGTCGCGGGGAAGACGGTCTCGTCGCTCCTCGTCTCGTCTCAAGCTTCTCAGGCATACGCGGGCGGGTCGAGCATCGATACGGCGGGCTCCTATACCGTCGCCGCCATGTCGCAAGACACGACGACCGGAGGCGGGGTCTTCGCCGTCGGGTCGGTCTACCTGACCGCCCAGAACGCCATTACCACGAACGAATACGGGAACAAGGATTTCGTGTTCTTGGTCTTCCGGCATTTGAGCGGCGCATCTGTACCGCTCGGCTCCTCCTATCTCCTCTTCTCTTCGACGGGAATTGAGGACCTGACCATGTGGGAGGCACGGCTCTGGACCATTCTCTTCGCCGGGGTGCTCCCCGTCGGGGTCGCGGTCGCGGGTGTCATCTGTATCCGAAGGAGGAGGAACCGCTGATGGAAGAAAAACAAGAAAAACCGTCGTTCTTTCGGCGTCATCGCCGCGCTGTTTTCACCTCTGTCACCGCAGGGCTCATCGTGGTCCTTTTGGCACTCAATATCGGTTTGGCATATCTGTTTCAGGAGAAGACCCTCTACGGCGACCTCACCCCCGAGGGGCTCTACACCCTCTCCGACACCATGTTGGACACCTGCTCGCGTCTCAGAGGCGATGTGACCGTCACCTTCTGTGACGAGCCGGACAGACTGCTCGACAACTACGAGAGCCGCTATGTTTATCTCATGGCGAAACAGCTCGAAAACAAGTTCGATAACATTCATGTCGAGACCTACAATCTCGTGAAGAACCCCACCGCGGTCAGTAGGTTTAAGGCAAATTCGGTCACCGAAATCAAGGCGGACAGCGTGATCGTCTCCTGCGGCGGCAGATACCGCATCCTCTCGGCGGCGGCGTTCTGGTCGCTCAAAGAGTCCTCGGCGAGTTCGACCGATTACTACTCGTTCAACGGGGAATACCGACTGGCGACCGCGTTTCTCGCGGTGACCTCGATTGAGGAACCCGTGGTCTGCTTTACCTACGGTCACGGCGAACATTTCTTCGTGCCGGAGGAGAAAAAAGCCGAGGTGCCGGCGGAGGTCGCCGCCGCGTCCGACCCCGATAAGTCCTTGTTCTACTATCTGCTTTGCGACTCGGGGATGCGGGTCTCGTATATCAATCTCGATGAAGAAGAAATCCCCGAGAACTGTATTCTTCTGGTGATGGACGGCCCGACGACCGACTATTCGGCGGGGAATGTCAACAGCATCACCGAGAAAACCGCACTTAAACGGATGCACGCGTTTCTCGCGGAGCAGTACGGCGCCCTGATGCTCTTCAAAGACCCGACCGCGCGCCTCAAAAACCTCGAAGACTTCTCGAAGGACTGGGGCATCGCGTTCGAGGACGGGTATTATCTGCGCGAGACCCCCGAGAACTCTCTTTCCGACAGCGAAAACACGAGACAAAAGCTCTTCGCGAACCTCTCGACCGATTCGTCCTCGCTCGCAAATTCCATCTATTATGACATCGCCGCGCTCGCGACCTCTCCCCGCACGGTGGTGGCGGACAGCGGGATTGTCCGCACGGGGTGGAAGAACGATTATGTCGGCACCTCCTCGACCATGAATGTCGGGGCGCTGTACAGCGATTTCTTCACCACTTCTCCCGACGCGCGCCCCGTGAACATCTCCGATCAGACGGTCGGCGAGGCGGGCACCTACGCCATGGCGGCGGTCAGCGTGCGGCGGTATCTCGACACCTACGAGAATGTGTATTACTCGGGTTATTACTTCGGCGCGGCGACCACCGCGCTCACCTCGAATACCTATCTCGGAAATCAGTCGTACTGTAACTACGACCTCATGTTCACCACGGTGCGGTCGATCTCCCGCACCGACGCCTATGCGTCGATCGAGCTCGGCGGTTCGAGCTTGAACTCTCCCACGCTGGGAGGGAAGCCGCTCGCGACCTTGGTGCTCGACGAGGCAGGGAATGTCAAGCACGACAGCGACGGCAACGAGCGGGGATATTACCCCATCGTGGATAAAAAGGTACAGCTCGGTTGGTCGATCCCGCTGATTCTCATCCCGGTGATTCTCGTCGGGTGCGCGGGAACGGTCGTTATCATCAAACGGAAGAACAGGTAAGGAGAAAAAATGAAACGCAAAAAACTGATTCTCATTTTGTCTCTTTCCGCCGTATTCCTGGTGGCTCTTGTACTGGCACTGCTCGGGAAATTCGTCTGGGGATGGTTCGACGGAGAAGAAAAGGAACCGTATGTGCCGCCGACCCTCGAAGAGGAGGGCGAAGCGTACTATTACTTCGGCGGTTCCCTCGTCAAAGACACGGTGCTCATGTACCCGCAGATCGGACGCTCCGATATTGCGACGGTGCGGGTGCATAACACCAAAGGGGAGAACTATTTCTTCTATCACTATATTTCCGGCGCGAGCAATTACTTTATGCTCGGGCAGAGTAAGACCGATGAGTTCGGTGCCGACGATATTTCGCTCTATTTCCCCTCGATTATCGAGGAGTTCGGCGGTTCGTTCGACTACACCTCGCTCTATGACGATGCGACGACTTTGCCCATTATGCTCGCCGCCGTCGGCACGGTGAAGATTCAGGAGCGTCTGCGCCCCGAGAACGGAGAGTTCTCCGAAGAGTGGCTCGCGCGGTACGGGCTCGCCGAACGGGATGATCCCGCCTATTTCGAGGTGGTGACCTATCTGCGGGACGAGAACGGGAACTATGTTTATATCGACGCGGACGAGAATCCGGTCGGGCGCGATCCCGACAACGGGAAATACTATTACTTGGTCCATGACGGAGAGGGAACCGCCTATACCCGCGGAGAGGAATTTCCCGGCACGGTCGAGGAACTCACGCCCATGGCGGACACCGACACCGTGAAGCGGGTCTATGTCGGGTATTCGACGGTGGACGATGCTTCCTATTATCTCCGTCTTGAAGGACGGAATGTGGTCTACACGGTCGCCGCTTCCTCGCTCACGCAGGTGGTGGAGCGCGACATCGGCTACTATGTCGCCCCGCGGCTCGTGACCGAAGCCGAGTCCTCGTACGCCTACCAGTTGACCCCGGGACTCACGGTGTCTCACGGGCATTATACCGAAGACCCGTCGACGGTGCTCGAGGGCAGTATGTCGGTCGGACTGCGGATTCATGACCTTTGGACATTCCGTATCAACTCCGGTGAGAATGCCAAAGAGGAACACAAGCAGAATCTCTATCGGCAGGTGAACCTGGCGCTGAGTGACTGCGACCCCGCATTCCTCGCCGCCCTTGTCGGTGCGCATATCGGGGACACCGTGGATATTCTGCTCGCGGACAGGCGGCTCGCGGACCCGGACGAGACGCGCACCTATCTCATCTCTGCGATCAACGGCGTGATGGTGGGGACCGAATATGTAACCGAGGCGGGACAAACGGTTTCCGACGGCGCCCGTCTGGTGCTCACCTACGAGAGCGCCGACGGACTCACCCTGATGGGGTGTCTCGACCTCTCGGACCCCACGCTCCCCGCGTCGGTGCGCACCGCGCTGGTCGGGCAGACGGTCGGGACCCTATCGACTCCCATTCTCCTCTCGGTCACCTACGATGACAGTGTGGTGAATCGGAGTGAAGTGGTCACCACCGTGACCTCAATCTCCGCGATTACCGACCTCAGTGGAAATGAGCGTTCTGCCGTAACTTACGGCAGCGCCGTGACATTTACCTATGCCGTCATGCGCGACGGCGACCTCGTCGGAAACTCGGATCCCGTCACGCTGTATATCCCCGCCGAGGCGGAAGCGACGAACGATGAAGCATGGCTCACGCTGAACCGCCGCGAGGACGGAGACCTTCTGTTCCCCCTCTCCCTCATGCGCCCGCTCGGCACGGCGCTCCTCGGACAGACGGTCGTGACTTATTCGACGCAGAACGAGGCGGAGGCACCGACCGTTACGGTCTCGTTCCCCCTCGATTATTTCTCCGACTTTACCCTCTACGACGGCGCGGAGATTGAATGCGCCAACGCCTACGAAGAGATCATCACCTTCGGCTACACCAATCAGGCGGATGTCTATTTCGGCTCTTCTCGGTATGTCATCACGGGACCCGGCGACCGTGACCTCTACGGTCTGGATTCCATGGCGTCCCTGACCGCGCTCCGCATCTTTTCGGACCTCAAGGGCGATGAGACGGTCGCGCTCGGGATCGATGACGAGGTGATTCGGAAATACGGTCTCTACGCCTACCGCATCTATTATGAACTGCCGTTCAACTGCTACGCGAAGACCGATGAGAGCGATCGGCAACAGTATTACTACAAAGGCACGGTCGGCTATGAGCTGCTCGTGAGCGAGCTCCAACCCGACGGCAGTCGGTATGTCGCGTCCACGCAGTACGACAATGTGGTGCTGGTCTCGGACGGCAGTCTGTTCGATTTCGTCGAGTGGTCGTTCGAGAACGATTGGGTGCAGAACAACCTGCTCATGGTCTCGTATAAGGACCTGCGCGGGATGGTATTCGACCTCAATTTCCACGAGAGCGACGGCGAAGAATTTCAAAAGATCTACGCGTTTGATGTCGCGGTAGACCTCTTATACAAATATACGACCAAGTACTATCAAAATGGGGAAGAGGTCGTCACCTATACCGAGAGCCCGCGTCTGTACGCCGCGCTTTTGGACGGCGGTGTTCACGACGGCATGAAGTCCTACGCGGAACTGCGGAGTTACTTCAAGTACAAAAACAACGGGTATTTCGTCGACTATTCGGGTGTCGAGGAGGCGCTGCAACTCAAGACCGGCGCCGGTCGGCTGGTCTACCGTATCAGCGACACCGAGCGCTATATCCTCGAGCTCGACCCCGTGTCTTCGCCGTATCGCGACTTGGATGCCGTGTACGATTACGCCTTCGACCCGAGTAACCCCGAGTACTACGACGGCTGTACGAACTTCCAGACCTTGCTCCAAATCATCAACCTCACGCGGTATTGGGGGAACGCGGAGGAAGACGACGGACTGACCGAAGAGGAGATCGCCGCCTTACTCGCGGACGACGACGCCTGCGTCATGACGATCGCGCTGACCCTCACGAGCGACGAGAATCGGCGGGACGGTCGCGGGTACACCCTGCGGTTCTACAACTATTCGACCCATTCGCTCGTCAGCATCACCGACGAGAGTACCGGCAGGGAGACCCATCACTTCTATATTCAGGCGAGAGAAGTCGCGAAAATCGCGGAGGCGGTCGTCGCGCTGTCTCGAGGAGAGAAAATCGATATCGACCGCTATTAAACGGGGTTTTTCCAAACTCCGCGAAAAAAGGGATTGATTTTGCGATTTTTCCGTGTTATAATAAACAAGATTGATACGCGCCCGTGCGCGTGTAAACGCAAACTTTATATTCATGCAAAGGATTTTGACCATGAAAAAAAGAATTCTGTGCCTTGTGCTGGCTGTGGTTCTGATTGGGTCTGCCGTGTTCTTTTTCACCTACGGAAAACTGACGGCGTCCTATCCCTATGCCGAGAAGGACATGAGCAAGTATGTGAACATCGCCTCGAAAGAGTTTGTGGAGGCGCTGTATACCGGGGCGAGAGAACCCGAAGCGGTATCGGATGATACGGTTCGTTACGCCATCGCCGCGGCGATCGCCAAAGTGGCGAAAGAGACCGATCTCGGCGTGATCGAAGCATACGATACGCTGTATGTGAAGTACTACGCCACCATCGAACAGGACGGGAAGACGGTAGTCGTGACCAAGGACGACGCGCTGGATCCCACCAAGAACACCACCGTCCAGTTGGGCACCGACAGTGATCTCGCCCGTCTGTTTGAAGAGTTCTTGCTCGGGAAGAACGCCGCGGATACCGCTTATACCGTCATCAAAAAGGGCGACAACAACCGGATTCTCGTACGGAAAGGGGACAAACTCCACTTCTCGTATAAACTGGAAGACGGTACGGTGACTAAGAATCAGACCGCCGTGGTGAAGGGGAGCGACTTCCTCGACTTCATCGCACAGGGCTCCGATATCACCGCGCAGTTCCTCGCCGCCATGTCCGACCCGGGCGTGCTCGTCGGTGAGGATATCACAATTACCGTCAATGTGCCCGAAGAGGGCGGTAGCGGCACCGTCGAAAAGAAATACACCTTCAATGTGGATTATGTATTCCGCGATAAGGTGATCGGCGGCAATGTGCAGGAAGGCGATGTCGTCGACATCGAATACTGCGAGATTACCACGGGCGACAACGGCGAAGATGTCGCGGGCGAGAGACTGCCCTACTACGGCATCGCGACCGAAGAGCAGATCAATTCCGACTTCGGTGTCGGTTTCTTTGAAATCCTCAAGACCCTCACGATCGGTGTGGAGTCCGATGTCATTACGGTGACGAAGAATGTGTCCGTGACGAATCCCGAAACCGGTGAAACTACGGTGACCCCCGTTTCGATGAAGTACAAACTGACCGTGAAGAGCGTCACCGGCAGAGAGGACACAAGTGCCCTGCCCGAAGAGCAGATTGAGAGAGCCGAGAAGTATATCACTTTTGACAAGACCTATGATGCGGATTCCGACGCGAAAGCGGAGAACGATGAGAATCTCTCCCTCGCGGGTAAGACTGTGACCTATCATGTGGCGGTTGTCAAGATGAAGACCGCGGACTACAACTGCGAGACCATCGTGAACAGCATCAAATACACGGGAGACGCGAACACCGAACTCAAAGCATACCTTGAAGCATTCGGCGCATATTTCAAAGCCAAGAAAGAATACGATGACGCGGTTGCCAAGGGGAAGACCGGCGAAGACCTCGATAAACTGCAAACGAAACTGAACGACGCAATCAATGCGACCGAGGCGCCCGAACTCGCGTATCTCGAGAGTTTGGAGGCGGAAGACGATACTCCGCTCGCGAGTCTGAAAGCCGCCGCCAAGGCGTATGACGACGCGAAGAAAGACAGCGCTAAGACCGAAGACGAGATTGCCGCTCTGAAATATGCGTTCGCCGAGAAGAAGAACGCGTATCTGGCATCCAAGGGTTCGTATACCCTTCTCGCTGATCAGGTTGCCGTAGACGAGTATTGGGATTATCAGAAAGAAGTCACGCAGGACGAGGCAGACACCAAGTTCAGCTATGCGATCGCCAAGGAGATTTGGAACGCCCTGCTCGAAAATGTCAAGGCGACCGTGAAGTATCCTTCGAGAGCCGTGGCTGTCGCGAAGAAGGGACTCATGAACTCCCTGAAAGACGACTACTACTCCAACCGGGACTCGAAGTATTCGGAATACAGTTCGTTCAAGAGTTATCTAAAACAATCGGTCTATAAAGATCAGGATTACAAGCAGGCGATGCAGGCGGAAGCCGAGCAGATCGTCCTCGAAAAGATGGTGCTCTACCGTCTCGCCGATCTCTATGAGGTTACGCTCACCACATCGCAGGAGAGCATGGCATCTCTCTACTCGTATATCTACGGCGTGCCGATTGACGAGGCGAAGGCGGCGTCCCTCTTTGACAATGTCATGCAGGCGATTACCGAGGCGGTATGCCCCGCTCTCGTCGACACCGAAGACTAATTGATCACATTTTGTGCGACCGCCCGCTTCATGCGTGCGGTCGCTCTTTTTCCGAACGGGAGACGCTGATATGAAAAAAGTAGAAATCTATACCGACGGCGCCTGCCGTGGGAATCCGGGTCCCGGCGGCTGGGGCGCGGTTTTGGTGTACGGGAACCGAGAGAAAGAACTGTCCGGCGGTGAAGAGAACACCACCAACAATCGGATGGAACTCACGGCGGCGATCGAGGCGCTCTCCGCGCTGAAAGAACCCTGCGAGGTCACTCTGACCTCGGACTCCACCTATCTCGTGAACGCGATTCGGGAGGGATGGCTCGCCGCATGGCGGGATCGCGCATTCCACAAGGTCAAGAACCCCGACCTGTGGATGAAACTCGACCCGTTGCTTTTGAAACACGAGGTGACTTTTGTGTGGGTCAAGGGGCATGACGGACATCCCTATAACGAGCGGTGTGACCGACTCGCGACCGCGGCGGCAGATGCGCTCCGTCCCGCGCCGACCGCACCCGACACAATGGAGACGGACAAGGCGAATAAGACGGAAAAGACAGACGGGGAGGTGCGGGGATGAAACGCGCGAGACGCATGGTGACCGGCGTTGCGGTAGGGCTCCTTTGCGGGCTATTGCTCCTCTTTCTGACTTCCTGCGGCTTTACCTACGCGGAGGGAGACCTCACGGATTATATGTCGCTCGACCCCGCGGCGCTCGAATCTCTTTCCGTGGTGTTGGATGCGGAATGGGAAGTCACCGATGACGAGGTCACAGAGGCAATCCGTCAACTGCTCTTCCGACACAAGAGCGCGGTGAACGGAGAGGCACAGGAACTCGACACCCCAATCGGCGAGGGAGATGAGGTCGCGTTTTATCTCTCGCTCGCGGGACCGACGGGGACACCGATATCGAGCGGGTACGAGGTCGGGGGCGGGATGCCCGCGCTCATCGAATACGGGAGTGACACTCTGAAACTCGCGGGGTTGGAAGACGCGCTCGCGGGGGTGACCCCGTCGACCTATGCGCTCCGCCTTTCGGGAACCATCCCGACGGACGGGGTACTTTACCTTGAATACTATGTAAAAGTCTTCATGAATCACGAGGTCGTGCGGGAGGATCACCCGACGGGGCTCTACCGGATTCCGCTGTCCGAGGTGGATGACGCACTCATTCCGGGTGCGCGGGACGCGCTCGTCGGACAGTCGGTCGGCACCTGGCAGACCGTGCGTGTGACGGGAGACGAAGAACGCGGGAACTATTCCGAATATTCAATACGCGTGCGCGGGTATACGCCTGCGGAACTCACCTTTTCCACCACTTGGGACGGGAGTCCGGCGGTCGCCCGTCTCGCGCTCCTCTATATGATCGACTTCTCGGTCCCCGCACTCACGGCCCAGACCGTGACCGAGACGCTCGAAATGTGTCGGGACGCGTCCGACCCCGTGTCCGCGCTCCGCGAGACTGTGCGCGCAGTACTCGAAGACGAGGAGACCCGTGTGACGGTTTTGGAAGAGGCGCTGCTCGTGGCGCTCACGGGGTGCTTTACTTTCGGGGAGCTCCCGAAAGAGAAGGTCAAACAGGCAAAACAGATTTTGAAAAACGATGTACAGTCGTTCTACGACTATTGTCGCGAAAATATCGCCGACGAGACCGAAAAAGAACTCGGGGCGGGGGTGCTCGACTCGTTCGACACCTTTGTCAGAGCCATCTACGAGGTGGACGACCTTTCCGCGGACGAGATTCTCTATTTGGCGGCTCAGACGCAGGTGAGAGAGGATCTGATGATCTACTACCTCGCGCGGCACTGCGGATTCGGGATCACGCCCGAGACGCTCGCGGAGGGGACGGATCAACTGATCGCGTCCTATCTCGAAGACGGGGATACCGAGCGCTCTCTTCTCAAACGCTATGGCGGGCGGGAGTATTTCGAGGCGCTCTGCCTGCGCGCGGCGGTCCTGACCGCGCTCGAAGATCGCGTGACGATTCTGTATCAATAACCGTGAGACGGTTCCGTTATGAAATAAAATGAAAAGAGCGTCCGGCAGGTCCGGACGCTCTCGGTTATTCGGCGTCTTCATCGTCTCCCCGACGGTGTCTCCCACAACGGGAGGATCGATCTGACCCCTGACCGCTCCCCGTGTCGATCGCGTCCGCGACGGCACCCGCGGCGTTCTCGACCGCCTGTCCGCACTGCGCCGCGAGACGCTTACAGTTTCCTTTGAGTTTCCCGCAGTTGGAAAGAATCAGACCCACGACCGTCATGATGCCCACGAGCGCCATGAGAAAATAGACGGGGGTCCAGAGAATCTCCCCCAAACCGCATTTTTTATGACAGAACATTCGGTATCTCCTTTGCGTATGACGCTAGTCGTAGTATGCGCGGTTATGACCCCTTTCATGCCTTGACAAATTGTGAAAATAACGGTACAATAAAACAATCAAAAAAGTCGAAAAAAGTCCTGAAATTCGGGGGAAAAAACATGAGATGTCGTGAATGCGGGTTTGAATGGAGCGGGCAGGAGAACGAGTGTCCCGCCTGTGGGGCGAAGGTCGCCGTACCCGCTGTCAGCGGAGAGGAAATCTACCGCCGCGCGATCACCGCGGAGCGGGAGGGGAAACTCGCGACCGCGATGCGTTCCTATGCCGCCGCGGCGGACCTCGGCGTGCCGCTCGCGGCATACTGCGTCTGCCGTTGCCTCGACCGCCGCGAGAACCCGGATCTGTACGAATTTTGGCTGATGACAGCCGCCTTTAACGACCCGATCGCCGCCGCGGCGTACGCCGCCTATCTCGGGCGCGCAGGGGACGAGATCGCCTCGTTTCGGATGTGGCACCGCGCCGCGGAGATGGGGAGCGAAGAGGCACGGATGAAACTCGCCCGCTACTATATCCGACATAAAAACCGCCCTGCGGCACGGTATTATCTCAACCGCGTGCGGGGGAATTTCCTCGCATCGGTGCTGTTGTTCTTTTTGCGGAAAAAGCCGGAATATGCCCCCAAGACTCCCGAGGCGCCCGACACCACCGTCGAGATGTATACCGCCGGTATGTACGCCGAGCGGCTGGGGCTCCCGCATATCGCGTTCTCCTATTACCGAGTCGCGGCGGATGCCGCCTATCTGCCTGCCGTCGAGCGCGTCGCAGATATGTACATGAAAGGGCAGGGCGCGTCGCAGGACATTCGGGAGGTGCGGAAATACCTCATGCAACTCGGGGCGGCGGGAAAGACCGACGCGTATCTGCGGCTCGCGGATTACTATGAGACGGGCGTGTTTGAGGGAGACCCCAATCCGAGCGCGGCGGTCGAACTCTATCGGCTCGCGGCGGAGGCGGGAGACACGCGCGGCATGGTCCTGCTCGGCGATCGGCTGGCGGACGGGAGCGGCGTCGCCGAGAACCCGGAGGAGGCGCTCTCTTGGTATGCGAAAGCCGCGTCTAACGGCTCGGAAGACGGGAAGAAACGGGGAGAAAAATTGAAACGGGATGCCGAGACGGCATACCGCACCGCGACCGACCTTCTGACGAGTGCGCCCGACGAGGCGGTGGAACGCCTGACCTTCGCCGCAAAGACAGGACACGCCGAGGCGCTTACCGCACTCGGAGATTGCTATGCCGAGGGAACGGGGACGAAAAAGAGTATCTCCCGCGCGATGGATCTGTATCTCCGCGCCGCAGAACAGGGGAATCTCCGTGCGCTCTATCGCATGGGTTGTCTCTACATGCAGAACGACGGTGTGCGGTTCAATGCCCGCCTCGCCCGCGCCTGCCTCGTGAACGCGCGGAACAAGGGATATACGCCCGCCGAGGAAGCGATCGCCGCTTTGGACGCACGGCGGCGGAAGCACACCGCGGATAAACTCTACGCCGTCTCCTGTACCCTCTACCACCGCGGAGAACACGCGGAGGCGGCGCGGTACCGCTACGCCGCGGCGAAACTGAATCATCCTCGCGCCACCTATCTGCTCGGCTGTATGTGCGAATGCGGAGACGGGGTCGAGCGGGATGACGCACGAGCAAAACAACTGTATGCCCGCGCCCTTGCGCTCGGGTTCGACGGACGGAATAACGGTTTCTACGGGAAATATCTCCGCCGCCTGCACGGATAAACAGAATCACCGCGTTGTGCCATGTTTTCGGGACAACGCGGTGCTTTTTTATTGCTTTTTTTAAGGGGATATGAGGAGATGGGCAGACTTAAAGAAACAGGGGACGCAGCTGATGTCCCGCGAGTGCGGCGGTCAGGCATTCGGGCAGATAGGTAAAATCCGCGACGAGAGAATGGGGTTTCTTCTCGGGATCGTCCTGCCGCATCGGGACGAAGAAGACCTGTTTCCTTTGGAGCAGGGTCGCGATATTCGCGAGGTTCGCGGACATGGAATCGTTTGACGCGAGGGCAATCAGGGTCGGGCGGTCGCACCGCAGATGTGCTTTCGCCGCCATGGTGACGCAGGTGTCGGTGATGCCCTGCGCCATTTTTGCGAGGGTGTTCCCGGTACAGGGGGCGATCACCAGCGCGTCGAGCGGAGTGGCGGGCCCAAGCGGCTCTGCCGCGACGATGGAGTCGACCGCGCGTTTTCCGCACATGGTCTCGACCGTGTCCCGAAAGTCCTTTGCCTGCCAGAAGCGGGTGTCGGTCTCGGCGACCCGCTCGCTGAAAATGGGAAGTATATCCGCGCCTTCGGCACACAGGCGGCGGAGTGCCGCGAGAGAATGGGACAGGGTGCAGAAGGAACCGCAGAATGCGTATCCGATCATGAAGCTGTATATCCTTCTTTTTGCATGGTTTGGTCCAAAGTGCGGGCGATGATGACACCCGCGCTTTTGGGAAAGATTTTGCCGGGGAGAGAATGGGCATAGGTCAGGGTCACGCCCGCCTCTTTTCGCGGCGGCGCGATGTTCTCCCGTCCGGAGGCTAGCTCGACAATCGCGCAGTCGCGCAGTCCCGCGAGGATGGGGGGCGTCAAGAGACAGGCGGGGACGGTGTTGAAAATCAGACGCGTCCCGGGGAGATGACCACGGAGCGCAGGCAGATCATACGGCTCCGCCCCGTCGAGTTTCGCCTCGAGGCGGCTCTCTTCCCGCCGCGCGAACACCTTGACGCGCGCGCCGAGTAGGGTGAGAAACCGCGTGAGCGGTGCGGCGATTCTGCCGTAGCCGATGACCGCGACGGGTAGCCCTCTGTACGATGCCCCGCACGCCTGCATCCCCACGCCTAGCGCCGCCTCTGCCGTCAGAAATGCGTTTTCTCGGACGAACGAGGGGAGGGCGAGAAAGTCGGTGATCTCCCGTCCGCTCCGTCTGACCTCCGCCACGGTGTCCGAGGAAAAGCCCCCGCCGAATACCCGTGCGGGTCCCGCGAGAATCAGCGGCAGAATACACGGCGGATTTTCGACGCGCGTGTTCAGGTGAACCCCGTCGGAGGTCGCGGGCGTGGGCAGCAGGAGAATGTCTCCCGTCATCACCGCCTCGCCGGGCGAGGTCAGATACGCGCTGTAACCCAGCGCGATCAGTTCCTGTGTCGCGTATTCCTGCCGCGGGTCTCCGCGTAAGACGATGATTTTCATGGGCTCTTCTTCCTTTTCACAATTCCTCTCATCAATAATATATGCCGCGCCGCGGGGATGCGGTACGGGAACAGACCCGCGAAACAATTATGATGTCAAAAGATTTTCCCGTCGTTAGAGTTTTCTTTTGAGAGAGAAACGCGGGTATTACAAGGTTCACGGTATGAGTTTTACTTATTTTTAATATTTAATTTTGGTAGTATTAATTTACGGGGTAAAAAATATTTCCATATTATATAAGGGAAACGGCGCGTATGATATAGCGAATACGGCGCAGAAAAACACAAAGAATCTCGTTTCGGCAAAGAGCCGAGAACCCGCCGAAGCCGCTGCCGTTTTACAGAACGTCGGACGGCGCTCCCCGCGATTTTGCGCGCGGAAGGACGAGGACGGGGTGTGACCGAGGGGAAACGAGAAGAACGGAAAAACAGGCGGGGAAGGGAGTTTTGCAAGTCGGGAGTGAAATTCTTGCTCTTTCATGCAACATTCAACAATAGCCGCACCGCCGGAGCCTCATTTGAAAATACGAAAACCCATATGAGTCATACGGAAAAATGTTCGTATACGGCAGATGAGACGGCGGCGGGCGCCGCCGGGAGAGCGCGCCGAGGCGGCGACGCATCACGGAGATGCAGGATGTTTACACGGGAAGTGCGCTGACAGGATAGGGAAAAGCCCTTTCAAAAAGGAACAATGGAGATTGTTTGTTTCAATCGGCACAAAAAATGCGCGTTGAATGGCTCGTGTTTGTGTGCAAATATATAAATATGAATTTTTTTAACAAATATCTTGCAATTTTGGTAAAAACGTGGAATAATATTATTAATTTTTTATTTTTTATGAGGAGGTCAACCATGAGCCACTTCAAAAAGAGTATCATCAGCGTTGTTTTGCTGATTGCACTTTGCGTTTCGCTGTTCCTTCTGGTATCGTGTGGCAAGGATGATGACGAGACACCCGTCACGCCGACACCCGATGAACAAACGAAGACGGACTATGGAATTGATAATGTCTACTTCATGACCGACGGGGAGAATGAATACCTGTTCACCATTACGGGGAACGCGTTCCTGCTCTCGGGTCTGAACGGAGACCAATCCGGTACCTTCACCTATGCGGACGGTACCATGACGCTTCAGTTCAAGGAGGGCGATACCACTACCGCCTCTGCCAAGATCGAGGACGGCGTCCTGACGCTTACATACAACGGCGGCACATACAGAATGCTGCAGCGCAGCCAGTTCACCGTTTCGTACGATGTGGACGGCGGCAGCGCGGTGGCTTCTCAGCGTGTGCTGAACGGTGAGTATGCGGTCAAGCCGCAGGATCCCACCAAGGACGGCTATGCTTTCATCGGTTGGTACACCGACAAGAGTTATGAGACGCCGTTCGTGTTCGACAGCGTCGGCATCACGGCGAACACCACGGTTTATGCACGCTTTGTGCAACTCAGCGGTAAGACCGAATATAAGGCGACCCTCGTGGGCAGCACCGAGAGCTATGCTCCCATCACGACCACGAACGGTGTCCTGTATAATCTCCCCACGCCCGCGGCAAAAGACGGCGCGGCATTTGTGGGTTGGTGGATGAGCGATTATCAGAGCGCAGGGAAACTGACGGCTCGGTATGACGGTCAGACACTTACGCAGGATGTGACCCTTTACGCGCAGTATGAGAGCGCAGATGCACCCACGATCTCGGTCAATGCGGAGGGTGCCGTTTGGAGTTCTCTCGGCACGAACATCGCTTATGACGTCGTCGTCAAGTGCGGCGATACCGTGGTGAAGAGCACCAGCGTGAGCGCTACTCGCTATGCGTTTGACTTCGCCGCTGCCGATGCGGGCGACTACACTGTCACCGTGACCGGAAACGGCAAGACCGCTACCGCGTATTATCGCAACAAGGGGTTGGACCGCGTGTCTAACTTCCGTGTCGTTTCGTCCGGTGTCTTGGTCTTTGACCCGGTGCAGAACGCGCAGAACTATGTGATTACCGTGGTCTGCGGGAATGCCAATCACAAGCATACTGCCGTCAACAACGGCAATTCCACGAACTATGTTTTCGCCAACTGCGATATGCCCGCGGACGGCATCACATTCGTCGTGACGGCAAAGGCCGCCGGCTATCTCGATTCGGTCAGCACCTACACCTACTTCCTGGGTCTTGATGCTGTGACCGGCGTCACGGTGGACGATGAAAAGATTACCTGGAATCCGGTCGCGAATGCCGTAGGGTACCTCGTCAGCCTCTCCGAGGACGGCACGTCTTACGAGGATTACTATGTCACGAGCGGCACTTCCTACGATATTACGAATGTCAATGCAGGTCTTCTGTATGTCAAGGTGAAGCCTGTTACCGATGGCTACTACGCTGCACCCGCAGAGGCAGTGACGTATACCAAGACGGTGCTCGCCCGTCCCTTTGGCGTGACCCTCTCCGGGTCTACGGTGATCTGGAATGCAGTGCCCGGCGCTGTCGGCTACAAGGTCACCGTCAACGGCACGACCTATGACGTGACGGATCCGTCTCTCGCGCTGACCAAAGGCATTATCGTGGACGGCATCAATGCGTATGACGTCACCGTGCAGGCGGTTGCCGCAGATGCAAAGGCGAACTCTCCTCTCTCGGAGACGGTCACGGTGAACTACTCGACCATGACCGAGGTGACTTACCGCGACGGCTATCTCCGGTGGTCGCCGGTTCTGAACGCGACGAAATATATCATCCGCATCGGCAACTCGGGCGCGGAAATCGAAGTCCCGGCAACCGCCGCCTATGCGCCCATTCTCTTCTCGGAGAGCGGTGAAATCACCGTGTCGGTTTGCAGCGTGAACGAGAACAACGAGCGTTCCGCGTGGGTGTCCACGACCGTCGAGGTCTTTGAGATCCTCTTGGATGTCCGCGGCGGTATTGCCGTGACGAACCTCTACAAGGCGTTCGGCGACAGCATTAACCTGCCCGCGACCACCCGTGACGGCTATGACTTCGCCGGCTGGTTCTTAACACCGAACAGCCTGACGAGCGGCAAAGAATATACGAGCGACAAGTTTGAGGGCGACAGCGACCTGGTGCTTTATGCAAACTGGTCCGCAAAGAAGTATACCGTCACCTTGAACCCGGGTGAAAACGGCACGGTGAGCACAGACACCGTCACCGTTACCTACGGGAAACTGAATACACTTCCCGTGGCTGAGTGCGAGGATAAGACCCGGCTCTTCTCCGGCTGGTTCTCCGAGCCGAACGGCGCCGGTATCCGCTATTTCGATGATAAGGGCGAAGCGCTGTTCAAATGGAACAACACTGCGGATAACGTCACGCTGTACGCATACTATGCCGAGACGCTTCAGTACACGCTGATCGATAACGGCAACGCGTATGCGGTCTCCAAAGGACCCTACGGCATCGGTAACCTCACCGAGATCACCATTCCCGCGACCTACAACGGCAAACCCGTTACCACGATTGAAGGCTCCGCGTTCCTGTCCTGCAACACGCTGGTGACCATCAATATCCCGAACACCATCGAGAGCATCAATACCGGCACCGACGGTGCAAACGGCACGGGCTCCTGCTTCCAGGGTTGCTATAAACTCACTGCCGTCAACATCTATGAAGTGGACGGCGCCATTGATCCGAAGTACTTCTCCCAAGATGGCGTTCTGTACTGCACGGAGTTTGGCGAAACACAGGTGAGATACTGCCCCTACGCCAAGACGGGTGTTGTGACGGTCGCCGAGGGAACCACCTCTATCCCCGCCGGTGCTTTCAAGAGCATTAAGGTGTCCGAGGTCCGGATTCCTTACACCGTCACGTTTATCGGCGGCAACGCATTCTACGGCAGCTCGCTGAAGAACATTGTGTTCCTTCCCACGCCGGCGGATGTCACGCCTGCTCCGCTCGTGATGGAAGAAAAAGCAATCTACTACTGCAGTCAACTGACGCAGATTACGCTCCCCTCCCGTATCACCGAGTTTTCCGCGCTGACGATCGCAAGTTGTAACGCACTGACCTCGATCGACATTAACGGCGAGGGCGGGAACTATTCCGCGCAGGGTGAAGACGGCAGAAAAGTCCTTTGCACGGCGGACGGCACGACGCTCGTCTTCTGCCCGCAGGGTATGGCGGATACCTTTACCATTCCTTCCGGTATCGAAACCATCGGGGAAGAAGCGTTCTCCGGCTGCAAATCGCTCAAAAAAGTCATCATCCCCGGCTATGTGAAGACCATCAGCAAGAACGCATTCAAGGGGAACAGCGGCATTTCGGAAATCGAGATGGAGGAAGAAGGACAGCCTCTTACCATTTGTGAGGCGGCGTTCTACTCCTGCTCCGGACTTACCAAAGTCACGCTGCCGAAGCGTCTCGTGAAGATGGAAGTGAATGCCTTCGGCGGGACCACTGCTCTGACCGAGGTCGTGGTGAACACCGCAGGGATCATCGCAGAAGGCGAAACGACTCCGACAGTCGACTTCGCGGTCGGCGCATTTGTTACAACCGACGGCAAATACTCCTATGTGATCGATGTCACTCTCGGTGACGAGGTACCGTTCTTTGACATTTCCGGCGTCTTCGGGAAGAAGATCCAGAATGTGAATGTTTCGTCCACCAACCCGAACTATTCGTCGGTCGACGGCGTCCTGTTCGACAAGGCGGTCACCAAGGTGGTGTTCTATCCGATCGAGCGTACGGGCGACTACACACTGCCTGAAACCGTGACCGAAATCGGCGCAAGCGTCTTCCAGGGAAGAACCGCTCTGACCGGTATCACGATCGGCAAGAATGTGAAGACCATCGGCACCAGCGCCTTTGAATCCTGCTCGAAGCTCGCGTACGTCACCTTTGCGGACAATGGCACGGAAGACCTCACCATCGGTGACAATGCGTTCAAGAGCTGCTCCGTGCTGACTACAATCAATCTGCCTACTCGGCTGAAGACCATCGGAGCCTACGCGTTCCAGTCTTGCTCCAAGTTGGCTTCCTTGACCCTCCCCGAGGGTCTTACCAAGATCGGTGAGAGCGCCTTCAACGGCTGCCGCGCACTGACCGAGGTCGCTCTGCCGTCTACTCTCGAGGAGATTCAACTCGCGACGAAGGATACAAACTCCTTTACGAAGGATAAGGGATCCTGCAATGTGTTCCGCGGTTGCGCATCTCTCGAAACACTGACGATCCCCGCCTCCAACAAGTACTACGCAACGATTGACAACGTCCTCTATCTGAAGACCGCAAAGACCACCGGAGAAGGGGAAGAAGCAATCACCGAATATATCGTAACGACTTTGTTGTACTGCCCGCAGAAGAAGGGCGGAACCACCGAGGTGGTCGTCCCCGGTACAGTCACTAAGGTCGCCGCGTGGGCGTTCTTCGCCAACCAGAATGTGACCTCTGTCAAGTTCAGCGATATTGCCGACGGCGCGGAGTTCATCATTGAATCCAACGCGTTCTACGGCACGGATAGCCTGACCGGTGTGACACTCCCGAAGGGGTTGAAGGTCATTACGAAAGAGCTGTTCCTGCTCTGCGACCTGCTGGAAGAGATCACCATCCCCAGCACCGTCACCAGCATTGAAAACCGCGCATTCGCGTCCTGTAAGAACCTGTCTGTTCTGAACTTTGCCGCACCCGCAGAAGGCGAGGACGTTCTGCCGCTCGTCATTGAGGATGCGACCAGTTATACGAACTCCCCGTTCTACGGGTGCTACAGCCTGAAGAATGTTGTATTCCCCGAACGTCTGACCGTTCTCGGTAACTATGCATTCTCCGGCAACCCGAGCGAATCGCACGGCGGCGCACCTGACCCCGAAGTCAATCACGCCATCGTGAGCGTCACTTTGCCGTCCACGCTGCAGCGTATCGGCACCAAAGCCTTCTATTACGCAAGGAACCTGACGTCCGTGACCTTCGCGGCGGGAACCACGCTTGCTGATAGCGGCACAGTCCTCGCCATCGGTGACTACGCCTTCTATTACTGCTCGTCTCTCACGTCGATCGAGTTGCCCGCAGGTACGGCGGAAGCACCGTACTCCATCGGTCAATATGCTTTCAGCAGAACGGGTCTGACCTCCGTCACGATCCCCACAGGGATTGGTTCGCTTGGTAAATATGCGTTCTTCTACAATGACAAGTTGACATCCGTTACCTTTGCCGCGGGAGCTGCTCCCACACTGGAGGCAAATGCCTTTGCTTCCTGTCTCACGCTTGAGAGCATCACACTCCCCGAGGGGATCACCACGATCAGCGATTCTCTGCTTTATAATTGTAAAAAGCTTACCTCGATTACGATTCCCTCGACCGTGACGTCCATCGGGACCAAAGCGTTTATGTCTTGTGAATCGCTCGAGAGCGTCACTTTCGCCACCTATGCGGTGGAGGAGAAAGTCTACTCCAAGGTCGCCTCTATCGGTGACAGTGCTTTTGCATCGACGGCTCTCACCTCCTTCGTGTTCCCGACACTGGAGAGCGGCTCGCTCACCTTGGGCAAGACCATCTTTACAGGCTGTAAAGAACTCGCGTCGGTGACCATCTCGAAGTCTGTCGGCGACATCGACGGCGTGCTCGCCGGATGCTCCTCGATCAAGAACTTCACGGTGGATGCCGAAAACGAGAACTTCGCGTCGGTCGAAGGCGACCCGATTCTGTACAACAAAGACAAGACTGCCTACCGTTACATTGCCGGTCTGTTGGTCGGAGAATTCCGCGTGAACGACAACGTTAAGGAAATCAGCGCCAATGTCTTTGAGAACCAGATTGCCCTCACGAAGTTGATCATTCCCGCGAGTGTCACGAAGATCGGTGACAGTGCCTTCCAGGGCTGCGCGCTCTTGGAGACTGTCGTATTTGAGCACACCGCAGAAAAACCCAGTCAGCTCGCGAGCATCGGCACGAATCTCTTTAAGAACTGCTATGAACTGCGCGATGTGACGTTGCCCGGCAACTTGACCGCTATTCCCGAGGCAATGTTCTACTACTGCTACAAACTCGGGACCATTACACTTCCCGAAGGACTGAAGACCATCGGTAAGAATGCATTCTATGAAGCAGGTCTTACCACCGTGACCATTCCTTCCAGCGTGACGACGATTGACCAGTATGCCTTCAAAGGGGCTTTGACCGGCGGCGGCAAACTGACGAGCGTGACCTTCGCCACAACGTCGGAGGGCAAGACCGCACTGACGACGATTGGCAACTACGCGTTCCAGTACCAGGCGCTTGAGTCTTTCACGCTCCCTGCCTCGGTGACTTCGTTCGGGACAAATGTGTTCTACGGCTGTAAGAATCTCACGACGGTTTCGCTTGAGAACGGCAACTTCACGACTCTGCCCGTGAGCACCTTCAACGGCTGCGAGAGCCTGACTTCCGTCACACTTCCCACAAGTCTGACGAAGATCGACAACACCGCCTTCAACGGTTGTACCGCACTGACCACGATTACGATCCCCGACGGCGTAACCACCATCGGCACTTCCTCTTTCGCGGGATGCTCGTCGCTTGAGAGCATTGCAATCCCCGACAGTGTCACCTCGCTCGGCACAAAAGCATTCAAGGATTGCGCTGCGTTGAGCACGATCACCTTCGGCGAGGGGTCGAAACTGGATACGATCCTTGCATACTGCTTCCAGAATGCGGGTCTGACTGCCATCTCCATCCCGAGCGGCGTGACCGTTCTCGGCACCACTAAGACTGCAGGTACCGCTTCCTCTTCCGCATATCAGTTCGACGGTTGCGCGAACCTGCGCACGGTGGAATTTAAGGGGAAACTCAAACTCCTCGGCGGTTATGTCTTCCGGAACTGCACCTCGCTCGAGTCCGTCACCTTCCCGTCGACGGTTACCCAGATCGGTAACTACTGCTTCGATGGGTGCACAAGCCTTGCAACTGCCACCTTCACCTCGGGCACTGCCGGAATGACGATCGGTACCTATGCGTTCCGTAACAGCGGTCTGACCGCCATCACCATTCCCGGTAGAGTGACGAGTGTCGGCAACTATGCGTTCGACGGTTGCGCTCAACTTGAGACTCTGACGTTCGAGGCAAGCACGAAAGCACTGACCATCGGCACCTATGCGTTCCGTAACAGCGGCGTGACCGCTGTCACCATTCCCGGCAGAGTGACGAGTGTCGGCAACTATGCGTTCAACGGTTGCGCTCAACTCGAGACTCTGACGTTCGAGGCGAGCACGAAAGCGCAGACACTCGGTACCTATGTCTTCCAGAATTGCACACAGTTGACCTCCGTTGCATTGCCCGATACGGTGACCAAGATTCCCGATTACGCATTCAACGGGTGCGAAGCCCTCGCGACCGTGACGAGTGCCAAAGCACAGAGCATCGGCAACAGTGCGTTCAGAGATTGTGCCGCACTGACCGAGATCACGCTCCCCGATACGCTGACGAGTATTTCCGTCAATGCGTTTATGGGTGCCGGCTTGACCTCCATCACCATCCCGGTGAACTGCAAGAGCATCGGGAACAACGCATTCGGCTATTGCAACAACCTGACCCAATACGCCGTCGCGGACGGGAACACCACCTTCGGTGTCTTCCGGGTCACCGAGAATGAAACGCTCCTGATGAAACTGGGCGCGACAGAAACCGATCTGCCTACCATCATTGCCGCACCCGGCAAGGTGACGGGCACGGTGACTCTGCCTGCGGCAGCCATTCTCGGCGGCTTCGCCTTGAACGGTATCCAAGGGCTGACCAGTCTCGAACTGCCCGAGGGCATGACCGAGATTCCCGATTCTGCGTTCATCGGCGCGAGCATCGAGTCGATCGTCCTGCCGTCGACGCTGACAAAGATCGGCGCGAGCGCATTCAGCGGCTCTGCTCTGAAGTCCATCACCATTCCGAAGGGGGTCACGGAAATCGGCGGAAGCGCCTTCAAGGATTGCGATTCGCTCGAAACCGTCATCTTTGAGGAAGATTCCGAACTGACTACGCTTGGGACCTATGTCTTCGCGGGCAGCGGTCTGACTCAGATTACGCTCCCTGCCGGTGTGACCAACCTCTATAAGGAAATGACAGCATCTTACACATTCCAGGATTGTGATAAACTGACGTCTGTTACTTTCCTCGGTGAGATCACCGAATTGAACGGCTCTGCATTCCGGAACTGCACCGCGCTGAAGTCCTTTACGATTCCCGAAACGGTGACCGTGATGGGTACTTATGTATTCAGCGGATCGGGTCTGGAAAGCATCACGATCCCCGCGGGTCTCGCGTCCTTGTACACCTCTTCTTCCTCCACGACCGCTGCCTCCTACACATTCCTCGATTGTCTGTCTCTGAAGACGGTCACGATCGCTGAGGGTGTCGGGTTTATCAACGGGCAGGCGTTCAAGGGGTGCACCGCGCTGACGGCTATGGCGATCCCCGCGTCGGTGACCGGTATCGGTGCCAACGCATTCGAGGGATGCACCGCGCTGGAGAGCGTGACCTTCGGTGAAGAATCGCTCCTTGCCTCCATCGGTGACAAGGCGTTCACCACCTCGGGTCTGACCACCATCGCGATCCCCGCATCCGTGACGACCATCGGTGCGAGCGTCTTTGAAGGATGCCTGTCTTTGACAAGCGTCACCTTCGATGAGAACGCGATGCTGACCTCCATCGGCAGCAAAGCATTCAAGGACTCGACTCTGACTACCATCGTTCTGCCTTCCAACGCAGAAGTCGAATCCTTGACGTTGGGCACAAATATGTTCGAGAACTGCGCGAACCTGACGAGTGTGACGCTCGGCACGGTTGTCGAGAAGATTCCCGCTTCGTTGTTCCTCTACTGCACGAGTCTGGCATCTCTTGAGATTCCCGCCAACATTACCTCTATCGGCGCAACCGCGTTCAAGGGGTCCGGGCTGGTTTCCATCACGATTCCCGCCACGGTGACGTCTTGCAACAGTTCCGTGTTCACGGAGTGCTTGTCGCTCGAGACGGTTGTGTATGAGGACGGCTGCACGAGAGTGGAGGGTTCGACTTTCGTGGGTTGCACCGCCCTGAAATCGGTCACTCTGCCCGATACCATCGAATATATCGGCATCAATGCGTTCAAGGATTGTACCTCGCTCACCGTTCTGGAGATTCCCGCTTCTGTCGTGAGCCTCTACGGCAATGTGTTCTACGGTTGGACCGCATCGCAGACCATCCGTGTGAAGGCACCGAAGCTCATCACGGCTACTTGGACTCACGGTTTGAATAACGGTTGGGATGCAGGATGTCTCGCAAACATCATCTGGGATTACACCGCACCCTCCGCAGAGTAATCATTCCTCTTTCGTCATACGCATAAGGAAACCGTAAATACGGTTTTCGCCCCCGTCGGTTTCCCGACGGGGGTATTTTTTTCGGTTCGGCGCGCAGTCCCCCCCGAGGATTTCGGAAAAATAAGAATTATCAGGGGAAAAAGATAAAAACAACCGTTCATTGTGCCATGAAAGCCTTTACAATTTTATTAAAAAGTGCTATATTATATTATAATTATCTAAAATAGGGCGATTGGTCGGCATTTTCCGAAAAAACGGGGGAGATGCCTCACCAAAGACTGAAACAAGGGGGCCTCTTATGGGCAAACAAAAAAATGGGGAAAAGCCCGTCACGGAAGCGGAAAGACTGCTCAAACAGTATCGCTCCCGTCTCGCAGCGGAGGGGTGGATCAAGTCCGCACTCTGCGGGGTGTCCGTCGGGTTTGCGCTGAATACGATTTACGCGGTCATCTGCTTGGTGTTCGGCATCAAGATGTTTTGGGTAGGCGTCCTTCTCTTTTTACTGGGGACAGCCACCACGCCCCTCATGTACTTTTTGCGGTTTCGGAATACCACCCGTCAGGTGGCGTCCCGCGTCGATATGCTCGGGCTTGAAGAGAGAGTGCTGACGATGACACAGTTTGAAAGTGACGACAGTTTCATGGCGCGCCGCCAAAGAGAAGATACCGTTGCGGCACTCAAAAAGGTCAACGCATCACTGATCAAATTTGCGATTTCCGTGCCGCTGATTGTTCTCTGCGTCACGACTTTCGTGTTGAGCGCGACGGCGACGACCGCCAATGCGCTGGTGGATAAGTCGCTCATCGCCATCATCGATGAAGCGAAAGAGGAAACGCCCGCCTCCTACTACGCGATTACATACGGCGTAAAGGATAGTCAAGGCGGCAGGGTTGAGGGGGAACTCACGCAGACGGTCCAAGCCGGATCGGCGACCACCCCCGTGCAGGCTATCGCGGATGACGGATACGTTTTCGTCGGCTGGACGGACGGATATGAGCAGGCGTACCGCATCGACACGGAGGTAGACGGCAACATCACCGCGAAAGCCATCTTCGTTCCCATTGATGAGAACGATATCCTCGAAGAAGAGGATGACAAAGCGGGAGAACCGGACTCGTCCGATAAGTCGGGGGGCGGTCAGGAAAACGGACAACCGCAGCCGAGTGATCCGGAGGACGGCGACGGAGAAGGCAACGGCGGCGGCGCGGGAGGATCCTCTGCTCCGAGTAACCAGGTCATCGACGGGCAGACCTTCTACGGCAACGAATACGGTAACAGTCTGTCCGACGCACAGGATGCCATGAATGCAGGGACCGATCTCACAGGCGGACAGACCGGCACGATAGGCGACTACTTCAACAATATCGCCAAATAATAGGCATACAACAGAATTTCTTAAAGACGAAAAAGGGAATATCGAAATGGTTACAGAAGAAAGCATCCAACAGTTCAGCGCACAGTGCGCGCGCATTTTTGAAGAGACCCGCAAGGATATGATCGGGCAGGAGGATGTCGTGAGAAACACGATCATTGCCTTGATCGCAGGAGGAAACGTCCTGCTTGAAGGGGTGCCCGGGGTCGGTAAAACAAGACTTGTCAGAACGCTCAGCCGCGTGTTTGATCTTCCCTTTTCCCGCATTCAGTTCACTCCCGACCTGATGCCCGCGGACGTCACGGGGACCAACATCATCACCAAGGATGAAAACGGGAAATCCACCTTCCGCTTCGAGCCGGGTCCGATTTTCGCCAACTTGATTCTGGCGGACGAAATCAACCGTGCGACCCCGAAGACCCAGTCCGCACTGCTGGAGGCCATGCAGGAGCATACCGTGACTGTCATGGGTGTCTCTCGGAAGATGAAGGAACCCTTCTTCGTCCTCGCAACGCAGAACCCCGTCGAGCAGGACGGCACCTATCCGCTGCCCGAGGCACAGATGGACCGCTTTATGTTCAAGTTGGTGGTCGACAATCCCTCGCTCGAAGATTTGAAGGGAATTGTCACCATGACGCAAAAGACCATGGGTGAGGTCGCGAATGCCGCCTGCAACGCACAACAGCTGCTCGAGATGCGGGAGACGGCGAACCAGATACCCGTCGCGGATGAAGTCCTCGACTTCGCCATGATGATCATCGCCGCGACCCAGCCCGACAGTGCGCACGCCTCCGAGGCGGCAAAGTCCTATATTCGTTTGGGTTCCTCTCCGCGTGGCGGGCAGGCGCTGATCTCCGCCGCAAAGGTGCTGGCACTGATGAACGGCAGATTCAATGTGTCCTATTCGGATGTCGCGTCGCTGGCGTTCCCGGTACTGCGTCATCGTTTGAAGATGAACTTTGAGGCAATCGCGGAATGCGTCTCGCCCGACTCGGTCATTCGCATGATTGTGGAAGAGGTCGCGAAGAGATGCAAGGTGCACCTGGACGCCTCGGTATTTCAGAATGTCATTCGGGGAGAAAGCAAGTAAAAACGGATGAAACCTTCGTATTTGAACGACGCGTTTTTCAGTCGGTTAGAGGCGCTTGCGTTTAATCTCCGCAAGGATCTCGGCGGATACTTCGGCGGGAAGCACCTGGTCAATACCTATGGGCAGACCGTCGAATTTGCCGATTACCGAGAATATATGCTGGGGGACGATATTCGCCGCATCGACTGGAATCTATACAGCCGTTTCGAGAAGTATTTTATCAAGTTGTTCACCGATGAGAGGCAGATGCACGTGCAGATCTATATCGACTGCTCCGGCTCCATGGGGAAAGTCAATCCCGAAAAGGGGGCATATGCCATCGGGGTCGCCGCCGCGATGGGGTATCTCGCCATTCACAACATGGACAAAGTGTCCTATCATCTGATTCGGGGGAATAAAGCCGAAAATCCGTTCGGTACCATTGTGGGGAAGACCGCGTTCTTCCGTGCGATGAAAACGCTGGATCAGATCGAGTTTGACGGTGAGGCCGCCATATCGGATGCCATCATCAAAAACCCGAATACCGGGACGGGTGACGGGCTTTCGGTGATCATCTCCGACTATTTCTCAAACGACGACTGGAAAAAAGGGGTCGACTATCTTGTCTACAAGAAAAAGCAGATCCTGCTCATGCAGGTCTTTTCTCCCGACGAACTCGACCCGACCTATACAGACAGAATCAATTTGATTGACGCGGAAGCCGTGGATATGGCGGATGGGCGCAACATGAAGCTTCGCATCAACAAATCCATGCAACTGGCGTTCCGAGAGGCGGTCACCGCCTTTTATAAAGATATCGAGACTTTCGCAAAAAAGCGCGGCGCCGCCTTCATCGCCCTGGACTGCGAAAAGCCGATTGAACGACAACTTTTTGCCAAACTGATGAAACAAGGTACCGTATCGTGAGATTACTCCTTCCATTAGGGCTCCTCGCTCTTGTCGGAATTCTCGTTCTCATCTTGATTTATATCATCAAGCCGAATTTCCAGCAAAAGTTGATTTCCACAACCTACATATGGAAACTGAGTCTGAAATTCAAAAAGCGCAAAATACCGATCAGTAAATTGCGCAATATCCTGTTGGTGGCTTGCCAGGTGCTCATCATTACCGCCATCGCGTTCATTCTTTCCAAGACCGTACTTGTCTTGAAAGAGCAGATTTCCCAGCCGGAGGTCGTTCTGATCATTGACTCGTCTGCCAGTATGCGGACGGGCGATGAAAACACCAATCGGTATGCGCGGGCGGTGGATGCCGCCGTCAAAGAGGCGGAGCGTACCTTTGACAGGGACGGGATCGTTTCCGTCATCCTCGCGGGGAGTGAGAACACTTACCTCGCGGAGCGCGCTTACGCGAACAGCCGCGAGCAGGTGGTCTCGGACATGACCGCTTTGCTCGATAACGGCACCCAATGCTCTTATGCTTCCGCCGACATGAATGCCGCGGTGACCATGACGGATCGTGTTCTTTCGGTAAATCCCTCCGCGAAGATTTACCTCTATACCGATGAGACTTACGCGGATTTGTCCGAGAATATCAGCCTTGTGAATGTCGCCGAGGAAGAGGAATGGAACGCAGCCATTCTCAACGCGACGGCAATCTACGAGGATAACTTCTACACCTTCCGCGTGGAGGTCGCCTGCTACGGCAGAGACAAAGATATTCCCGTGCGTCTGACTGTCAACGGGATCAACGCCACGAGCAGTGAGGACAAGAGTGCAGGGGATTTGACAATGGTGCAGACCGTACCCTGTATGAACGACGGCGTGTATACAGTCATCTTCAAGTATGTGCCGGAGGAAGAGAAAAAGGCATTTGTCGATTCTCTTGACGAAAACACGGTCTTCTACAACATTCCGATGGAAGACCGCGCGTACTCCTATCAGTCGGTACTCGTCAGCCTTGACGCAGATGACTCGCTGAAGCAGGACAATGCGTTCAGCATTTACGGCGGGCTGAAAGAGACGGTCAGAATCCAGTATTACAGTTCCGGGAGTGACGCGAGCACGGGCGGATCGCTCGGACCGAATGTATTTTTCCAGCAGGCGCTCGCGGCGCTGAAAAAGAATTATGCCGACAGATGGGATATCCAGATCACCGAGGTAAAAAAGGGGAATCCCTATGAGACGTCGGGATTTGACTTCTATATCTTCGAGCACGATATGCCGAGCAATTTGCCGACGGACGGCGTGGTGCTTCTCGCCGACCCGATGATGACGGCGCCGGCCGACTCCGGCATCCGTTTTGAGAAGATCGTCGATATGAGCCGAAACAGCGTCTATCTCGCATCCGAGGAGACGCACCCCATTCTTGCCGGTACGACGCCGACCAATATCACGGTCAGTCGCTACGACAAGGTGAGCTATGACCCGGCATATACCATGCTGCTCTCCTATGCGGGCGACCCCATGCTGCTCGTCAGAAACGACAGTGTAGCGCGCGTGGCGGTCATGTGCTTCTCGCTTCATTACTCCAATCTGCCGTTGCTCATTGACTTCCCGCTGATCATGTATAATATGTTCGGGTACTTTTTTCCGGCTACGGTAAATTCCAATGCGTTCGAGACGGACGAGACGGTTTTGCTCAACTGCCGCGGCGAATCGCTGACCGTCAGTGACGGCACAAACGAGTACGTGTTTAACACGTTCCCCGCGAGTATGCAACTCAGCACCCCCGGCTCCTACACCGTTTCTCAAAAGACGTTCGCTAATAAAGAAGTGGTGGAGACCGTCTTTGTCAGAATGCCGCGTGCCGAGAGCGATATCTTCTCCGAGGAAGAGGCGCTCAGAAGTCCGTATTACACAATCGACGAGAGCGATTACTATAACGATGTGCTCCTGTATATCGCCGGTGCTTTGGTAGCGCTGCTGATGCTGGAATGGTATCTGCAGCACAAAGAGAGCAGTATTTAAGGAGGCGGAACAATGGCACATTTCAGAATACATTTTTCATATCCGCTACTCCTTCTCGTCTTTCTGCTCGGTCTCGGATTGACGGTGCTTCTGTATTTCCGTCTTTCCAAGAAGTACAGAAAAAACAGAAACCGCGTGACCTCCATCGTGTTGCACCTCATTGTGTTTGCGCTTGCGGTTCTGACCCTGGCGGGAACCGTGTTTACCTACGAGATCCCAAATGAGGACAACCAGATTATTCTGCTTGTAGATGTCTCCGATACGGAGGAACAGTCCCGCGAGGCAAGAGACAATTTCGTGAGGACCGTTCTCGATATGGGGCAGTACGACGGGTTCAGCATCGGGATCGTCACCTTCGGCTTCAGTCAGGTGTATGCCGTCGAGATGACGAACAAGATCTCGGTCGATAAAATGATGGACCTCTATTTGGCGGCGGAACAACCCGACACCACGGCGACGGATATCGCCGCCGCACTGACCTATGCATCCTCTCTCTTCACCAATCCCGAGGCGGCACGCATCGTGCTCGTCACGGACGGAAAAGAAACCGACGAGGAGGCGGCGACGGTCATCCGCACGGTCAGTGCAAAGGGGATCGGCGTGGATGTCGCGAACATCCCGTCCTCGTTCAGCGGTGCCGATATGCAATTGGTCGGGACCGTCCTGCCGGATTACCATGTTTCTCCCGGCGTCAGTTGCCCCATCGCAGTCACACTGCACGCAAGCGGCGCGGCGGAGGCCAAAGTGGAGTTTTACGACAACGGCACATTGGTGTCGTCGCAAACCGTGACCACTTCTGCGGGAGCACAGAATGTCACGTTCGACCACACCTTCTCGGGGGCAGGCTTGCACGCGCTCTCTTTCCGACTCCTGACAGGGGATGACCTGCTCTCGGAAAACAACACCTATTACACATATATGAACCTGGAGAACTTCGACAAGATACTTGTTCTGGAACACAAGGACGGGGAATCCGAGAAGTTGAAACAACTCCTCACCACGGGAGACAGTGTTTACGACGTGACGGTCAAGAACATCACGAGTGACACGACCCTACCGACGACCTCGGAAGAACTACGCGTATACGACCAGGTGATTCTGAACAATATCGCGAGAGCCGATATGCCCGAGGGTTTTGAACAGATGCTCCAAGAGTATGTCAGCAAGTACGGCGGCGGACTCTTTACCGTCGGCGGTGCCGACAAGGTGGAGGGGGCGGTAGGCGAAGAGGACCGCTATGTCGCCCACTCTTACAACCGCGAGGATATGTGGGGAAGCATTTACCAGGAGATGCTGCCGGTTCAGGCAATCAAGTATACGCCTCCGATTGCCCTCATGGTGATTGTGGACCGTTCCGGGTCCATGAGCGCGGTGGACGGTTCCACGGGGGGTACCTACTACGATTTGGCACTGTCCGGTGCGGCAGGGTGCCTGGAAGCACTGACCGAGCGCGACTACTTTGGTCTGATGACACTGGACAGCAACTACGAGACGCTGCTTGCTCTCACGCCGCGTTCACAGGATGCGAAGATCAAGAAAGCCATCAACGATGCCCGTGAATTGGGGACGACGGGCGGTACCGTATTCCCCGAAGCGATCGACCGTGCGAGCCGCGCGCTTCTTTCGCTCAATGTGGCGAGACGCCACGTCATCATTGTCACCGACGGTCTGGTACCGAAGGAACAGGAAGCCGAGTATCTCGATTATATCAGACAGTTCCACAACAACAACGGCATTACTTATTCGGTTGTCGGGATCGGCGTCTCTGCGGGGTCCGCTGCCGCCACGCAGATGCAGGTTGCCTGCACCGCGGGCGGAGGGAGACTCTACACCATCACCGACGGGACCGAGATGATCAGTTCCATGCGCGAGGATCTCCGCGTCCCCGAAATCAAGGAAGTCAACTACGAAACCTATCATCCGACCGTACGCAACACCCTGTCCTCTCTTCTGAACGGGATTGAACTCACGGTAACGGAGGACGGCAGACAGACTCCGAAAATGACGGCGACACTGGACGGCTTCTTCGGCGTCAAGGTCAAGGAGGGGGCGGACCTCGTCCTGATGGGGGATTACGATGTCCCCATTTACGCACAGTGGAAGTATGGGAAGGGCACCGTCGGCAGTTTCATGTGCGATTTGAACGGCACATGGTCTTCGGATTTCCTCACCGCAACAGAGGAGAACAAGGGCTCCGGCATACAGTTCATCCGAAATGTGGTGAACGCCATCATGCCGATGGAATCCATCCGTGAGAATCCGATCACCGTGAGTATCTCCCAAGACAACTATACGAATCAGCTCAGTATTTTCACAGCACTTGGCGAGGGAGAGCGCGTTGTCGGGTATCTCAAGAATATGACAGATCCCATGGCGGTGGGGATTCCGCTGGATACCGTCACGGCGGCGCCGGAGGGAACAAGGCTCGAAGACCTTGCTTGCTACATCACCTCGCCGCTGAACGCATCCAACAATTACAGCCGTTGCGGCTTTGTCATGAAACAGGCGGGCGTGTATGAACTCGCACTCCAAAAGGTCGATGCGGACGGAAACGTGCTCGCCGAATATCAAGCATATCGGTCGTTCTCCTTCTCGGAGGAATACGATTTGGCAGAAGTCCCGACGAACGCGGAACTCGTCGCGTCTCTTTCCGCCCTCGCGAAGAACGGCGGCGGAGCGCTCATCGCGAATAACGGAGACCCCGTCGAGGTGTTCGCGAATTTCGTCACTGCCATTCAGAAGTCCTTCGACCCGCGGTATGTGTTTATGATTCTGGCACTGATTCTGTTCCTCGCAGACATTGCCGTTCGTAAATTCAAGTTCAAATGGCCGCACGAGATTATTCGTGCACACCGCGAAAAGGTACGGAACAAGAAAGGGGGATCGGAATGAACAAGCGTATTTTGACACTGTTCTTCGCCGTTCTGGCGATGCTGCTCCTCCTCTTGCTGACCTCCTGCTCGGAAGAACTGGCTGCGCCCGAAGAATTAAAGATTGATGACGACAATCAGCTCTCTTGGGCGAGCGTGGAATCCGCGCGCATTTACACGGTCGAGATTCAGAATGTGAACGGCGGCGACGCCGTCAGGAAGACGACGCGGCAGACAAACTATTCTCTTTCCGACCTCACAGTTGGGGACTATGAGATCCGTGTCATGGCGACGGGCGGAGCGGAGAACGAACTGACCTCCGATTGGTCGTCGGCGCTATCGTTCCACCGCGATTATGAATCCGGTTGTGTCTACGAGCTATATAACGGCAACAGTGAATATCGGATCACCGGGGCGGGAAGCGCGAACGATACGGTCCTTATCGAGGGGACCTACCGTGGGAAACCCGTGACCGCGATTGCGGACAATGCATTTAAGGGGAACCGCAGCATCGTGAATGTGGTCCTCGGAGAAAACATCCGCAGCATCGGGGAGAATGCGTTTTATAACTGCCCGCAGCTGCAATCGGTTTCTCTGCCCGAAAGTCTGACGTCCGTCGGGATATCCGCTTTTCAGGGATGCCGCGCGCTTGTCGCGGTAAATATCCCGTCAAAACTGACCGCCATCCCGGACTATTGCTTCACTTATTGCCGTGCGCTTGCGTCGGTTCGATTGAGTGACAATATGAAGACCATCGGGGAATCCGCTTTTGCGGGCACCGCGCTGACCGCGGTGGAGATACCCGACGGCACGGAGTATATCGGACCCTACGCCTTTTCCGCCATGAACGATCTCACGGAAGTGCATATCGGACGCGGTGTGAAGACAATCTGCGAGTATGCGTTCAGCGAGAACCCGCTGCTTGCGTCGGTCGTGTTCGCGCAAGACAGCGTACTGGATACCATCGGGGACCGCTGTTTTGTGAATGACAAGCTGCTCGGGGGCATCGAACTTCCGTCCGGCATGACGGATATCGGAGATCGCTGTTTCTACGGTTGTACCGAGTTTTCATCGGTGACCATTCCCGACAGTGTGACGCATATCGGCTCCATGGCATTCAATGCGACGAAGCTCTACGCGGATTCCACGTCGGATTTCGTCTACGCCGATCGGTGGCTGGTTGCCGTCAAGAATCTGAACGCATATAAAAAAATCGACGCTACGCATATCAAAGACAACACGGTCGGTATCAGTGACACCTGCTTTTATCAGGCACAGTTGCTGGAATCCGTCACCTTGCCCGCTTCCGTTAAGACGGTCGGGAAATTTGCGTTCCAAAGTTGTCCCGAACTTGCCGAATTTAAGGCGGGCGCCTCGCTTCTGCGTATTCAGTACGCCGCGTTCAATGCTTGCGAAAAACTCTATAAACTGAATTTGACAAACAGTTCGCTCACCGAGATTGACGATTTCGCGTTTTACGGATGCAAGGCATTGGACAATAACGCACTCACGCCCATCATTCCGAAAAGCGTTACGCGCATCGGGCTGCGGGCATTTGAGGGGACGCGCCTTTGGTCGAACCCGGACGAGAACAATATCATCTATGCCGGGACATGGGTCGTCGGGTACAAAGACGGCGCCACCATCGGCGAGGCGACACTGAAGGATACGGTGACGGGAATCGCGGATTACGCCTTTTCCGACTGCGACTCTCTTGTGACGCTCGGGAATCTGACCCGTTGTCTCTATATCGGAGAGGGGGCGTTCTATAATTGCACCCAGCTCATGTCGGTTGCGCTCCATTCTCGCCTGACGACACTACCGGATTATGTGTTCTACAAATGCTCCAATCTGCTGAATATCGCATTTCCCACGATGCTGGAGTCGATCGGCAGATCCGCCTTCTATAAGTGTTCCTCCATTTTTGAACTGGACTTCTCCGAGACCTATGCGTTTCGGTCCATCGGCGATTACGCATTTTACGGATGCACCAACCTGAAAACCGTCGATTTCGGAGAAAATCTCACGGATATCGGCACGAACACGTTTTATCGTTGCAAGTCACTGAAATCCGTCTCCATTCCGAACACGCTCCAAGTGATTCCCGACGATGCCTTCGCTTTCTGCTCGGTTTTGGAGTCGGTTGTGCTCGGCTCGGGGGTAGAACATATCGGCAGCCGTGCATTTTATAAGTGCGAGATGCTGAATGCGCTTTGTTTACCCGATGCAGTCAAGACCGTTGGGGATAACGCGTTTTACAAGTGCAGCGGTATCAAGACACTGGAAATCGGAAACGCGGTTCAATCCATCGGAGACTACGCCTTCTACGGACTCGAACAGATCGAAACGCTGCGCCTGCCCGCGACACTGACCTTGATCGGGAAATATGCCTTCAAGGGGGCTGCGGCACTGAAAACGCTGATCATCCCCGCGAGCGTGACCGAAATCCGCGTGAACGCGTTTTACGGTTGCTATCAAGCGACCTTCTATATCGAGGAGGGAGCCGACACACATGACTGGAACCTCCGTTGGAATTCTTCCAACCGTCCCGTGGTCTTCGGTGTTCATCTCTCGGATACAGGCGATTATGTCGTGTCCGTTACGGTCAATGCCGACACGGTGAAAAACGATAAGAACTTGACGGATGCCATCAAGCCGATCGCCTCTCCTGAGCGCGTCGGGTATACCTTCGCCGGTTGGGTACGGCAGGACGGGACCGCGGTTGGCACCGAGGAACTTTCCGCACAATCGGAGGGGACCGCTTTGACGGCAGTCTGGACGCCTCTTTCATAGAGGATTCCCATACGCGGGAAAACGATGATTCGATTGATTTTCTATCTTTGAGGTAACGAGAGAATTATGAAAAAGACACATTTGCTCCTGCTGGTAAGCATACTGATTCTGCTATGCGGACTTTTCGCCGCTTGCGGGAAAACCGAACAGGTCAGCCTTACCATGGTCACCGGCGACGGGACTGCTGACACCGTCGTGCAAATCGAAAAGGGCGCACCGTACACCCTGACGGAACCCACCCGCGAGGGATATGCCTTCGCAGGCTGGTACACCGCACAGGATTATTCCGGCACCCCTGTGACCTCTATCACCCCCGATGCGGACACCACCGTTTACGCTAAGTGGAACAAACTCTATCAGCTGACACTGGATCCGAACGGCGGTACCCTTGCGACGACGCGTGTCATGCTCTCCGCCGGAGATCGCATCTCCGAGAAAATCGCGGGGTTGATTCCCGAAAAGGCGGATTGCCGTTTCGGTACTTGGCTCCTCGACGGAGAACCCCTTGACGCGGATGCGGTGATGGGCAACGAGGATATCACGCTTGTCGCGAAGTATCAGGTCAAGTATACCGTTGAAATTTTGACTCAGAACGAAACACTGGACGGATACACGCCCGCGCCCGAGTTGCTCGTGGAGTACGGCTACATCGGCGAGGCGGTAGTCCCCTCGCATACCGTCACGGGGTTCAAAGCAGTGACGAAGTCGGACAGTGTGACCAGACTCGTCCTTTCGGAGAATGCGTCAGAGAATGCGTTCAAGCTGTATTTCGACCGCGAGAGTTGCACCCTGACATTTGTCTCCAATTATCCGGACGGCTCTGTCAACGAGAGTAAGAAGCAGACGCTGATCTACGGCGTCAAGACAAAATTCCATCCCGAATCCTTCCAAAAAGAGGGGTATTATCTTGAGGGTTGGGCACTCAGTGCAAACGGCGAGATGGAATATTCCTCTCACATCATGGATGACTCGCTCTTCAATGCGACTCCTGCCGCCGTAGAAGATATCACCGCCACCGGAAACATTACGCTGTATGCCGTTTGGAGCAAGGGGTATACCGATCTGTTCGGCGGGTCGGACATTATGTATGTTTCCAAAGGCGAGGAGAATACCGTTTACCTTTGCCGCGGCGGTTGTTTCTTCAAGGGAAGCCTTGTCAAGAACAAAACCATTGTGTTCCCGGATGCCAATGCGGATTTCCCCGAGGCAGTGCTCAATTCCGATGGGGAAACCTTCCTTTATAAGAATGCCGACCGCGTTGGGATTACCGCCACCCTGTACGAAATGGGTGCGGGTAAGGGGTTGAACGAACTCATCAAACTCGTGTTCGACGACGAAAACGGTGTGACCTACTCCGAAAAAGAGAGCGCGGAAGCCACGACGACCGTCGATTCCAAGGGCACCTATGTGTTCGATGAGGACGGTAACTTCGTCACGACCTTCACCTCCGGTCCTCTTGACGGGAAGACACTGGTGATTGCCGTCGGTACCGTGCGAGTCGGCAGCGAAAGAAGAACGGCATTCCAGGTGAGAAACGAGGAGGATATCAACCTCGGGCGGATTCTCCACTTTGTTGTCAGCGACAATACCATTGTCGTCCATACCGACGATGACGGCAAAATCATCGGCGACCTGACACTGAACGGATTCGGAATTGCTTCGTATAACGCAGGCTCTTCCGTCAGCCAATATTACTATACCTACGATGCCGAAACACGCATCATCACCCTGATGAGTTCGCAGGGCAGTGTTGCGGGCGTGCTCCGCCTCATGGAATTGAACGGTGAGTTGGGGTACATGATTTACAATGCCTCGATGGATGTCACCTACACGCTGGAAGACGGCTCCACCTTGGCGCTGGACGGTATTCAGACCGCCACCTACACGCAGGACGGCGTTTCCCACAGCGGCTTCTTCACCACCGAGACCTCTGCCTTCGGCGGCACGATTCTCACCTTTACCGAGGGAGACGTGACCTACAAATTCATGATCACGGTCAAAACGCAAGAGGTGTTGGTGGATCCCACCGATCCCGATAGCGGGACGACCTCGACTAAGGTCACGGTCGTTGAGAGAAAACCGGCTGCCTACGCGGAATACTATTATCGCGATAGCGAGGGTACCTACTACGGTCCGCTCTTCGTATTCGAGACTGCCGATCGTGCAACGGTGACCGTTTACGGGTATAACCAAGAAAAGCAGTATCACAAGATCGCCGCAGGTACAATGACATGGGATGCGACCACGGGTCTTTATCTGCTCACCGTTACCGAGACCTTCACATTGCCCGAGGATGCCAGCCCCGTATTTACAGAGCCGGTCGACTTCTCCAAGGTGAAGACTTGCGCGCTGATGCTGGACTCCACCCTCACGCAGTACAGGATTCATTTCTGGTTCAATTACAGCGACGGTGTGGAAACCGTGGACAAAACCCAAGTCCTGACAGGCAGTAACGGCGGGAAACTGACGCTCGTCGCGGGCTTTGCCATCTATCAGATCAACGGCAAGACCGAGATAGGTACTTACCGTCAGAACGGCAGCGTACTCACCGCGACATTCACAGACCGCAACCTCTATTTCACACTGGATACCGAAAACGGAACCTATACCGTTTCGACCGCAACCACCGAGACCTATTACGAGGTCGGGAAAGACGGCAAGGTATCGCAGACGAGTTATTTGACGATCGATCCTGTGAGCGGCACGGTCTCCTACTGTGTCGTCACGGTCGACGGAGAGACTCAGTCCGTCACCACGTATCCGGGTACACTGACGCGTACGGGCAGGACCTCACTCACGGGCTTCTCCATCTACGCCTTTGAGACGAATGAAAAAGCGGCGGATTTCGATGCTCCTCTCTATGCGTTTGAATTGATTGAACGCTCTATTTTGACAGGAAACTACTTCTTCCGCTATGACGCATCGTATGCAGGGCAGTTTGTTTCCACCAATACGGCGAACGGCGTTCTGACGCTGGACGGCTTCGGGTTCGCTGCCACCTACTCCGACGGAGAAGGGCGCGAGATCATGGGTATGTATCAGAAGAACGGGGACGAAGTGGCAATCTCTTCTGACACGACCTACTACTTCCACCTGTCCGAAAACACCTGCGCTTTGCGCGGCAGTGAGTACGGAAAAGTCTATCTGATGATCGACAATCAGGTGTTTGACGGACTATATGCCGAACTCGACGGGTTGGGGAATGCAACCATCTTCCGCATGGTTTTGAGCGGGGAAGAGTATGTGAGAGAACCTGTCGACGAAACCGCTACTTACACGGTGAACGGCGACAGAGCCACGATTCATTACCGTGTCGGAGCTGAGGAACATGAAATCGTCGCCAAGTTCGGAACCATGACGAGCGGAAGCAATACTTACAATGCACTGCATACCATTCATGACGAAGTGGTCTATTCGTATGTGAACGAAGACGACTGGTCGGTTCTGCGGCTGAACGGTGACGGCACCGCGAATAAGTATTTGACAGACGGTTCTGTGGAGACGGGCACCTATTCGCTGGTGACCGAGAGCCTGCTTTACTATGTCAATACAAGCGGCTCGGAGGCATACATCTATGTCTACGATACCGAGCGCGGCACGGCAACGCCCCGCACCTATACGGCGGTTGCGTATTATACGCCCGAACTGGATTCTCTCCTGTTCTCCGAATACGGTTTCGCGATTTTCAATAACAGTGTCAGATACTACTACACGGTCGATGAGAATGAGAATGTGACTCTCTACTATCTGGATGAGTCTTCAAGCGAAAAGAATCGTTACGGCTATGTTGAGGAGGACTTCGGGGAGCTCTCCGAGACGAAAGTATACGGTAGCAAGACCTATTACAAGAACGACGGCTTTGCCATCAGCTTTGTTCGTGCCGAAGCGACGAAGGACTATTATCCCGTACGCGTAGATGCCGACAATACACTGCCGACCTTGACCCTGACATTCGCGCCGACGGGCGGCGAGACTTTCTCGGTCAGCGGCTATGTGATGATCGGAGACGAGAGTTACGAATGCACGGTGGTCAGAGAGATCGTCGACGAAGTCTCCCGTATGTATTTTAGAATCGGGAGCTATTACTTCTATATCACGATCAACTATCAGGGCGACGGTGTCGGAAGCGACATCAAGAGCACCTATGAGGTCATCGGACTCTCCAACATCAAAACGATGCCCTCGTACACCTATCTCTACTATTTGTACTATATCTATTCGATGATGGGATCGAATTACGCGAGCCAGTTTACCAACACCTACGGTACGGTGGCTCTGCATACGGTCTACAAAGAGGACGGTTCCGTCGAGAAGAGCTATATGAACGCCACCTTCGGCAAGTCCACAACGCTCATGGAGAGCGACGGAACCCTGATCGAAACGCTGGAAGAAGTGCCGGTCTCCTCTCTGGGGAACAACTTCTACCGTGCGGTCTTTGAGGGTGCAGACGGGTATACATATACCATGATTTTGGTGGCGCGTCCGGTGTCTGTTTTCAGCACCTACGGGTACAGCATTTACGCTCTGCTTCGTGAAGAGGCGGTTCCTGCCAATGACGGGTTTGTCGTGACTGTCAACCGCGTGATTGCCTCTGATATCGGGATGTCCGCAGGGAGTTACTTCTCCTTTGAGCTGACTAAAGACGGTGTAGAAGTCCCCGCCTCCAATGTGATGATGAATGATGGCAAACTGTACTACATTGTCAGAGAAACAGGCGAGGGTGCAAAGACCTACTACTATCTGCTGACGCTCGTCGAAAAGACCTCCGGCAGCATAGAAGAAGGTACCGAGGACACCACGGAGGAGCAAGCGAAACCTCTGCCGCTCTATGACAGCGCAACGGTCACGACGATCGAAGCGACCACGGCGTATGCGGCAGACGGAAAGAGTTTTGTGGATATTCTCCCCGATAACAAGATTCTGCTTATGTCGCTTGCGACGGAGAAAGATGGGGAGACAGTCAATACCGTCGTGCTGATTGCGGAATGTACTTATGATGCGGAGACAGGCGTATACACGCTGAAAACAAGCGATGATAAGACATATACCGTGTCGGTCACGGACGGTGTCGCAACCATCACGGAAACTACCGATACAACGACCGAGGAGCAGGCATAATCTGCTTCCGAATCACACGCGGGCTGTCCTTTGGGGCAGCCCGCATTTTTGTATAACGAAAAGACCTCCCGAGGAGTCGGGAGGTCAACTATTCTAAAGGGGATGCCGATGGTTCACTCTGTCAGTTCATGGATTTTCGCGTCGTACTCGTCCCAGTGTTCCGCCGAGCGATAGGTCTCTGCGGATTTCACATAGATGGAGGGAACGGTTGCGCCCGCAAAAATATTGAACGATTCGTTCTCCGTCGTGGTTGTCACGGTGTAGTATTCCGCAGTGGGGACATCCGCAGGGGAGTTGATCGTCTTCCAAATCGTCATGTCCAAAAGACCTGTGCAGTACGCGAAGCAGGCACCGCCGAGTTTGTTGAGAGACGAGCCGCCGTCCCGCGTCCCGAATGTCACATGCGCAAGATTTCTGCATCCGAAGAACGCCATCTCTCCGACTTCCTCAAAGCAAGCGGGAAGTGCAAGAGATTTGACCGAGGAACGGTAAAACGCCTTTTTCTCAATGACACGCAGATCGGAGTCCGTCGGGAGAATGAACTTCAAGTTGCCGTAGGTGGAGCCGTTCGCACCAATGTATCTCGTGCCCGCATAGGCAAATGCGCCGGTCCCGATGACCTGAACGGTCGAGGGGAGCGTAACGCTGTCGAGATAGGAATAATAGTAGACTTCACCCGTCTCGGAATCTCTTGAACCCCTCAGATAGAACGCGTATGCGGGGATCTTGGTCACGCCCTCTTCAAAAACGACACTTTCCAGTATGGAGCATTCACTGAACAGATACATACCGAGGTTCCCTCCGACCGAGCCGGGGATCACCGCACTTTCCAGGTTGCTCATCGCGGCAAAGGCGTAGTCGCCGATTCTCGTCACGGTGTTCGGTACCGTCAGTTCGGTCAGCCCTGTCTGGCAGAAGGCATAGTCATCAATGTAGGTGACCGTTCCGCTCCAGTTGATTTCCGTAACTTCCGTGAGATAGGCAAACGCAAATTCCCCGATAAAGGTAATCTCTTCGGAGATGGTGAGTTTGCATAGAGAAGTCGGGGTGCAGGAGCGATCGCCTGTCGTGTAGGAGAAGGTGCCGTCGGGCTGAATGGAATTGCTCTTGGAGACCGTACCGCCGAAGATATACATCATATAGTCGGTATCCGTGTCGGTCCGAGAGCCGCCGATGAACGGGACGGTCAGTTCTTCGAGCTGAAGCACGCCTGCAAAGGCACCCTGTTCAATGCGTGTCACCGAAGAAGGAACAACGACTGCGCGCACCTTCGATTTGTAGAAGGCGCCCGATACAATGGTTTTCACGGCATCGGAGAAAGTCACGCTCTCTTTCGTTTGAGGAACTAAATAGAGTGTGGTGAGATCCTTGCTGTACAGGCAGTCATCAAATGCGGCATAAGCGGTATTCGCCGGGGGAACGGTAAAGGATGCAATGGAGGCGCAGCCATAGAAGGCACTGTCACCGATTTTCGTTACCGTTGCGGGAATCGTGATGTCACTTAGCGCGGTGTATGCGAAAGCATATTTCCCGATGGTGCGAACAGAGCCGATACCGTCGATGCTTGTAAGACCCGTAAAGCCGTAGAAGGCATAGTCCGGAAGACTATCTCCTATGGAGACGATGCGGACGCTCGTCAGTGTATCGGGCGAGTAGTTACCCGCGGACCCGTTCGCTTCCCCGGAGTCGGCACCGAAGTAGTACGCAAGGTAAGGGTTCCCCGAGGGCAGAGAATAGACGGAAAGGGTTTCGAGCGCCTGCATCCCCGCGAGGGCACCCTTGCGCAGGGTGAGCTCGGGAGAATCGAGCACCAGTACCTTCAAATTGGAATTGCCGTTGAAGGCATAGGGGGCAATCTCGGTACAACCCGCAGGCAAGGTGAAGGTCGCCTCGTTTTTGTCGCCCGCAACATAGAGGGAGAGACAGTGACCGAACGCACTGTACAGGTTGCCGTCGATGACACGGAACAGAGCCGTGTCATTGTCTTCCGAAGGAATCAGATTCGTCAGCGACAGGCAGCCGTTGAGCGCACCCGTACGCAAATCGTTGAGCAAGGCGGGAATACGGAACTCACGCACCGAGGAACAGCCGGAGAATGCGTATTCACCGATTTCGGTGACGGTGTCGGGCAGTAAAATGGATTCCAGTGCCTCACAGTCGGAGAACGCGTACCGTCCCACCGCGAGCAGACTGTCGGAGAAAACGACAGACGAGAGACGGCGGCAGCCGGTAAAGGTGTGTTCACGAATCTCATCAAGTCCCGAGATGTCCCCGATATCGGTCAGTTTCTCACAACCTGCGAATGCAAACGATTCGATTGTCGTACAGGCGGAAGTAAGGTTCACGGTGGTGAGGGAATAGCAGTCATAGAAAGCGGATGCGCCGACAGACACAACGGTTTTCGGCAGTTGCACCGATTTCACTTGTCTGTTGCCGGCAAAGGCATTCGCGCCGATGGCGGTCACTTCCGTTCCCTCCCAGGTGGGCGGGACAATGACGGTTCTCTCGCGTCCCGTATAACCCGTGACAACGCCCCCGTCAATTTGGAGACCTTCGGTGTACGCCATTCCATACAGCGTGACAGACCCGGTCGAGACTTCGCAGCCGAAGGGTTGCGTCAGGAAGATATCGGAGAACCAGAGGTAGGAAACGCCGTCGTAGGTCGCGGGCAGGACAGGAGATCCCGCGGGGAAGACCGAGCGAGCCACTTCCGTACCGTCCACGATGCCGATATATTCACCCATACCGTCATTCAGTTTCCATCCGGCATACAGGGTCATGCTTTCGGTCGGCGCGGCTTGAAAATTGAATTTAGCGGTGCAAGAAACGTTTTTATACCAGCCGCTAAAGGTGTAGCCCTCTTTGGTGGGGGCGGGGACGGCACTCTCGTTCAGTGTGTCACCCAGGAGCAGAGCTACGGGGGAAACCGCCGTCCCGCCCTTGGTGTCGAAACGGATGAGGACGGACTCCAGCGGGATCCAGCCGGCATAATAAGTGACATCCTGTGTGACGGGAATGTTCGACGGTGTGACTGCCACGGTCGCGGCGGTATCGGAATACCAGCCACTAAAGGTATAGCCGTAGCGGGTGGGATTTGCGGGGACGGTCGGGGTCTCCCCGCCTTTGAGGGTGACGGTTGTTGCCGCCGCCCCGTCAAGGGTGTCAAAGGTTACGGTATAGGTCTCTTTCTTCGAGCAGGAAAAGAGGAAAAGTCCTAACACAAGGCAGAGGACAAGCAGAGCCGAAATTCGTAATGCATTATTCTTCATGGGTGTCCTCTCCTTTCTTTTCTGCCGTTTCTTCCGAATCTGTCGGAGCGGCTGCCTCGGTCGTATCGGACGGGTCATCGGACGCACTGCCGTCCGCACGCTGCGATGCGGTCTTTTTCTTTTTGATCACGAGGAGCACGACCGTCACACCGACACCTGCCGTAAGGACGACGGCACCGACCACGATCAGGACGATCGCGTAAGTGGGCAGACCGTCGGTCGGACTCTCAATCGGGGGTGTCGGATTGGGGTCATCCGGCGTGTCCGCATTCTGTTCGGCACGGAGTCGTTTCACCTCGGCGATGGCTCTTTGCAGTTTCGCGACATTTTGGACAAAGGCTTTCTGATCGGAAGAAGTCGCGTTATACATCAGTTCCAGATAGTCCACCGTTTCCGCATCGGCGAGCGTAATGATTTCGGGGAGGTTCAGGATGCTTTCGTTCAGGGCGGCGGTGCCGTCCGTCATCGAATTGACCTCGGTGCGTCGTGCATCTCCCAAGTAGGATTTCCACAGGTAGGTGTCATAGCCTGCCGCGTTCTTGGGTACCGTGATGGTCAGCTGCGCTGCCTTTTCGGCATCGGCATAGTCATAGACAAAGTTGCAGTACGACCACCCGTTCACCGCCGCGGAGGAATACAGGCTTTCCAAGGTGGGCGCACCAACGGACAGGAAATCGACAGAGGACAGGGCAGTACAGCCGTAGAAGGCACCGGCACCGATGGACTTCACCGTGCGGGCAACCGTTACGCTTTCGAGATTGCGGTTGTTGCTGAATGCGTATGCTTCAATCCGCACGGTCTTATCCAAAACGGTATAGTTCGTATCGGTCTTGCCCGAGGGATAAGCGACAAGCAGGTAGGTGTTGTCGGTCAGTTTTTGATACAGAACACCGCAGTCATCCAGGAAGAATCTCTCACTCGCAGGATCAAGCACGATGCTGTCGAGCCATACAAGCGCATCATCCGTGGAGTTGTACGCCTTTGTCGTGAGGGCGTTCGGCGCCACATAAGTGAGGCTCGCGGGCAGAGAGAGGGAAGAGATCTTGGTGTTGTAGATGGCATAGGAGCCGATGGTTTTGAGGGCGGGGAGATCGACAGAGGTAAGAGAACCGGCGTAAGCAAACGCGAGGTCTCCGACCGTCTCACAGGCGGGGAGCGAAACAGAAGAGAGTTTCGTCGCGCGGACGAAGGCTCCTGTGCCGATATTCACCGCTTTATCGAGCGATACCGAGGTGAGTTCGGTTGCTTCCGCAAAGGCATACGCACCGATTTCGGTCGCGGCAGGCAGGTTGACCGAGGTGAGAGCGGTCTTTGCAAAGGCATATTCACCCACGGTTTGTACCGTGCGCGCGTCTACGGTTTCAAGAGCTGTACCGACGAACGCATAGTCCCCGATGGTTTCCACGGCACCGAAAGACAGTGCTTCCAGTTTCTCCGCACCGAAGAAGGCGAATCTGCCGATGGCGGTGACCGCTTCGGGGAGTGTCAGCGAAACAAGGGAAGTCGCTCCGTAGAAGGCAAAGTCCGGAATCTCCGTCAATCCTTCGGACAGATTCACGGTATCCAGGTTTTCGCACAGAGCAAACGCACCTTCACCGAGCGCCGTCACGGACGCGGGGAATGTGATGCTCGTCAGCGCCGTATCACCGAAGAATGCGTAGTCGCCGATTTCGGCAACGCCTTCATTCATGGTAACGGAAGTGAGTGCCGTGCATTCCGCAAACACACCCTCACGGAGTTCGGTGATCCCCGCGGGAATTGTCACAGAGGTGATTCCCGCGTTTTGGGCATACGCATACGCGCCCAAAGATTTCAGACTATCGGGGAGCAGGACGGCGCCGGTCCGATTGCTGTCCGCGAAGGCGTACTCACCAATGGTCTCCACGCCGTCGGGAACGACAAAGGTCTCCAGGCGGTCGCAGGATGCAAAGGCATAATCACCGATGCGCCTCAGCGAGGTGCCGGGGTAGACTGTCTGAATACCGGAACTCATGAATGCGCCCTCGCCGATCTCGGTTACACGGTTGAGGTTGACCGAAATGATGGAGTATACCGTGGAAAGGGCGTAATCACCGATGGTCTTGACCGAATCGGGGAGCACAAGTCCCACGATGGACTTGGCAAAGGGACACAGGATCAGTTTCGTCATGTTCTTGTCGTAGAGGATACCGTCCTTTACCGTCAGGTACTTGCTGCCCTCTTCTACCACGAAGTCGGAGACAAAGACGAGGTAGAACGGGTTTTGACCGACCGAACGGAGGTTGGCATTCGCATTGAAACTGACCGCCTTTACATTGCGGCAACCGGCAAAAGCAAAGTCGCCGAGGTATTCACACCCTGCGGGGATATAGACAGAAGTCAGCGCAGAGCAGTTGGTAAACGCGTAGTCGCCGATATACTTGCAGGACTTTTTGAAGGAGACGTTGGTCAGGGCGCTGGCATAATAGAACGCGGCGGCGTCGATTTCGGTTACGTCGGACTCAAAGATGACATCGGTAAGCCCGGAGCAGTAATAGAACGCGTTTTCTCCGACATAGGTCGCATACAGATTCAGAGAGCGCAGCGAGGAGCACATGGCAAAGGCATAGTCGGCTATCTTGTTGAGGCTCGAAGTCTTAAGCTCTTCCAGCCCCGTACAGCCTACGAAGCAGTATTTGCCGATCTGCCCAACCGTGCTGATATCCACCGATTTCAGCGAGGTGCAGAACGAGAACGCACGGTCGCAGATGGTATGGCAGTTCGAGAGATCCAGCTCTTTCAGCGCACTGTCGCCGTAAAACGCCAGTTGACAGATGGTCTGTACCTGACCGAGGTTGATGATTTCGAGGGATTCGTTATGTCCGAATGCCCACTCGTCGATCTGTTTACAGGTGGAGGGAAGTACGATTTCCCGCAGATTCTCACAGCCGTAGAAGGCGGCGTATTCGATCTGCTCGACCCCCTCGGGGATGATGACCTTGCGAATGTCTTTGTTGTTGTAGAACGCAAGGCGGTAGATTCTCGTCACGCCCTTGTCGGCGGGGATCTCCACGACGCCGTCGGCATCGCCTTTCCCCGTATAGGACTTGAGGTACTGACCGAGATACTCAAATTCCTCGGCAATCCCGAAGTTGCAGGTGGCGGAGAACAGGGTCCCCTCTGCCTTTGCCGAGACCAGAGCGGAGCCGGACTCTTTGGCAAACACGGTGCAGTGATACGGATCGCTCGGATCGGGGGTCAAGGTGATATAGGGAGACCCGTAGGAATCCCAAACGAGATTCGGCAGGGTCGTTGCGTTGTATGGCGCAAAGGAGGCGTAGAGCTCATAGGTCTCGCCGCGTACCAGGGAGATACGCGTGGCGTTCAGTGTCAGACCGGAGATGGGAATGGTCGTATCCGATGCCTGACCCGAACACCGAATGGTAACCTGCGCGGTACTGTTCCCGTCGGGGGTTGCCACGGTGATGATCGCTTCGCCGTTTTTGAGAGGTGTTACAATTCCTCCCTGAACGGTCGCGACTTCTTCATCGGAAGAGCTCCAAACAAAATCGGTGTAATACACTTCTTTGGGAGAAGTGACGAGGTACTGCGTGGAGAGCAGGTTGATCTGCTGATAGGGTTTGAGGTTAAAGATAATCTCGTCGCCCTTTTCGGTCGTCTTTCTGCCGTTCTTGATATTCACGGTATCTGCCGTGGATTTTTCCAGCGTCAGGTCGACGACCGTCCGGTTCTTCGCGTAGTCGTATAGCGTAAATTCAATGTTCTTGGAGCCGGGCGTATCGCCGTCCTTGAGCTTATGCCAGACAGAGGTGAGGTCGATCGTCACCTTGTTGGAGGTCGCGGCAAGCATATCATCGACGGGGATGAAGCCTTCGATGACCGCCTCGGGGTCAATCGCCACGCCGTTCACGTCTTTTTCCTCGTAAGTGGACATAAAGTAGCCGGAGAGGAAACGGTTATCGTACACATACAGGTCGAGTAAGTACCGTTCAATGTTGCCTTCCTTGTCTCTTTCCACACGGAGGTTGGTCTGCTCCATATCCACAACAGGAGCTTCGTTATCAATGTAGAAGGTGAAGGAAAACTCGTTTTTCAGATTGTGCTGTTCTCCCTCCCAATCCAGCTCACAGGTCATGTTGAACACATATTTGGTGTTGTTGGCAAGACCCGCCGTGGAGGCATCAAATTCCACTTCAATATAGCCGCCCGTTTGGTTGCCGTTATAATAGGACTTACGGCAGTTCTCGGCGGTCTTTTCAAAGATCACATTCCCCGTGACGGGGTCGACGATCGTCATGTGAACGCTCTTTGCGTTTCGGAGCAAGCCGGCACTGATGTACTTTAACATGAAGTTCCCGTCGGTGGAAGTGGTGAGTGCACAGTAATCTTCCAGTGTCGCGGGAGCCTCGTAACCATCCGCGAGAATGAAGGCGGGCTTGCACATATAATAATAGGAAATTTCGTTTCCGGAATAGAAACCGACCATCGGAATGGTGGCATAGACATCGGCTTTCAGCTTTTCATCTTCCAGAATGGAGGTATCTTTTGCTTCTTTTCCTTCTTCAAACGCGGTAGCGTCCAGAAGCGGCGCCTTGGTCCAGTCGCCGTAGAAGGCAAGGTACGGGATCGTGAGATTGGAATCACCGTCCTTGGAAGTGAGGGTGCAGAAGCCCTCGACATACATACCGTTGGCGAAATTGTCATCCATGTACTTGCGGTCATTCTCGGAGAGCGTGATCTCTACGGTGATGATCGCTTCACTGTAGCCGAGGACGGATACGGTGTTGCCCACAAGACCGCCGTTCTCCACCGAGTAGCGAATCTCGGGGGAGAGCATATACGCCTGCTCCGCCACGGTCTTTCCGTCGCTGGAGATCGTCTCGGTCATGGTATACGTGTCGAGAACGTAGGAGAGAGCGTGGTCGGTGGTATTCTTCAAAGTGAAGACCAGGGTGTACTTACCGGTTTTCTGCGGGTCATCTCCGAGAGAGAGCTTGGCTTTATCCGAGCCTTCAACGAAAAGATACGCCCCGGACTTAATGGCACGTTCTGCGTCTGCCAGACCGGATCCCTGCTTTCTCGGAGAATAGGGATTGCCCGCTTCATTGCGGAGGATAGAAGCCGTAGACATGAGGAGGCAGTTCACAAGAGCCGTCACCTCGGAATCGGAGTAAGTGGGATATTTCTGCTTGACATACTGACGGACCAGCGCGGCAGAGCCGGCGAGGTTCGGGCAAGCCATGGAGGTCCCCGAGAAGACATCATACCCGCCGCGGACGGCAGAGGTGATATCACCGCCGTAGGAGGTGAGGTCGGGGTTGAGGATCAAGTCGGAGTTCGGACCCCAAGAAGAGAAGTCACTCATAAACGGACCCGCGAGGTTACCCGCGCCGAAGTGGAGGACACCGGTCGGATGCTCAACAAAATAGGCACCGGCGTCCATGGAGATCGAGCAGGTGGGCAGGGTCGCGTTGGTGATGCTCATACTGATGGTACCGGACACATTGTTATAGATGATGGCACCGACAGCGCCCTTTGCGGCGGCAATCTGCACCTTTTCTTCAAAGGTCGTGACACCACGCTTGATGATGGCGATCTTACCCGTGACATCAATGTTGGCGTAGTTGCCCTCGTTGCCGACACCGGGTACCAATACATATTCATACTGTGCGGTCTCGTTGCCCTTCAGCAGCATATCGTAGAACTCGATATCCTTGCCGCCTTTGACGGCTTTCGTCAGATAGACGGGATACTCGCCGTTCACGAGCAGATAGTGCGTTTTCGCTCCGAGCACCGACGCAACCGCCAGAGAGGAATCATAGGTCGCGGGGGAACCAAGGGTCATGGAGTCGGGATTCGTCTTCAGGTTGGTGTCACCGACATTGGAACCCTTGGCAGAGGAGTGCGAGTTGGATGCAGCGACAATCAGGTTGATACCCGAGGCACGGACGGCATCATAGACCTCGTTCACGCCCTCTTCATCGGCTGCTCTCGAAAAGCCGCAGGAGGAACCGAGCGACATATTGATGACATCGACGCCAAGCAGAACGGCATCCGACAGAGCCGCGAGGATATCTTCGGTTTCCGCCCCCGCGTCCTCGTTGCCGAACACTTTGAAAATGGCAAGCTGAGAATCGATGGCGACGCCGGTGATTGTGTCGTCTTTCCCCGCAATAATGCCGGCGACATGCGTGCCGTGGTCATTGACGGGATAGACATCCGTGTCTTTATCGGCATAGTCATACATATAGATGACTTTATCGGAATAGTAGGTTTCTTCCCAGCGGCCCGACTCGTTGAGAGACGAGGCGGCTAGATAGGGGAAGAGCTCTTCAATATCGTCCTTGGTCAGTTTCAGAGTTCCCTCCGGGAGTCTCTCGAAGGCAGTGTGCGTATAATCCAGACCGGTATCCAAAATGGCGACAACCATGCCTTCGCCGGTGTAGCCGGCATCCGAAGAATTATAAATGCCGGTTCCATATGCGTTCAGTGCATTATCGGTAGCGGTGGATTCCTGCGCGTCGGGGATATAGCGTTCCCCGATGATAGCGGAGGATCCCGCGAACATTCCCTCGATCTTCTCGAGATTCTGATACTCCGTTGTGCAGGAGAAACCCGAGAACAGCGTGGTATAACGGTGTTTCACATTGGAAATGGAACTGCCCAATTGGCGGATCGCCTCATTTTGAGCGGCGGTCATCTCGGCGATCTTCGCCTGTCCTTCGCTCGACCGTGCATAATCGGCGACCGAGACGCCGGCTTTCTGTGCGAGGGAGAGAACCGACTCGCCCGACAGTTTCACGATCGCGCTGACGCGGTCGGTCGGCGCATAAACCCCCAAATCCTCGGGGGTGAGAGACTGCTGATACGGATTGAGATTCAGTCCCGAGACGGTCGTGTTATCGGCGACCGGTTCTTTGAGCGCGGGAAATTCATTGAGAAAATCCTCGTCTGACAGCAAAGCGGCAAAGGAGGGCAGAATCAAGGTCTGCAACGCCATGATCAGAACCAGGCAAACGCAGATGATGTGTGTGAGTTTGTTTTTCATTTTGTAATCCTTATCGTAATTCAAAAACAGTTTCGCGAAGAAAACGATATGACGTTATTTAAAGTAGAAATACCCGATGACATATACCGCTGCCATCACGCCGAGCACAATCAAAAGATAGGGGAGATATGCCTTGTATGCGGCGAAAATCATGGCTCTTGTTTCTTTCGCCGTCGGGCGAAACGGGTCTTTTTTTTGCTTTTTCTTTTGCTGTTGGCTGTTTTTTCGGTACCAGGGCATGCCCTCGACATTCATGTCGGCAATGACTCTGTCGTCGTCCGAGGGCTGCTCAGGCGTGCCGGTTTCCGGCTTTTCTTTTTTTTCGTCACTCATGCTTGCACCGTTTTGTTATCTGTTGTCGAAGGGGCAGCATCTTCGGGTGCCGCGGCGGATTCATGCGTCGTATCTTCCTCCGGCTGAGACCCGCAGAGGAAGCAGGCGACCCGGTGACCGTCACCGAGATCGGTGAGCGCAGGGCGTTTCTCACGGCAGATATCCATGCACCTGGAACAGCGCGTATGGAACTTACAGCCGGGAGGGCAGTTGATCGGAGAGGGAATATCTCCGTCCAGCACGATACGGTTCACTTTGACATGGGGATCCGGCACCGGAGCGGCAGACAACAGCGCCTGCGTGTACGGATGAGAGGGCGCATCGAAAATCTGCTTTTTGGTCCCGATTTCCACAAGAGAGCCGAGGTACATGACGCCCACATGCGTGGAAATGTGCTTGACGACCGAGAGGTCATGGGAGATGAACAGATAGGTCAGTCCCATCTGAATTTGCAATTCTTTCAGCAGATTGACAATCTGCGCTTGAATGGACACGTCGAGTGCGGAGACAGGCTCGTCGCAAACCACGAACTCCGGCTCTACGGCAAGTGCACGCGCGATGCAGATTCTCTGCCGCTGACCGCCGGAGAACTCGTGCGGGTAACGGTCATAGTAAAAATCGCGCAGACCACACTTCTTCATAATGTCGAGGACATATGCGTTGATCTCTTCCTTCGGCACGATCTTATGAATGGCGACCGGCTCGGAAATGATCTCACCGACCGTCATTCGCGGCGGGAGACTGGAATAGGGGTCCTGAAAGACAATCTGCATTTTACGACGCAGAGGCATCAGTTGCTTTTTGGAATAGTGCGTGATGTCCTTGCCGTCGTAGATGATTTTGCCGCCGGTAATGTCATGCAGATGAAGAATGGTTCTTCCCAGCGTGGTTTTCCCGCAGCCGGACTCGCCGACAATCCCCAAGGTCGACGCGCGAGGGACGGAGAAGGACACATCATCGACCGCTTTGAGGTAAGACGACGGCCGTCCGAAGAAGTTCTTATCCGCTACAAAATACTTTTTGAGATGCTCCACTTGAAGGAGGATATCGTTGTTATTTTCCATGGTTCTCATCCTCCGAGATTCCGGTCTCCATAGCGCGGTAACAGGACACATAGTGCGTGTCCGATACGCGGATCAGAGGCGGATAGGTGCCGTTGCACGCGGCGGTGCAATTGCGACAGCGATCTTTGAAATAGCAAGTGTCGGGCAGATCCACCGGGTTCGGGACACGCCCGGGAATGCAATAGAGCCAGTCTGTATCCTTGGTGACAACGGGTTTGGATTTTTGCAGACCGATGGTATAGGGGTGTCGGGGATCATCGAAAATGTCGTAGACAGTACCTTTTTCAATGATTCTGCCGGCATACATGATGACCACATAGTCCGCCATGCCGGCGATGACGCCGAGGTCATGGGTGATCAGCATGATAGAGCCGTTGATGCGATCCTTCATCTCTTTGAGCAGATCAAGAATCTGTGCCTGTATGGTCACATCCAAAGCCGTGGTCGGCTCGTCGGCAATGATGAGTTTGGGATTGCAGGCAATCGCCATGGCAATCATGACTCTCTGCCGCATACCGCCGGAGAGTTCGTGCGGGTATTTCGCGTAGACCGATTCCGGCGCGGCAATTCCGACTTGCCGCAGCATTTCGATGCTCTTTTCTTTGGCTTCCTTACGCGTGACGCCGGGCATGTTGACCAAGAGGACCTCGTCCAACTGATACCCGATCGTGAACACGGGGTTCAAACTGGTCATCGGCTCTTGGAAGATCATCGAGATCTCTCTGCCGCGAATTTTCCGCATATCGGCGGTCGGCATTTTCGCAATGTCGACAACCCTGTCTTCCCGCTCGAAGAGAGGAAAGCCGTCTTTGTCTCTTTTCTGCACTTGTACGGTGACGGTTTTTCCGTGCTTGTCGGTGACCTCTTCCGTTAAGGGGTTACCGTTCTCATCGAGTTCCCAAACGGGAATCGGCTTGTTTTTTTCATCGAGGCAAAGTTCCGAGGTCTTAAAGCGGATGCTCCCCTCCACGATCTGTCCCTGCGGCGCTTGCACCAGTTGCATGACGGAGAGGGAAGTGACGCTCTTGCCGCACCCCGATTCACCGACGACACCGACGATCTTCCCCTGCGGGATTTCAAAGGAAACACCGTTGACCGATTTGACGACCCCCGCGTCCGTAAAGAAGAAAGTATGCAGATTTTCGATCTCCAGGACATTGTTCGGGTCCTTCATCTCGGTTTCGTAGGTTTTCGGATCCACCTTCTGCTTTTTCTTTTTCTCATAAGCAGCGGTGATCTTCATGTTTTCGCGAGATATCTTCCGAAGCTCTGCTGCGGATAAATAGTGTTTTTCTGCCATAATACAGCCTAGCCTCCGTTATCGCTTCATTCTGGGGTCGAGCGCATCGCGCAGACCGTCACCGATAAAGTTGAACGCGAGGACGGCGAGGACGATGCAAATACCAGCGGGAATCCAAATGTTCGGGTAGTTGCTGAGGATGGTCGGCTTCTTGGCTAGGAAGATGATATTCCCCCAAGAGGCTTTCGGATACGGTACACCGAGGTCGAGATATCCGAGCGTTGCTTCGTACAGAATCATGCTGCCGAGAGAGAGCGTCATCGACACGATGAGCTGCGGCATAATGTTGGGGACAAGGTGTTTGAAGATTCTTCTTCCGTTCGGAACACCGAGCGCTTCGCACGCCGTCATATATTCCTGCTCACGCAGGGAGAGGATCTGACCGCGCACAAGACGGGCGGCGCCTGTCCAGGAGATCAGTGTCAATACGCCCATCATAATATAAATATTGAAAGATTTATCAATATAAATTGCTTGTGCGTCTTCTCCCTTGGCATTGAACGCCGAGAGGATTGCACTGATAATCAGAAGGATAGGCAGGGTCGGAATACAGTTGATGATATCCACGATACGCATGATGAGCATATCGACCCATTTGCCGAAGAACCCTGCGAGACCGCCGAGGACGACACCGAGCAAGGTGTTCACCAGCACGACGAGAAGCGAGAGAGACAGGGAGATTCTGCCGCCGTACATGAGACGGACAAGCACATCGTAACCCATATCGTCTGTCCCCAAAACGTGGACAGCCTTTTTGCCCTCATGATTGACCGACACGGTGAAGCAGGGAGCAAATTTGTTTTCCTGATAGGTATGGATATCGATGCGGACCGCCTCGTATGTATTGCCGTCGGCATCTTGGTAGGACACAAGCATCGGGATGACTTCTTCACTGCCCGAGTTCTCATCCACCTCTTGCTCGCCCCATCCGACAAAGATCGGACCGACAAAGCAGAAGAGAAGAAGAAGAATCATGGTCACAAGTCCGACCATCGACAGGCGGGAACGGAAGAACCGCTGCAACACAAGACGCATCGGGGAAATGATGCGTACATTGTCGGCGAAACTCTCTTTTTCCTCGTCGTCTTCGTAAGGGGTTACATCCGCAGAGTCCTCGGTCGGGCAGGCAGTGCCGACCTCTTCGGTTGACGCGCTTACATCGGTTGCTTCGGTCGCGGCATCTGCCCTGGCGACCGTTTCGGTCAGACTCGTTTTTTTGTCCTGCGAAGGAGCGTCTTGCCCTGCGCTGTTATTGTGCGTACTCAATGTGGCTCTCCTCCTTACTTTAACAGTTTGACACGCGGGTCAACCAGCATATAGGCGATATCCGTCAGGAATGTACCGATCACGGTCAGAATCGCCAAAAACATATTGTAACCCATAATGAACGGAATGTCACCGGCGGAAAGCGCTTGGTACGCCTTTTGCCCGATCCCTTGCAGAGAGAAGATTTCCTCTGTGATCATTGCACCGGAGAACAGGCTCGGCAGGGTACCTGCCATCATGGTGACGAGCGGAATCATCGTGTTGCGGAATACATGCTTGTATACGACAGTGTTCTCCGAAAGACCTTTCGCTCTTGCGGTGCGGATATAGTCGGCATTCAGCACTTCGAGGGTGTTGGTACGCGTGTAGCGCATGAGTCCCCCGATGGAGAGGATGACGAGTGTCAGCATGGGCAGAATACAGTGCCGCACCTTGTCCATGAAGGCGGCGAACCCCGTATAGTCGGCGGTCGCATCCACCAGACCCTGCATCGGCAGCCATCCGAGGTCCACACCGAATACCTTGATCAGAAGTGAGCCCAAAAAGAACGATGGCAAAGATATACCGATCATCGACAGCACCGTGACGAGGTAGTCGGACCACCCGTACTGGTGCGTGGCGGAATAGATGCCGAGAGGAATGGCAATGATGAACTCGAGAACCAGAGCAACTGCGGAAATCGCGAACGAGATCCACATATATGTAGTGATCACGGTGGACACCTTGTCATTGAATTTGAAGGAGATGCCCAAGTCACCTTTTAGGGCACTGGTGAGCCACCCCCAATAGCCTTTCAAAATCCCCGTAAAGGAATTGTCGTAAAGACCATAGAGTTTCAGCATGGCGTCAATGTCTTCCTGACTGACGGTTCCCTGATCGATCTGGGAACGGAACTTCTGCGTGACGAAATCGGTGGGGAGAAGGCGCACAAGGAAATAAATAATCAGCGAAACGCAGAAGAGAATCAGTATGGAATACAGTAGGCGTTTGATGATGTATTTTGTCATACTAGCCGGACCTTTCTGATATGGGTAGATGGAAAATGCCGAGAAAAACCATGGGATTACAAAGCACAAAGCGCATTGGCACGCGACAGAGGTTTCCCGCTGCGTGCCGTTGCGCCCTGTACAAAGGAGTCAAAAAACCGGGTAAAAATGTGCCGAAAAGTATGGATCAGCCTTGGATGAAACTGATTTCCCAAATCCGGGAGAAGGGAGATTGGTAAGCGGTCGCTTCGCAAACCGTGCTGGAATCAATGACATCCTTGTTCCAAATAAAGAGATTCTTTCTCTGATAGGTGGCACATTCGACCGCGAGCTCCATGACAATGTCGAGTGCATCGGAGTAGATCGATTTCCGTTCGTTCTCGTCGATGGTCGCACGACCGTCTTCAATCAACTCGGCGAGCGTGTCGAGCAGTTCGTTTTCTTCAGCCGTACCTTCTTCCATAATGTAGGGGAAGCCCCAGTTTTTGATCGCAGTGGCGGAGGAATCCTTGTGGTAGACCTGATACATATCGGGGTCGATGGTCGACGACCATGCGGCAGCCCATACGGCGAGCGTGCCGGCGGAGAGTTTGGAGAGGGCGTTGGCATCCTTGGTGACCGTGATATCGAAGCCGATGCTGTTCAGCAGGTCAGCCGCCTTTGCCATGGTTCTCCATGCCGGGTGATCCGTCGAGTCGCCCGCGATGGTGAAGGTGAAAGTGAGTTTATCGCCATTCGCATTTTCCAATTTGCCGGTTTCGGGGTTGATGGAGTATCCCTCGGCGTTGACCTCTTCCAGTGCGGACTGTTTTGCTTTTTCCTCGTTGAAACTGCCGATGCTGACAATGTTGCCCGATGCATCATAGTTGCAGTCGTAGGATTTCTCGGCATAGTAGGGCAGACAGCCGCGCGGGTACGCCCAGTTGTTCGAGGACATGGACCGATACAGTGCGGAGGCGAGAGAGCCGTAGTAATCGACGCAGAGGCTGGTATCCAGGCAGTACATGATGGCGCGGCGCACCGCGATCTCTTTGACATACTTGGCATTGATACCGATATAACCGTAGCCGAGGTTATCTGCGAGCGCATAGTCGATGCCGGTCGCGTTGTCGATCTTCTTCATGTTGTCCGGGGTCGCCTGCGGCTCGGAATAGTAGACCTCGGGGTTCGCGCCGGTGACGGCGTTATACATTTGGTCGGTGGAAATGACTTTATAGCGAACTTTTCTGATCTTCGCGTTCTTGGAGGTGTCGTTGCCGAAAACGGTGTAGAAGTTGTTGTTTCTTTCAAAATAGACAATGTTGTCACGGAAGAAATCGTTCTTTTCGGGGATGGCACCCTCGGCAGCGTAGGCGGTGTTGACATCGGATGCCTTGTAGGGACCTGCACCGACGGGGACCTGTTTCAGCTGCATTTGCTCAAAGAAATCACTGTCCGCAAAAGAGACACCGAAATGGTTGTTTTCATAGGAGAACTGCGCGATTTCTTCGGGAGTGGAGTAATAACTCATAGGCGTCACGGTGAAAGAGAAGTTGTAGATTGCCTTCGGGTCAACGCCGTTGACAACAATCTTCAGGATCTCGCATTCCTCGCCGAGGTCGGTGGTCGCACCGCTGTTGTTGGCGGGGATGGTCGTGCCGCGGGTCAGTGTGATGCCGGAAATGTTGGGCACTCTGAGTGTCTCATACTGCTTGAAGTATTCGGAGATGCAGACGGACTTGAAGTATTCGCGCAGATTTGCCGCGGTCACGGTGCCGCCGCCGATGATGGACAGGAGATTGCTCTTGTAGGACGAGAGAACCGCGGTGCCCATATAGGCGTTATACACCGTTTCGATCATGCTTTCCTTGGAGTGGTCCAGCTTCTGTGTATCGTTGTAATCCACGGTGTACTTGGTGGTGAAGTTGCCGGTTACGGGGTCTTTTTCCTTCTCGGTCTTTACCGTAATCAGTCCTTCCATGTAGAGGAAGACCTGCCAAGTTTCGGTGAATCCGTACTTCTCGTAGGAATCTTTGGAGGAGTCTGCGGATGCCCAGTCGGAGGTCAGCTCTTCACGGAAGAGGCTGTTCGTCTTCTCGATGACCTCGTTCTGACGGGCGGTCAGTGCGCCGAGAGGCGCCTGCTCGTCTTTGCACCAAGCGATGACCTCGTTGATACGGGCGACTGCCTGTGCGGCAAAGGTCGCGTCCAACTGATCCTGCTCGTTTTCGTTGTAGGTTTGTGCGCGGTACGCTTTCAGTCCTTTGATATTGACCGAGTACAGGGTAGAAGAGCCGGTGTAGCTCGGATCCAGGAGCGTGTAGAGATTAAAGAGGACATCTTTACCGGAGAGCGTCTCACCGTTCGAGAACTTGATGCCGTTCTTAATGGCAAAGCTGTATTCGGTATAATAGTCGTCATAGTTTTGGCTGATCTCGTATGCTTCTTTGGAGCCGTATGTAACGACGGAGTAGTTCAGAGCGACGCAGTCCTCGTCCTTGCCGCAGGACAGTTTGCCGTTCTTATCGGTGTTCAGCATCCCGATCTGGGTGAGCGAAACAACCGACCCGTCGGCACCGCTCGTGTAGAAGAACGGGTTAAACACGCCGTCGAGCGCCTCGCTCGCCAGGACGAGAGGCGTTTCTTCGTTGGAATAGCCTGCATTTTTCTTCTTCTTCTTGCAAGAGGTAACGATGGGAAGCACGGCGCATACAACCAGCACCAGGCACAGTACCTTAATCAGTGTTTTCTTCATATTATTATATCTCCTTCAGATAATAATCGGGTAGGAAAGGGTTTATTCGGTCTCGGTCGGAGCCGGGATTTCCGTCACGGTGACGGTTGCGGTCACCGTATCAAGAGAGATATCTGCGGGGACGTAGCCGAAGATATCACCGATCTCCAAAAGACCTTCCAGATCTTTGCCGTAGCAACAGTAGGTGAGTGCGCCGGTGATCTGAACATTGGTGAAGGTCGCGCCTGTTTCGGCAGATCCTGCAAGCATACCGATCTGACTGATCAAGTTGTTTTGCGTATCGCTCAAATCCACTCGGACGTTGACATCGGCAAAGGTAATGTTTTCAAAAACAGCCGTGCGGAGAATCTTGCCGAACAGACCGTAATACTCCGAGTTTCTGGTCTGCGTGCGGGTCACATGGATGCCGCTGACGGTATGTCCGTTTCCGATAAAGCGCCCCGAATAGGTGTCGGGCATGCTGATATTCGTGTCGGAGAGATCCACATCGGCGTCAATATAATAGTTTACGCCGGGGCGGATGGCATTCCCGAAATCGGATGCTTTGCGGACAATGGTGTAGTTGCCCTCGAGGTACCGTGCATAGACGGTGACAGTCGGATTCTCCGTGCTGACCGCGGGCGTATAGGGGAAGGTGACGGGGGTTGTGAATGCGGGATCCTCATAGAATCCGTAGAAGGTGTGTCCCGTCCAACTTGCCTGTCGGAAAGAGTTGAGCGGGGTATCTGCGTTGACCTCCAAAGAGTAGGACTGCTCGAACCGATCACCGTACAGGACCTTAACGGCATAGTCCGGTTTCCATCTCGTATACAGCGTAATGTCCTCGGTGACGCGATCGGTCGAGAAATTCCAGTCGCGCTCGTTCCCGTCGGCATCCTTGACATAGTAGCCGTCCACATGGTGACCGGCAAGGACGGGGGCGGAGGTGGTCGGCTTGGAAGTCGTTACACCGAGTTCCGGTAAAAGAGAGTTTTGAGGAACGAGGTACAAAAGCGAACTCTTCCCATCCACCAGTCCGTCGCCGAAGTCATATACGACGCGGCAGGTAAACCCTTTCTCCGCGTACTTATCAAAGACATCGTCGTTGTTGCCGCACGCCGCGAGGCAGGGCAACAAAAGACAGAGCAAAATTGCAACAAAAGTAATCTTGACTTTCATGTAACAGGGGTTCCTTCACGAAAATATCTAAAACGCCGCAAAAGCATTTATGCTATACATAATAACATAAAATATCTAATTTGTGAAGTCTTTTCGTGACATTATTTCACTGAATTGTAAAAAAACGCAGAAGAGGGACGAACAAGAAAAAAAGCATACAAATACCTTTGAAATGAAAGCGGGAAATTGGGCAAAATGCAGATACGGTTTTTCCTCGGCTCTTGATTTTGCGTGAGGTCCGGCAAGCGTATCGAGGGGAAATGCGTCATACGCGGTTCTTTGCCGACAGCAGAGGGGGCGGCATCCTGGGACAAATCGAAAAAACGGCGAGATGGAATACCGCCGGAAAACAGGTCGCTCGGGAAAGCCGTTCTCTCTGCCGGAAATAATGGGTTTTCACGGGGCGCCGCCTTGTAATCCGGGCTTCTCGTTGAGAAACGGTCTTGAAACACATTCCTTGTCACGGAGAAGCATTTCGGGCGAAGTAAGAAAAAACATACGCCCGCAATCGTAGACGTTTGTCGGGTCGAGGCATCGTTTCGGGAAAGGAAAAACGGAAGACGGCTATCAAAGAAGGGTAACGATCTGTTTTGCGCGTCGGAGAGACAGATTTACCGTAAAAAGACAAGAAAACAGGCGCAAGCGATTCGCTTGCGCCTGTTTTCCCAAAAGCGTCACCCGCAACGCGTGTTTTTCCTATCGGACGCTTTATTTCTCCGCGAGTTTTTGATAGCGGACATCCTGTCCCTTAAATTGGAGGACGCGGTAAAGACCGAGGAAACGGCTGGTCAGCCGCTCGTCGTAGCGGTCATTCAGTTCCCGCGGGGTGAGGTTGGTGCTGATGACGGTCGAGCGGTTCCGAATCAGGCGGGTATTGACGATCTGATAGAGACAGGTCACGGTAAACGAGTTGGTAAACTCGGTGCCGAGGTCGTCCAGAATCAACAGATCACAGTCGAGGTATTTGTCGGTGCGGGAGGAATCTCCGTTCCGAAAACGCTCGTCGGCGAAGTCGGAGAAGACGGTCTGCGCGGTCTCATAGACCACCTCATGTCCGCCCTCAATGACCGTGCGGGCGATGGCGGTCGAGAGATGGGTCTTTCCGAGTCCCGTCCCTCCCATGAGCAGGAGATTCTCTTTCCCGGGCGTGAAGTGTTCGGCAAAGTCGCGCGCCATGGCGAGATTCTGTCGCATGATTTGATAGGTGTCGGGATCGTCCTCATAGTATTTGAGCGAGAAGGTGTCGAAAGTCTGGGTATCCACGCCGGCACCCGCGCCGCAGGTACGGAGGTTTTCGAGTCTGATCATCTCTTTCGTGCAGGGGCACATATCGGTCATAATGAACCCGGTGTCCGAGCAAAGCGGGCAGGTATAGTGCGGGTCGGTGTAATCCGCTGGAAGACCAAGGGACGCGAGGAGCCCTTTCCGCTCGCTTTGCATCTGCTCGTTTTCCTCGCGGATGGCGGCGACCTTTTTATCGACATCGACCCCCGAGGTCGCGGCGGAGAAGATACGCATGGCGGTCTTTGCGAGCTCCGCATCGAGTGTGACCGCGCGGGGACAGCGGGCATGGAAATCCGCGCGGTGGCGGTCGGCCGTCTCCTGTGCGCTCGTCCGTCGGTCGGCGAGGATCGACATGACCTTTCGGTAGTTCTCTTGATATTGAGACATTTATCAATCTCCTTTTTGATCGCTGTCGGTTGTCTGTTTGTCGGCGCTTCCGTACGAGCGTTTCAGTGCGCTCTCCAAGAAAAAGTCGGTGTCAAAACTGTCCGGCGCCTTGGCGGGAGCGGTCGGCTTTTTCGTGCGGGTGTGTTTCGCCGCCGCCTCGTCTGCTTTCTTCTGAATGTACTCTTCGGCGGCGGAGACAGTCCTGATGCCGAGACGGTGCCATTCCGCGAGAATCTTATCGGTGTATTTCACCGTGACCTTATTCGCCGTGGCGACCGTGCGGTCATAGGCGAGCCCGATGATATCGAGATCGTAGCCGTAGGTCGAGAACCACCGAATCAGGCATTCCCGCTCGCCGTCGGTCAGTTCGCGCGCGCCCATACCGTAGAGACGGCGGACGGCACCCTCGTTCGAGTGTGCGAGTTCACTCGCGCGAATGTACTCGTCGAGCGCCGCGTCCGAGCGGATCCCGCGGTCAAAGAGCGAGGTCGCGGTCTTTTCGAGATACCGAATCCCGTGGCAGCGGAGCGTCCCGACACAGTGGGACAGCAGGGTGGTAATGTAGTATTCGCTCGCGCCGAGGTCGCTCACAAGCGCGACGAGGATGTTCACTTCGGCGGGATTGAGTTGCTTTTTCAGAATCAGCGCGCAGGTGTCGAGATACCCTTGCAGATTTTTCTCCCCGATGACCCGCGCGTCGTCTCCCGCGCGTCCGAGCGGCAGGTCGTCCGATGGCAAATAGGGGGATTTCTCCGGCGCGGTCTTCTCTTTGAGTACCCCCGCGTCCAGCCAATGCTCGACTGCCGCCGCGGTGCGGGTGAGGGTCAATCCCGTCTTGCGGGCGAGGGCGTCGACCGATGTCCGATAGTCCTCTTCCGCGAGTGCGAAGAGCACGCGGAGGTCGTCCGCCGACGCTTCGGCGAGCAGTTGTTTCCCTGCGAGGGGCGGGAGCCGCAGGGTCACGCCCTCTTCGATTTCATATCCTTGACTCATGTTGGCGTATCCTTTGTTTTGGTGTCTTGCGTGAGGTCGTAGAGCAGATGGTAGAGTGTTTCCTCGGGGGCAAAGTCGCGGGTAAAGACCTTGTTCGAGAGGCGCGGGAGGGGGACTCCCGTGCAGTTAAAAATCCCGCGCACCCCGAGTGCAGTCAGCGCGCCGACCGTCTCACGGGCGACCTCGGGCGGGGTGCAGAGAACCGCCACTTCCGCAGGGTGTTCCCTGAGTGCCGTCTCCCGTGCGCTCCATGGGTAGGCGGGCAGGGAGGAGCCGCGTGTTTCGGGCTCCTCGCAGTGAGTGATCCAAGCCACGCAGTCGAGACCCGCCCGCGCGAGCATTCCTGTTTTGATGAGCAGGTCCGCCACGGGAGAACTCCCGATGATGACGGCGTGATACTGTTCTTCGCGCCCGAGGAGCGCGCCGATTTTGCGGTGCAGATATTTGACCTGATAGCCGTACCCCTGTTGTCCGAAGTCCCCGAAATGGCGGAAATCCTGCCGTACCTGCGAGGCGGTGAGCCCCATTTTCTCGCCGAGTTCCCCCGACGATATACGCAGGACACCGTCTTCGATGAGCGCGCAAAGCACGCGATAGTAGCGCGGGAGCCGCGCGATCGCCGCCGCCGAGGGGGGGATGTCTTTTTTTGTACCGCGGGCATCGAAGGTGCCCTGCACTTTATCGATTCTGTCCATGTGTTACCGTCCGTGGTTATTCGTCGCTCGCCCGTGCGCCGAGGTGAGCGTCCGCCCGTGCGCCCGCGAGATACTCGTAGTACCCCGCGGCGGCGATCATCGCGCCGTTGTCTCCGCAGAGGGAGACCGGGGGGAGACAGAGAGTTGTCCCATGCTTGTCCGCGAGGGTTTTGAGCCGCGCGCGCAAGTGCGAGTTGGCGGCGACCCCGCCCGAGACCACGAGGGGATATCCCGGGTGGCGCGAGAGAGCAATGTCCAATTTCTTCGCGACGGCTTCCACCGCCTCATAGGTGTACGCGGCGGCGAATGCGGCGCGGTCGAACGCCTCGCCCGTTTGCTCGAATCTGTGGAGCAGGTTGATGGCGGCGGTTTTCAGCCCCGAGAAAGAGAAATCGAGGTTGTCTCCCATAACGGCGGGAGAGGGAAGATGATAGGCGGGGGAGCGGTACGCGGGAGATGCCCGATAGGCGTCCCAAAAGTCGGTCTCCCGTCCGGTCGCCTTTTGGAACCCCTCGCGCGCGAGCGCGTCAAAACCCGCACCCGCGGGGTAAGGGATCCCGATCAACCGCCCGATTTTGTCGAACGCTTCGCCGATCGCGTCGTCGCGGGTGGAGCCGATCAGCGTATAATCGGTATAGTCTTTCACCTCATAAATCGAGGTATGTCCGCCCGAGACCGCCATGGCGATGAACGGCGGGGCAGGCGGGGTTTCGGTCAGATATGCCGCGGAGATATGTCCCTTCATATGGTCGACTTCCACGAGCGGAATCTCGTTCGACACGGCGAGCGCCTTCGCAAAGTTGACCGCCACGAGCAGGGCGCCGATGAGCCCCGGGTGAGAGGTGACGGCAATACAGCCGATATCCGAGAGGGAGACCCCTGCCGTCGAGAGGGCTTCTTCGGTGATACGGGAGATCGCCTCAATGTGCGCTCTGCCCGCGATTTCGGGCACCACCCCGCCGAAACGGCGATGAATCTCGATCTGGCTCGCGACGATATTCGAGCGAATGACGAATCTGCCGTCCGTCACTTCCAATACCGAAGCGGCGGTCTCGTCGCAGGAACTCTCAAAACCTAAGAGATACATGGCTCCTCCTCTCCCATGACTTTTTCATAGAGAACGGCGTCCTCGACGGGGGCGCGATAGTAGCGTCTCCGCACGCCGATTTCCTCATATCCGCTCGCCTCATACAGGTGGCGCGCCGCGGCGTTGGACGCGCGGACTTCGAGATAGAAACGGTCGCACCCCATGCACCCCGCCTTGACCTCCAAAGCGCGGAGCAGAGCGGTGCCGATTCCGCGGTTTCTCGCCTCGGGCAGAACCGCTACGCGGTAGACCTCCGCCTCGGGCGCAATCGCTCTCCCCGACGCATAGCCGAGTACGCGCTCTCCGTCGGAGAACAGGCAGGTGAGGGTCAGGGGGTCGGCGAGATGGGAAGCGAGCGACTGCTCGCTCCAAAAGTCATCCGGAAAACAGAGACACTCGACCGAGGCGAGCGCGGGCAAGTCCTCTTTCACGGCATCACGAAGCGTCATAAGTGCATCCTTTCCCGCTCTGCGGAATCTGTCGGAATCGCGCAAGCGGATTGTCTTTTCATTATATCTCTTCGTTAAAAAATTGTCAATCTCACGCGAACACAAAATGAAAAAACAGCGGACGACCGCTGTTTTTTCAAAAAGAAATTTCAAAAAGAAACGAAATCACGGGGAAAGTACGCAGTTACCGCGATTCTTTCGCGTATTCCGAGAGCATCTTCTGCTTGATGGCAAAGAGCTTCTCGGAGAGGTCGACATAGTAGGTATGGGGGTTTTCAAACCGCTTGACTTCTTCCCAGAGATGGGCGACCCGATCACAGCAGTAGGCGCGCGTCTCGTCGACGCTCGGCACCCGATAGACGAGTTCCCCGTTCTTGAAGATGGGGACGAGCAGTTCTTTCGCCTCGAAATTGACAAGGGTTTTCTGCTTCCATGTCTCGTGTTGATCGAAAATGGTGAGGGGTTTCGTGTCGTCGATGGTCTCATCGTAGACACAGATTTGATCTGCCAGCGCCATCCCCGTCTCACGGTCATAGAGCCGCCAGACGCGCTTGAAGTGCGGGTTGGTGATTTTCGCCGTAGACTCGCTGATCTTGATGCGCGGTACCAGTACGCCGTCCTCTTCCACCGCCGCGAGTTTGTAGACCCCGCCGAAGACGGCATCCGATTTCGCGGTGATCAGGCGCTCGCCCACCCCGAAGGTGTCGATGCAGGCGCCCTGACGGATGAGGTCGCGGATGGTGTACTCGTCGAGCGAGTTGGAGGCGTATATCTTACAGCCCGAAAGACCCGCCGCGTCCAGCATTTTACGCGCCTGTTTGGAGAGGTACGCCATGTCGCCCGAGTCGAGACGAATCCCGAAGTTGGTAATCCCGCGGGGCAGAAGCACCTCTTTGAACGCGCGAATGGCGTTCGGCACCCCGCTTTTCAGCACATTGAAAGTATCGACGAGCAAGACTGCGTTGGTGGGGAAAATCTCGCAGTAGGTCTTGAATGCCTCATATTCGCTCTCGAACATCTGCACCCATGCGTGCGCCATGGTGCCGCCCGCAGGGACCCCATACGCCATGTCGGTCAGGGCGCAGGCGGTGCCGTGGCATCCGCCGACATAGGCGGCTCTCGCACCGGCGATCGCGCCGTCTGCTCCCTGCGCGCGGCGGGAGCCGAACTCGAGCACGACGCGCCCCTCGGCGGCGCGGACAATGCGGTTCGCCTTGGTGGCGATGAGCGACTGATGGTTGAGGGTCAGGAGCAGATAGGTCTCCATGAGTTGGGACTCGATCGCAGGGGCATAGACCGTGAGGATGGGCTCCCCGGGGAATACGGGCGTCCCCTCGGGGACGGCGTAAATGTCACCCGTGAAGCGGAAATTCCGAAGATAGTCGAGGAAATCCTCGTCAAAGAGGTTCTTCGCCCGCAGATAGGCGATATCCTCTTCCTCAAAATGCAAATCCTTTACATATTCGATGATCCGCGCAAGACCTGCCGCCACGGCGAATCCGCCGCCGTCGGGAATGTCGCGGAAAAAGACATCGAACACGGTCTTTCTCTTGTAGTATCCCGTTTTGAAATAGCCGTAACTCATGGTGAACTCGTAAAAGTCCACGAGCATGGCGGGATTCATGTGTACTGCTTCCATGGTGACTCCTTTCGCACCCCCTCGGTGCGTCTGCGGAACTTCTCCGCATTTTTTGATTGCTTTATTCTATCACGAATCGCATGGACGGTCAAGGGCAAAGCGGCGGTATTTCAGATGCGTGTTTCTGCGGTGTTTTCCGCTGTCGCCGCGCGAGGAATGAGTGCCAAAAACGACAAATAGTATCGGATATTTTATTGACGGCGCGAAAAGACGCGGGTACAATCATAGAAAAGAACCTCGGGAGGTGTCCTATGAAAAAGAGTTTCGCGCATCTTGAACCGCCGGTCCTCGCCGCCGTCATCAAAGAGAAGACCCCCGCCGCCGCCATCGCCGCCATCCGTGCGGCAGAGGAACACGGCGCCATGGCGTTCGACCTGCACCTTTCCTGTCTCGATGAAGAGTATCAGACAGTCGAGCAGATCAAGTCCATCGTGGACGCGACCGAGAAACCCATGTTGGGGCTCAATTACAATGTCAAGGTGGATACCGGCATTTACGAATGTTCCGAAGAAGACCGCGTCGCGCTCTTATGGAAAGCGGCGGAGGCGGGCATCGCGGCGGTGGATATCCAAGGGTATACCTACGATCTCGCCGCCAAAGAGGGATACCACGGCGACCCGTCCTATTCCTTCGCTCCCGTCAACCCGAAAGAGGTGGTTACCGACGAGGCGGTGATCCACCGTCAGAGGGACCTCATCGACGCGTTCCACGCAAACGGCACCGAAGTGCTTTTGAGTAACCATCCGCTCGTTCGGATGACGGCGGAGCAGATACTCGATCTCGCGAAGTTCGTCGCCGAGAGGAATCCCGATGTCATTAAAATCGTCTCGTGGTGCGAGACCGACAGGGATGTCGCAGAGGCAGTAAAGGCGATGGTGCTCCTCCACAGCGAAATCAAAGGACCGCAAATCCATTTCCACGCGAGCGGACCCAAGGGCAGAGTGACGCGGCTCGTCAACCCGCTACTCGGGGCGTATCTCACCTTCTGCGTCGACAAGTACGGTCCCGGGCACGATGTCAACCAAATGCCGCTCGCAACCATGAAAGAGATTTTCGACCGTGCGAAACAGTTTATGAACTGACTTTCGGCGAAGAAACAGACTGAGGCAGAAAACATAAAAGCAGAACGCGGCTCGGCACAGAATCGCCCGAGCCGCGATTTCTCTTTGTTTTCCGCATTTTGAAAATCCTTTTGATAATCGATAGAAGTGAAACGAATAATTTCTATTGCGTTTATAGAGCGTTCATATTATTCTCTTATGATGGATAGTAAATGAAATCACCCGCTCGGGGAGGCAAGAAATGCTTACACTCACCAATATCCGCAAAGACTACGGAACAGACTCCGATACCGTACACGCCCTGCGCGGCGTGTCTCTCCGATTCCGCCCGCATGAATTCGTCGCTATCTTGGGTCCGTCGGGTTGCGGGAAGACGACGCTGCTCAATATCATCGGCGGACTCGACCACTATACCGACGGCGACCTCGTCATCGGCGGCGTGTCCACCAAAGAATACAAAGACCACGACTGGGATGTCTATCGCAACCACCGCGTGGGATTCATCTTTCAGAACTACAACCTGATTCCTCACCAGACGGTTCTCGCGAATGTGGAACTTGCCCTGACCCTCTCGGGCATCCCGAAGTCCGAGCGCCGTCTCCGCGCGACCGAGGCGCTGACACAGGTCGGGCTGGGGGATCAACTCAAAAAGAAGCCGGGGCAGATGTCGGGCGGACAAATGCAGAGAGTCGCGATCGCCCGCGCACTTGTGAACCATCCGGAAATCGTGCTCGCGGATGAGCCGACCGGCGCGCTCGATACCCAGACCTCCGTGCAGATCATGGAGATTCTCAAAGAGATCTCCGCGGATAAACTCATCGTCATGGTGACCCATAACCCCGAACTCGCCGAGCGGTACGCCACGCGTATCATTCGGGTGCTCGACGGGCAGGTGATCTCGGACTCGAATCCTTACGACGGTTTCTCGGAAGAGTTACCGCCCGAAACCGAGGAGAACGAGAGCGCGGAGACCCGTGAAACGACCGAGGCGGTCGAGACCGCGAAAACCGTCGAGACTCCCGAGGCGGGTGCGCTCGCGGAAGAAGCGGGGACAGACGGGGCGACCCCCAAAAAGAAGAAACCGGGGAAAGCGAAAAAGCAAAAGACCTCCATGTCTTTTTGGACAGCGCTCTCCCTCTCGCTCAATAACCTGCTCACCAAAAAGACGCGGACCTTTCTCACCGCGTTCGCGGGGTCGATCGGCATCATCGGCATCGCCCTGATCCTCTCGCTCTCGAATGGGATCGGCATCTTTATCGACCGCGTGCAGGAAGACGCGCTCTCCTCGTACCCGGTAGAGATCTCCGCGAATACCATGGATCTCGCCGCTATGCTCTCGGCATTCCAAGGGACGGGAGACGATGACTTCACGCCCGAGGACGGGAAGGTCTATTCGGGCGACCAACTCTCGGGGCTGACCAAAGCCATCTTCGACGGATATAAGGAAAACGACCTCGTGGCGCTGAAAGAGTACATCGAAAGTGATGAGAGTACCCTGAAACAGCACGCCACGGTGCAGTATCACTACGGTGTCACGCCGCAGGTGTACCATGTGACCGAAAACGAGGACGGCACCTCCGAGTATCTCGCCGTCAGTCCGTCCGAAGTGTACGATACCCTCATGACCTATATGGGCATGGAAGAGGGCAGCATGACCATGACCGTATGGGACGAAATCATTGACAACCCCGACCTGCTCGAAAAGCAGTATTCGGTTTTGGAAGGGCATTGGCCCGAGAACTACGACGAAGTGGTGATTGTCACCGATAAGAACCACAAGGTTTCGGATATCATGCTCTACGCCATCGGGCTCAAAGACCAAGACGAACTCATGGGGCTCCTCTCCGGCAAGGAGAACGAGGGCTCGAAGAAAGAGTGGACTTATGAGGAACTTTTGGGCACGACCTATCGCATGGTGCTCGCGGCGGACTACTATGAACCGAACGCCGACGGCGGGTACGACGATATCCGAAAGAGGGCGGGCGGACTCGCAGACCTGCTCTCCGACGAGAGCAAAGTCGTCACGCTGAAAGTCGTCGGAGTCGTCGCCGCCAATCCCGACGCGACCGCGACCTCCATCAGCGGTGTCGTCGGCTATTCCTCCGCGCTGACGAGGTACATCGTGAACGAGACGACCAAACAGAACCCCGACGGCACCTATGTCTATCCCATCGTCGGCAAACAGCTTGAAAACGAAGATTTCGATGTCATTCAGAACAAGCCCTTCTATGTCGAGGATACCTCGGACACCGCCGCCAAAGCGGAGAAACTGGACGCATGGCTCGCGAGTGCCACCGATGAGGAGATCGCCGTGCAGTACGGAGAGAACCTCGACAGCATCCTGTTCGTGAAGCTCTACAACGAAGCATACGGGCAAATCGTCAGCGGCGGGAAGACGCGGGAGCAACTGATAAACGGCATCGAAGAGATGATGGAAAACGACTCTCTCTTATTCAGCCGCGTCAAGAGACAGCTCGCGAAGATGAAGACTCCGGGCGCGGATGAACTCGCCGCGAACCTCAGCGATTCGAGCGCGTTCAAGAACTTCCTGACCCTCTTAAAGAATAGAAAGACAGACGCGCCGGAAGAGTACACCATTCCCGATGAGTACGCGATGCCCCTCTTACAGGGACTGTACCCGCTGTTCGACCTCATCTCCGAGGGGACCTATGACATCTTGCTCGAAGAGGCGCGGGCGAACCTCGAAAGCAAAGATCCGACCGAGCGGGCGAACGATTACCGCGCGTATGTCAGACAGCTGGAGGGGGAGACCGAAGAGACCGCCGCCGCTGCCGTACCGGTGAAAGCCATGCTCTGGGACACCTACTATCAGTCCACCACCTCGAAGAGCACCTATCGGGCGAATTGCCGTCTCTTGGGAATTACGAACGAGGACACCCCCTCCGCCATCTATCTCTACCCGATTTCGTTCGCGGATAAGGATGCCATCGTTGACGAGATTGACAGGTATAATCAGAACAACCCGAACAAACAGATTACCTATACCGACTATATCGGCATCATGCTGAACTCGGTTTCGGTCATTCTGCAAGTCATCACCTATGTCTTGGTCGCGTTCGTCAGTATCTCGCTCGTGGTGTCCTCCATCATGATCGGGATCATCACCTATATCTCGGTGCTCGAAAGAATCAAGGAGATCGGGATTCTCCGTGCCATCGGCGCATCCAAGCGGGACATCTCCCATGTGTTCCAGGCAGAGACGCTCATCGTCGGCTTTACCGCGGGGGTCATCGGGATTCTCTTCACGCTCATCCTGTGCATCCCGGTCAATGTACTGATTCGCGCACTCTCCGGCTTCCGTGAAATCGGCGCTTCGCTGCCCGTGCTCGGTGCGGTCATTCTGATTCTCATCAGTATGGGACTCACACTCATTGCAGGACTGATCCCCGCGCGCATCGCGGCGAAAAAAGAGCCGGTCGAAGCACTGCGCTCGGAGTAACAGCATTTTCCTCACGAAAAAGGTAAAACATGCCCCGACAGATCTATCGGGGGCAGGGAGGCGACAACATGGCAGAGACTGTTTTTCGGTCCCACGGACTCAGTGCACGGGTACTTCCTTTCGGAACTTATGACATTTTACCGCGAGAGAAAAGGCGCGGGGAGGGATTCCTCGCCGCGCGCATGACCGAGGTGGTTCGCGTATCGGACACCGCGCTCACCGAAGAAATCCCGCAGTTGACCCCCGCGCTCTGGAAACTGTTTTTTGAGACGGGCGAGCGGCAGGGGTTTGAGACCCCGTATTTCGAGCGTCGAAAGATGCTCGTCTGCCTGACCCTTGCCGAAGCGTGGAAAGGGGAGGGCAGGTATCTCGCGAAAATCCGTGAGGTGCTCGACGCCATCCTCGCGGAACCGACATGGGTGATTCCCGCCCACCTCGAACAGGACAGCGACTATCGCGCGTCCGAGGGGATCCCGCCCGTCTATCGCCCCGGGCGGGAACAGGGACTCGACATCATGGCGGGCGAGAGCGGCGCGTGCGTCGCGGTGACCCTCTACTATCTCGGCGACGTGCTCTCCGAGGGCACTCCGTCTTATGCGTCCCGTATGCGGGAGACCCTCCGAGACCGCATCATCGACCCGTATATCCGCGGGGGCTTTCACTGGACGGGCGAGGACGGGCGGCGGGTCAACAACTGGTGCCCGTGGATTGCCGCGAACGCCCTGTTTGTCGCCGCAGTCGCGGAGACCGACGACGAGACGAGAAAGACCGTTATGGAGAAGGCAATGGAGCGCCTCGACCGATTCGTCGCGGGATATCCCGACGACGGCGGATGCGACGAGGGGGCGAGCTACTGGGGCGCCGCGGGTGCCGCGCTCTACGATGCGCTGGAACTGATTCTTCGCATGAGCGGCGGAGCAGTCGACGGATTTTCCGCACCCATCGTGCGCGCCATCGGGGAGTTTTTGCCGAAGTGCCATATCGCGAATACCCGGTTCGTCAACTTTGCGGACTGCCCGCCGCGCGTCAATCCCAAGGGGACGGTGCTCGAGCATTACGGGGAGCTCGTGGGTTCTCCGCTGCTGCGCGCTTTCGGGAGCATGATGAGCGCCTACGAGACAGAAGACTTCGTCCTCTCCATTCCGTACCGCTCGCTGCGGGTGCTGTATACGCCCCGTCCGCCCGTACGTCCCTACCGCCCCGAGAGAGACAACTATTTCCCGTCTCTCAAAGTGCTGGTGTCGCGGCGGGGTCCGTATCTGCTCGCCTCCAAGGGCGGCAACAACGGCGAGAGCCATAATCACAACGATGTCGGGAACTTTTTGTTCTGCCGAGAGGGAGAGCCCGTGCTGATTGATACGGGAGCGGGGGTGTATTCCCGCATCACCTTCTCGGAGCGGCGGTATGAACTCTACTATATGCAGTCCTCGTACCATAATCTGCCCGACTTTGACGGTGTACAGCAGGGTGTGGGCGATGCCTATGCTTCCTATGAGGAACACTATGACGGAGACGGCGGCTGGTCGATGGAACTCGCACACGCCTATCCCCCCGAGGCGGGGATTCTCTCCTATCGGCGTGCGTTGCGACTCGACGAGGACGGCATGACCCTGCGCGAGACCTATTCGCTCGCACGGGACGAGACCGTCACCTTCCACTTCCTGTGTGCACAGGCACCCGAAGACGACGGGCAGGGAAGTTTGCGGCTTTCGGAAGGATGTAATTTGACCTACCCCGCAGAACTCACCTATACCCTCGATGCGTTCGCGGTCGCAGATGAACGCCTGACCGAGAACTGGGGGACCGAGACCTTCTACCGTCTCTGTTTCCGCGCCGATGGCAGAGCGGGGGATTATACCTTCCGCGTGCGGTAACGCATTCGGTCGTCGGGATTCCGAAAGAGTCCTCATCATCAAAGGGCGCAGTGCCGTCGCACCGCGCCCTTTCGTTTTTCCGATCAAGAGAACAGAACAGGCAGCCCGAGCTGCCTGTTCTGTTTTGTCTCCGATTATTAGGTGTCTGTATTCTCTGTTTTGGGAATCATGCGGATTTGTGTTTTTTCTTTTGCTTACGGTTTTTCTTTTCCTCTTTGACCGCCGCACGCACGGCGGCGAAGGCGGCGTCCTCTCCCGCGTCCGCGAGGAGTTTCAGCCACGCGGAGAGGAGCGCGGAGGTCGCGGGGTGCATCAGGTCTTTGGCGTGTCCCCGCTCAAAATAGGAGAGGGCATCGCCGTCCCGATAGGACTTCCCACGGTAGATTTTACTCGCCGCCACGCGGTCGCAGAACATTTCCGCAGCGTAGCGCACCGGCATCTCGACGGGGGCGTAGACATGGGTGACGGGGTCGATATCCCGCCAGTATTCCCAGTGGTGTTTGTTGCGCCCTTTGTGGTGCATCCAAGCCGCGGAGTAGCCGAGTCTTTCGCGCTCCGCCTCGTTCGGACTGCGGTTCCCCTGATAGTATTTCGCTCCGGCGAAGAACTCGGTCGGAGAGAATTTGGAGAGGTCGTGGACGAGACCCTGCCAAAAGATACCCGCCTTGCGGCAATGGCGGCGTACCGCCCGTCGGTGACGGTTGACCGTCCCGAGATGACGAAAAGGATGCGACATGAGTTCCTCCCGTGTCTTGCGCGTGTGTTCCGCAGTTTTTCTATTAGTATACTCCCGACGGGTGGCTCTGTCAAAGAGAAACGAAAAAAAGAACCGAAAAGGACGGAAAAGAGGAGAACATCCGCGGGCACGGGTGATTGACACGGGGACACCGAATGGGGTATACTGAATCAAAATACTGCCGAAAAGGAGAGCACCATGTGGAATCAAAAAGCGTTTGAGCGCGGGAACAGCCGCTCGGTGATTCGGGAGCTGTTTGCCTATGGGCAGAAAATCAAAGCCGAGCGCGGGGAAGAGGCGGTCTGCGATTTCAGTCTCGGGAATCCCGCGACCCCGCCGCCCGAAGAGGTGCTGACGGCGTTCCGCACTTTCGCCGCGTCGGACGACCCCATGGCGCTCCACGGCTATACCGCCGCGGAAGGGGATCTCGGCGTGCGGAAAACCCTCGCCGACCGCGATACGCGCCGCACGGGAGAACCCCTCACGGCAGAGCATTATTTTCTCACCGCGGGTGCCGCACCCGCTCTGACCGCCGTCTGCTATGCCCTGACGGTTGGGGCAGGGGACGAATTTATCGCGCCCGCACCGTATTTTCCGGAATACGCGGTCTTTTCCACGGTCGCGGGTGGGGTTTTCCGCGCCCTGCCGGCGCGCTTGCCGGATCTCGGGATTGATGCGGAGGCGCTCGGGGAGATGATTACTCCCGCGACCCGCGGCGTGTTTATCAATTCGCCGAACAATCCCTCGGGCGTGGTCTATACCCGCGAGAATCTTTTGGAAGTCGCGGCGGTCTTGACCGAGAAGAGCCGCGAGGTCGGTCACCCCATCTATCTCATCTGTGACGAGCCGTATCGGGAACTGGTCTATGACGGCGCGGAAGTGCCGTATCTGCCCGCCATCTATCCGGCGACCGTGGTCTGCTATTCGTATTCCAAGAGTTACTCCCTCCCGGGCGACCGTATCGGGTATGTCCTTGTACCGCCCACCTGCCCCGAACACGGGGAACTCCGCGCCGCGATTGCGGGCGCGGCACGGACGCTCGGGCATGTCTGCGCGCCGGCGCTCTTGCAATATGTGGTCGCCGCCGCAGAGGCAAAACCCGATCTTGCGTTCTACGATGCGAACCGTCGGACACTGTATGACGCGCTGACCTCCTGCGGTTACGAATGCGTATTCCCCGCAGGGGCGTTCTATCTGCTCTGCCGCGCCCCGGGCGGCGATGCCAAAGCCTTCTCGGAAGAGGCGAAGACCCGTGAGGGCATTCTCGTGGTTCCGTGCGACGGGTTCGGTCTTCCGGGATATGTGCGGATCGCCTACTGTGTCGCCCCGTCCGTCATTGCCCGCTCGCTCTCCGGCTTCGAGCGGCTGGCGGTGCTGTACCGCTCGCGCGGAATATCCATCAAATAAAACCCTCAAAAGAATATAAAACTGGGCACCTTGAATAAAAACCAAGTCCAAACTTTGGTTGTTTTTAGGGTGTCCTCTTTCGTTTCGATATGTTAAAATAAGATACAATGATATTTTAGTTTCCGTGTGCCCGAGTGGGTTCACGGACGAAAAGGAGAGTTGAGCAATGAAAAAAGCACTTCGTACGGTATTAGTCGTTCTGCTGACCCTCGTACTCATGCTGCCGCTTTGCCTCTCGGCGTTCGCCGCAGAGGGAGACCCGGTGAAGGGGTATTCGTTCGACTATGACCCGAACGCCGCGAAAAACGGCGGGTATATCTCCGCGTGGAAGGGCTCGTCGATTGTGACGACCCCGACCTACGCGAACTGGATTTTGAGCGACGGCTCATTCCAAGGGATGTTCCAGTGGGGGAATGTCAAGGCGACGAACACCTCGATCTTCCTCGATTCGGAGACCGGCGTTCTGAGATGTCAAGGGATCTATGATGCGGCAATTCAGATTAACCCCGTCGAGAATGCGAAAATCCCCGCCATCACCGCAGAGAATCCGGCGCCCGTCTACTTCTCGTTTGAGACCTATGCGGAAGCGGAGACCTTCTCCGGCATGAGTTTCGGTATCTTCGAAAACAAACAGGATCTTTCCCTCTTCGCCGTCGGTCACGATGAGACCAATATGGGTAAGGTTTATTGGGGGAACACCACCACGCTCGAGTCCGCCTATTCCGGCGCATCCCTCACGATGGGTGCGTGGAACCGCGTCGAGATGTTCATGCTTCCGAACCTTGAAAGCGGTGCCATCACCTCGTTCGAGGTCTACCTCCGTATCAACCCCGTCGACAAGTGTGTCAAGAGCTGGGGCATCACGCAGGATGAACTCGATACGATGGCGCACTATACTTGGGGGACCAAGACCCTCTTCGGAACTTCGGGCGGCGGGAAACCGTACTTCAAATCCGATAAAAATGCACCCAAGAGCAACTACTTCAACCTCCGCGACTTCCGCATCTTCCGTATGTCCGCAGATCAGGACCTCTATAAGGTCTCTTTCGATGGGCATCCCGAGCTGAACGCCTATGTGCCGGTGAACCGGAACGAAGTGACCGGCAAGATCATCGTTCCTTCTGCGGAAGGGGTCGAATTCTGGGCATACGGCACCGATACCAACGCGGATTATCCTGTCCCCGGTGAAGAGATGACCGTGGTGGTGTCGAGACACTATGTGGTCGCCGCAGACGATGTCAAGATGGTCGCATCCCTCGTCGGCGCGTACAACGCGATTCACACCGACGAGATCGGGGTATATTCCTACGCCGAACTGAAAGAAGGTCTCGTCCGTATTCAGAACGCCCTCGATGAAGCTGTTGCCGGCGGAGTCGTCTCGACCGAGGAGGGCGGAACCAACTATATCCACTATGCGACGGCAAACGAGCGTATGGACACCATCCAGGCAGAGATGGATAAGATGGCTGCCAACGCGAGAAAGCTGATTAACGCGTGGAAAATTTTCAGCGATACCGAACAGCCCCTCGCGGACCGCATTGCCGCGTACGAGGGCGTGAAGAACCAGACGGCAGACCCGACCTACAGTGATGACTGTCGGGCGGCGCTCGAATACAGAAATGTCTTCAAAGTCATGTTCGACGCGATTGAGGAAGACTGGAACAATTACAACGAGAAACTCCCCGAGCTTGAAGCAGCGAGCGGTTCCGCCGCCGCAAGACTCGTGACCGAGGTGCTCGGCTACATTGTCAATATCCGGTACGAATGCACCGAGTTTGAATATGACGAAATCTTCGATCAAAAGTACAACGCATACCTCACCTCTCAGAAGAACGCCATCATGGCGGCAGAGGGTGCGAACGCCAAATATGCCCTCCTCACGGAAATGGTGACGCTGTATAACAAGTATCACTACGCGCTGAACCGCTCCAACAAGACGGTACCCGCAGATGTGCAGGCGGCAATCGACGATTATAACCAGGCGGTTCTGAACTACAACCTCGAATTGCTCGGCGCCGTCAATATCGCGGCATCGACCTCTACCACCATCATCGGGAACGAGTATTTCGGGAAGATGGTGGCGACGCTGACCTACATCATCGCGCCGTCGGACGCCACGGGCAAAGACGGTGACAACTGATTCATGCGGGGAAAGGAGAAACCAAAATGAAAAAAATACTTGCTGCCATTCTTTGTGTCCTGCTCTGCATGGTGATGCTGTGTTCCTGCAAGGACAAAGCGCTGGACGAATTTGCCGCGAAGGTCGCGAAAGCCGAAGCGTCTTCCGCTCAGGTGGATATCACCTACACCGTCAATCCCGGCGAAGAGGATGAAACCGTCATGACCTCTTCCGGTACGCTGTACTGCGAGGATTCCCGCGATGTAAGCGAATGGAAAGCCCCCTACTTCACGCTGGTGACCACCAACGCGAAGGGCGAGGTTGTCCTCCCCGATGCCACGACCGCCGAGGCGGATGCCGCGACCAAGCTGTCGACCAAAATCGAAAGCATCACTTTTGCGAAACTCAACTTCGACAAGAGATTCTTCCAGGATAAGAAGTATACGCTCACCGAGGATAAGTTCTATGCGGTTGTCACCGATGTCGGGTCCTTCTTCGGCATCGAGACCGATATCGCCAAAGCCGATGTCATCATTTCGATGAAGAGCGACTCACCCAAGAAGATCACCATCACCTATACCACCGCGATGGAATGTGAAGTCAAGATCGTGATGTCTTATTCCTATTAAGAGCGCGCGGCGCTTTGCGCCCGAGAGGGGTCGGATTCCGACCCCTCTTTTGCTTTCTTGGGAGGCAGGAGAAGATGCAAAGGAAAATTTACGTGGATTCTTGCTTTTTCGGGGGAAATATGATATACTTCATTTGTATAACTATATCCAGTTTACTCATGCAAATTCAAGACCGGCTTTGCCGGAGATAGGAGAACTCAATGGGAATTGTAAAGGCGATTGCGGGTGCCATCGGCGGCGGTCTCGCCGACACCTGGCTCGAAGTACTGGAAGCGGATAACATGACCGACACCACCGTTCTGACGAGCGGTGTGAAAGTGCGGAGAAACGATAAGCGGAACGCCAATAAGCGCGGCACCGACGATCTGATTACCGACGGCTCCATCATCCATGTCGGAGAGAATCAGTTTATGATGCTGCTCGACGGCGGCAAAGTCGTGGACTATACCGCCGAGTCGGGGTACTACAAGGTCGACCTGAAAGCCACGCCCTCGCTGTTCAGCGGGAACCTCGGCGCGGGCATCGCGGAGACCTTCCGCCGTGTGAAATTCGGTGGTGTCCCGTCGGCGAAGCAGACGGTGCTGTTCGTCAACTTGCAGGAGATCAAGGGGATTCGGTTCGGCACGCGCGCACCGATCAACTATTTCGACAACTTCTACAACAGCGAACTTTTCCTGCGCGCGCACGGTACTTATTCCATCAAGATTGTCGACCCGCTCAAGTTCTATGCCGAGGCGATTGGGAAGTCCTCTCGTCGCGTCGACATTCAGGACATCAACGAGCAGTATCTGAACGAGTTTCTCGAGGCACTCCAAAGTGCGATTAACCGTATGTCTGCGGACGGCATCCGCATCTCGTATGTGACGGGCAAGGCACAGGAAGTCTCCCGCTACATGGCAGAGGCGCTGGACGAGAACTGGCGCAATATGCGCGGTATGGAGATTCAGGCGGTCGGTATCGCGTCGGTCTCCTACGACGAAGAGTCGAAAGAACTCATCAACCTGCGGAACCGCGGCGCGATGCTCTCCGACCCCACCGTGCGCGAGGGCTATGTGCAGGCGACCGTCGCCGAGGGCATTAAGAATGCCGGCTCGAACCCGAACGGCTCGGCGACCGCCTTCATGGGCATGGGCTTGGGTATGAATGCGGCAGGGAACTTTATGGCGAGCGCCTCCGCGACCAACGCACAGCAGATGGCGATGAGAGCCGCGGCGGCTCCCGCACCGAGCGCTCCCGCGGCGAGCGCGGGCTGGACCTGCTCTTGCGGACACACCAATCCCGATACGGCGAAGTTCTGCGCCGATTGCGGGAAGGCGAAACCCGCGCCGGCTGCCGCCGAGACTTGGACCTGCTCTTGCGGGCAGACCAACAGCGGGAAATTCTGTTCCGCCTGCGGCACGAAGCGCCCCGATGCCGGCTGGACCTGCACCTGCGGTCACGCCAATGCCGCCGGCGCGAAGTTCTGCGGCGAGTGCGGGAAAAAGAGAGAAGATTGACAAAACGGGGAGTGCCCGGCGGTGACAACCACGCACGACAGCCGGGCATCTTCTTTATGAGGTACTTTCATGGCTGAAATCGTATCGTATCAATGTCCGAACTGCGAGGCGCCCCTATCGTTCGACCCGGAAAAAGGCGCTTTTCATTGTGAATACTGCCTCTCGACCTACAGCGAGGCGGATTTGCTCGCCATCGACGCACAGCGGAAGAAGGACGAGGCGAGAGAGAAAGTCGCCGCGAGCGAGTCGGACGACTACTGCGCGCAGATGGAGGAATACGCCTGCCCGAACTGCGGGGCGGTGGTCGCCTGCGAGGGGAATACGGTAGCGACCGAATGCGTCTACTGCCACACGCCCGTCATTCACCGCGGGAAACTGTCGGGGCAGATGCGACCGCATAAACTGGTCCCGTTCGCGTTCAACCGCGAGGCGGCGGAAGAGTCCTTCCGTAACTTCGTCTCCAAACACAAATTCGTCCCCCGTGACTTCTTCTCGACTGCACAGCTCGAAAAGATGCAGGGCATCTATTTCCCCTTTTGGGTGACCGACGCAGATACCCGTGCGGGCATGACGGCACACGGCACCAAGGTGCGTACTTGGCGCGCGGGAGACTACCGCTATACCGAGACTTCGCACTTCCATGTGGTGCGCGAGGGGGAAATCCATTTCGAGGATTTGACGACCTGTGCACTTTCCGAAGCGGATAAGGCGATGCTCGAAGGCATTTTGCCGTTCCCATCGGATGCGCTCATCGACTTCTCCATGCCATATCTCGCGGGATTCCTCACGAAAAAGCGGGATATCGAAAAAGACGCTTTGCACGAGGAAGCCGAGAATCGGATGCGCAAATATTCCGACAAGTTGCTTACCGACACCATCCACGGGTACGCCACCCTCTCGGTTGAGAACCGTGGCATGACCATCTATCGGGAGAACTGGGATTACGCCCTGATGCCCGTCTGGCTCATGACCTACCGTGGCAAAAAGCGGAACTACACCTACGCCATGAACGGCAATACCGGCAAAGTGTACGGGGAACTTCCGATCAGCGCGGGGAAACTTTGGGCGCTCTTCGGCGGTATCTGCGCGGCGGTCGCGGCAGTCGTCGGTCTTATTGGAGGGTTGCTCCTATGAAAAAGTGGATTTGTCTTTTGATCGTACTTCTACTCTCGCTGACGCTCGTTTTCGCGGTGTCGGCGGATTCCGCTCCCTATGACGAGAGGGTCGTCTACGACAATAACGGTCTTTTGAACCCCGATGAGGAGGCGGAGATCCGTCAGGCGGTCGCGGGCGTGCGTCCTCTTATCGAAGACGCGTCTGTGGTCGTCATTTGCGCGTCGGATTTTGACTCGACCGCAGAACAGGAACTCGCCAAGCTCGGGTACGACAGCCCAAGCGACAATGTCGCGGGGCTGGTGATTTTTGCGTCGGGCAGTAAGTACGAATTTGAGATTTATACCTACGGGAACATGACCCGCTATATCTCGAACAGCAAAATCGACGACATCAACGATGCCATTATCTCCGATATTCACGCGGGCAGGTTTCTCAAAGGGGCGAAGACATTTGTCAGCATGATTTCCGCCGCCTACGCGGACGGGATCCCCACGCCTATGCGCGTCTCAACAAAGGTCGTCATCGTGATTGTCGCGGCGCTCGTCTCGGGTCTCCTTGCAGGCGGGATTCCGGTTCTGGTTCTCATTTTCAAGTATCGGAAGAAGAACCGTTCCGCGTCGTATCCGCTGAATGAATATACCCGTCTCTATCTGACGAATCAAAAAGACGAGTTTATGTATCACACCGTCACGAAGGTGAAGGTGGTGAGCAGCTCTTCCGGCGGTAGCGGCGGAGGACACAGCGGTGGTGGAGGACGCAGCGGCGGTCGCCACTAAACCTGACACACACCTGAAAAGCTCGCTCGGTTTATCCGTTCGGTTCACCCGCTCGCGGTCAGGCGGGAGATTGTATTTCTCTCGGGGAACCTGACGAAAACGGGACTTTCGGTCTATCCATTGAATAATCGCCTGCTTCGGCAGGCGGTTTTCTTTTTGTAGGTGGTTTTCGGTTCGCAGGTGTTTCTTTTGGGTTCCTAATGGTAAAACGGCTTTCTTTCAAAAAAGCGATTCGTAAATTCTACGAAAAGAATTGTTTTTATTCGCATTTTGCGTTATAATGGGTGCTGTGAATCGAGAGGAGAACTTTATGGCACGCAGACAACTCAAACCCGGGACCTTGCTCGCGCCGGTGCCGCCCGCGCTGATTGCCGTCCGAGACGGGGAGAAGATGAACATTATGACGGCGGCGTGGTGTGGGATTCTGTGCTCGGAGCCGCCCCTGACCTATGTCTCGGTGCGCCCGTCGCGCTACACCCATCATCTGCTCATGGAAGAGAAAGAGTTTACCATCAATCTCCCCGCCTCGCGCGACGCGAAGAAGGTGGACTATTGCGGCATTTATACGGGGGCAAAAGTGAATAAAGCCGAGAAATGCGGCTTCACCCCGTCGGAGTCGGCGGAGGTCTCCGCCCCGGGCATCACGGAATGTCCCGTGACCCTCGAATGTCGGGTGCGCGAGGTGCGCCCCCTCGGGACGCACGACCTCTTCCTCGCGGAGATTGTCGGCGTGTTGGCGGACGAGTCCCTCTTTGACGCAGCGGGGAAACTGCATATCGAGCGCGCAGACCTGCTCGCATATGCCCACGGTGCCTATTTCTCGCTCGGTCGGCAGGTCGGCAGTTTCGGCTTCTCGGCGGCAAAGAAGTCAAAGAAGAAAAAACGCCCGACAGGGAAAACGCCGAGCGACAAGAAGAACAAGACCTGACCAAAGAATAAAAACGGGACAGACGGGGAATCCCGAAAAACGCAAAGCCATCAAACAAAGGAAAGAAACCATGTTACAAGAAATAAAAACGGACGCTTGTGAAGATATGGAACGCACAGCCACCGACGAAACAAGGGAGCCGACAGACGAGGTGGGAGAGACACTTCTATTGCTCATCTCGAAGACCTATCCGTCCGACGCGGCATTTGAACGCGCGGCGGGACTGCCGCAAAAGACCGTCAGCAACTGGCGGCGCGGAAAGAGCACCTCGTACCTCAAAATGCTGCCGACTCTGGCGGAGAAACTCGGGGTCTCCCCCTCCGACCTCTTGACCGCTTCACGCGAGACGCGGGGACTCACCCCCTCGGAGCAGGAACTGCTCCGTGCCTTTCGCGAGACCGAGACCCTGCCCGACGGCGAGCGGGAGGACCTCAAAAACACCCTTCTCACCATCATTCGTTATCGCACGGGGGGCAGAGCATGATTCGCAGATTCATCCACTATTATAAACCGTATCTACCGGAGTTTTTATTCGACCTGTTCGCGGCGCTTGGGGTCGCGGCGTGTAATCTCCTGTTCCCCCTGTTTACGCGGAAAATGCTGAACGACTATATCCCCAATCGGGAGATTCGGATTCTTTTGACCCTCGCGGGGGTTCTGCTCGGGCTGTATCTCGTGAAAGTCCTGCTGAACTTCTACATGACCTGTCAGGGGCATATCACCGGCGCGAAGATTCAGGCGGATATGCGCGGAGACCTCTTCCGTAAGTTCGAGAGACTGCCCTGTTCCTATTTTGACAGCCACAAGACGGGGGAACTCATGTCGCGGCTCACGAACGACCTCTTCGATGTCTCGGAGCTTGCGCATCACGGACCCGAGGATTTGCTCATTTCCTTTGCACAGTTCGGCGGGGCACTCGTGATTCTTCTGACCATCAGCCCGTTGCTCGCACTCATCTGTTTCGCGGTGCTTCCACCGCTGGTCGTCATGGTGGCGTTCCTCCGCAAGAAAATGTCACGCGCCTCCCGCAAGTCCCGACAGGAGATCGCCGCCCTCAACGCGGGGCTCGAAAACGCTATCTCCGGGATTCGCGTCACCAAGACTTTTGATGCGCGGGAGGGAGAAGAACAGCGGTTCGACCGTCGGAACGGCGCGTATGTCGACGCGCGGCGGGGATTCTGTGCCGCGATGGGGTATTTCTCGAGCGGGATGGATTTCGCGACCGACCTCTTGCCCCTCCTCGTTTTGACCGTGGGCGCGGGATTCATTCTCTATACCGGGAACCTTGATTATGTCGACCTCGTGACCTTCATGCTCTATATCTCGGTATTCACCCAACCCATCAAGAAGATGGCGGGCTTCATGGAGCAGTACGAGAATGGGATGACCGGCTTTACACGTTTTACCGAAATCATGGACGAAGCGGAAGAGACGGACGCGGCGGGCGCGACCGACCCGCAGCCGTTTCGCGGAGAGATTACATTTGACCATGTGAACTTTTCGTACGAGAGCGGCGGAGAGATCCTCCACGATATGTCGTTTACCGTCAAGGCGGGGACCACCCTCGCGCTCGTTGGCTCCTCGGGTGGGGGTAAGACCACCATCTGCCACCTGCTCCCGCGGCTCTATGAGCCGACCTCGGGCGTGGTCGCGATTGACGGCACGGATGTGCGCGAGATGACCCTCTCGGGGCTCCGCAGACAGATCGGCATGGTCGCGCAGGATGTCTTTCTCTTCGACGATACCATCTATGCCAATATCGCCTACGGGAATCCCGACGCCACGCGCGAACAGGTCATCGAGGCGGCGAAGAAAGCCGAACTCCATGACTATATCTGTTCGCTCGAATACGGATATGATACCCAAGTCGGGGAACGCGGGACAAAGCTCTCGGGCGGGCAGAAACAGCGGGTGGCGATTGCGCGCGTATTCCTAAAGAACCCGCCGATTCTCATCCTCGACGAGGCGACCAGCGCGCTCGATAATATCACCGAGCACCAGATTCAACTCAGTCTTTCGCAGCTCGCCGAGGGACGCACCACCCTCATCGTGGCGCACCGTCTCTCGACCGTTCGGAACGCAGATGAAATCATGTACATCGAGGGGGGACGCATTCTCGAACGCGGGACGCACGAGGAACTGATGGAGAAACGCGGCGAGTATTATAGACTCGTCGAAGCAACGGGGCAGGCAGACAGCGCGCCGAGCGAAAAACTCGCGGAGGCTTGACCCGAAACGCCCTTGACCCCCAAACCGCGGGAGATACCATTCGGCGTGTCCGTGACGGCGACGAACGGATTGCGACATTTCAAAAACTGAACGCCCGATTTTCGGGCGTTTTTCTTTGTGTTCCCTTGGCGTTATTTTCGGTCGCGCGGGGGCGCGGTCTTCTATTTCCCGGGAAATGGGCATAGAGTGGTGGGGGGGCGACCTGCCGCCGACAGGGGGAGACGGATGACGGAATCGAAGACAGGAGAAACGGGGCGGCGCGGCGCGAAAAAGGTCGCGGACGACGGGCGGGTACTGCTCGTCGGGGTACCGAACTGCGGGAAGAGCGCGCTTTTCTGCTCGCTCACGGGCGGTCATGCAAGGGTCGGGAACTGGGCGGGTGTGACGGTCGAGAAGAAAGAGGGGAGAATCCGAGGGACGCATCTGACCCTTGTCGATACCCCCGGCATCTGCGGGCTTACGCCGACACGGGACGAAGAACAGGTGACGACGCGAGCACTCGCGGAACGCAGGTACCGACTGGTCTTACAGGTGGTCGACGGGCAGGCGCCCGAGCGGTCGTTCCGTCTGACCCGAGAACTGCTTGCGAGCGGGGTGCCGCTGATGCTCGCGGTCAGCCGCGCGGACTTATACGAGACGCGGGGGGCAAAACTCAATTGTAACGGCGTTTCCCGCACGTTGGGGGTTCCCGTCTATCCGGTATCGGGGCGGGACGGGCGCGGGGTCGGTGCGCTCCGAGAGGGGATTTCCTCTGCCGTGAAAAGTGGGAACCACGCGGAAGAATCGCTCGGCGTTTCCCCGTATTTGACGGCTCCGCTTCGTGTAGCACCCAAAGAAAAACAACCCGTGCGGGCGGACACCCCCGCGCGTCTTTCGATGATTCTCACGGGCGGGATGCGGCATACCTATTCTCTCGGGCTCGACCGTATTCTGCTCGCGAGCCGATGGGGATATCTTTTCGCTTTCGGGATTTTGGCGGCGTTGCTCGTTTTGACCTCCCTCGCGTTTTCTCTCTTCGCGTGGCTTTGGGAGCCGCTGACCGCGTGGGTGTGCGAGGGTCTTACGGGTTTTATGACCCGTCTCGGGGCGGGGGAATTTCTCACGGGATTTCTTTGTGATGGGATGGTACGGAGCGTGTTTACGGCTCTTTCGTTTCTCGTCCCGCTCTGGTGCTTTTACCTCATGACCGCCCTGCTCGAAGACTGGGGGTATCTCGCGCGGATTTCGTTTCTTTTCGACCGTGCGCTTGCGCGGGTAGGTCTTGCCGGCGGGGCGGTATTGCCCCTGATTCTGTCGTTCGGGTGCGGGGTGACCGGCATCTCCGCCTGTCGGACGCTCGCGGGTAGAGAGAAACGCGCTTGCGGCGGATTCTGTACCTATTTCCCCTGCCATGCGAAACTGCCTGTCATCGCCTGCGTGGTCGGGTACTGTGGGTTCGGGGCATGGGGAACAATCGTCCTCTTTCTTGTCCCATGTCTTATCGGACTTGTCGCCGTGGTGATATGCTCATGCGGCGGGGAGACCTATCCGCTCCCAGAGGAGATTCCGCCGCTCGCCGCCCCGTCGTCGCGCGTGGTGTTTCGGAGTGCCTTTTGGCGGGCGCGGGAGTTTGTCTTGCGCGCGGGCGGGATCATCGCGCTCTCGGGCGCGCTGATTTGGCTTTTGTCTCACCTCGGGGGCGGGTTCCGACCCGCCTCGGTCGGAGAGAGTTATCTCGCGGATATCGGTCGGGTGCTGTCCCCGGTGTTCGCGCCGCTCGGCTTTGCCTCTCCCGCTGCCATTGCCGCGACCCTCACGGGTCTCATCGCCAAAGAGAATGCGGTCATTTCTCTCACTCTTTTGGGCGGGACTTCGGTTCTCGGCACCCCCGCGCAGGCGATTTCGTTCTGCCTGTTTCAGCTGCTCTCCCCGCCCTGTGTCGCCGCGATGGCGCAAATGCGGCGGACGCTCAGCAGGCGGTTTCTCCTCTTTCTCGCCGCGCAACTGCTCATCGCCTTTTTCGTGTGTTCTCTATGCTTCCGTCTCTTGGGCGGATAGCAACGGGAAACCTCACCTTTGTTTCTCGTATCTTCGCGTGAAAAAACAAAAAAGAAGGCAGACCGTTTTCGGCGGTGCCTTCTTTTTTATTTAAATTGGAAGAATACTCGAAATCAGTCCGCGTCCATGACAATCCACAGAGCGGGGACAAGCCCGACTGTGGTATTCCCGACGAAACTCGTCGTCTCGGTCCCGCCGGCGGCGATGATTTTGGCGGAGGCGGTATCGGAGGGCGAGGGGGTGCGGAGCCAGTAGGAGGCATTCCCGGGGACGGCGGGCTCGCGCAACTGATAGACGCCCAAGCACCGCGCGTATTCCGAAGACGAGCGCGCCGTGTACTCTTTCCTCGTCAGATACGAGGAAATCTCGACGGTACTGGGGAGAAACAGCGCGTCTCCGTCCTCGGTCGGATAGGAGAGCGAGGAGACGGTGGATGCGGGTAGGAGCGCGCCGCGCTCGGTCTCCGAAAAGACGGTCCCCATAAATTCGTTCAGCAGGTATGCGCGAATGGTGCTATATGTGTACCGATTGGCGGGAGTTTCCGCGGGAACACCCTCTCCGCCCGATACAATCCAAGAGCCGCTGTCGTCCGCGCTCTTCTCATAGGCGTATTGGAACGGAAGCGTGTCGAGGACAAGATTCGCGAGGAGCAGTGCCTGCCCGTTGCGCCGCGTGAGGATTTGCCACTCCACCGGCTCAAAGCGGAACCAGTAGACCACGCCCGTCGAGAATCCGTTGTCGTCCTGTTCGGAGCTCTCCGCACTCCCGGGGGCGTGTACCGACATGGAGCGGTAGGCGGTGAAGTAGATGCCGCGGTAGGCGGTGCCGTCTTTCTCGATATCCCGATACCAAAGAGCATTTGTCGCATCTCCGTCGAGCGTCATGCGGGTCCATGCCGCATTGTTTTCTTTCGTCGGCAGAGTCCCTGCCAATGCGGTCAGCGCCTCGGCGAGACTCGTGTCGGTCACCTGCGTCTGCGGATAGGAGCCGAGGGTAACGGTGGTGCCGAATTTGGTGTAGACGAGGGTATCTCTCGACGCGTGGCAGGTGCGGCAGACGCCGCACTCGTCGAAGTCGTGCGCTGCTTTTTCGGTGACGCTGCCGCAGTCGCAGGAGTGCCAGTGTTCGGTCGGGGAGAAGTCCCATTCCGTGCGGTAGCTATGGGATAGCTGCGGGATGACCCGCGTCTCGACTTCGTGACAGACCATGCAGGTGCGGCTCTCGCTCCCCGCAGACTCGTGGGTGGACGGCACCGTGACCTGCCAGCTTCCGAAGAGGTGTTCATGAGGAGCTTCCTCTTTGTCTCCGCAGGAGACGAGCAAAAGAGCGCACAAAAGAAGCGCAGATAAGAGAAGCCATGCGCGTCCGAAGTGTTTCATGAGAGACCTCTTTCCGCCGCGCACCGCGCGTTTCTTTACGCGTCTGTCGCGGACTGACGGTTGATACCTTTATCATAACATATTACAAAGAAAAATACAATGCCCCGCCGCGCGACGCGCGGGCGGGGCAAGAAAAAGTGAAAACGGGGAAAGGTATTTGTCAGCGCGGAGCCGTCTTTTTACGGGAAAACACCGTGCGGAGCGCGTTGAGCACCGCGAGGAGCGAGACCCCGACATCCGCGAATACCGCGACCCACATCCCGCCGGGGAAGCGGGAGAGGACACCGCTCGCGGCGAGCGCCATGACCGCTATCTTCACGGCGAGGGCAAAGACAATGTTCTCTTTCGCGATGCGGAGGGTCATTTTCGCTATCTTTCTGGCGATCGGAATCTTCGCGGGCTGATCGGAGGTCAGAATGACATCTGCCGCCTCAATCGCCGCGTCCGAGCCGATGCCGCCCATCGCGATGCCCGCGTCCGCCCGTGCGAGGACGGGCGCGTCATTGATGCCGTCCCCGACATAGAGTGCTTTCGCACCTTCTGTCTCCATGATTTCTTCGAGCGCGGCATATTTCTCTTCGGGCAAGAGCCCCGCATGCACCTCGTCGATCCCCGCCTGTTTTGCGATCGCACGAGCGGGTGTCTCATGGTCGCCCGTGAGCATGACGGTCTTCCGAATGCCGCTCCGTTTGAGATCTGCGAGCATCGGGACGACTTCCTCCCGCAGGGTGTCGGCAATCGTCACCGACCCGAGATAGCCCCCGTCTTTCGCGACGAAAATACCGCTCGCGTCCGCAGGGACAGCGACCCCGATATCCGCCATCAGCGCGGCGTTCCCGACCGCGACCTTTCCTTGGGGAAGCACCGCGAGGAGCCCTTTTCCCGGCACATCCTTGACACTTTTCGCAGGTGGGGCATCGGGTGCCGCGGCGCGGAGCGCACGGGCAATGGGGTGGGTGGAATGCGCCTCAGCCGCCGAGACGAGACGAAGAAGTTCCTCTTTCGTGACACCTCGGACAGGGGTGACTTCCGTGACCGAAAACTCTCCTTTCGTCAGGGTGCCGGTCTTATCGAACACCGCCACTTTCGCCGAAGCGAGGGCGTCGAACGAACAGCCGCCCTTGAAGAGAATCCCCTGCTTGGCGGCACAGCCTATACCGCCGAAAAAGGCGAGAGGGACCGAGATGACGAGCGCACAGGGGCAGGACACCACGAGGAACATGAGTGCCCGATAGACCCAGTCGCGGAGCACGCTCGCGTCACGCAGAATGATCGGAGGGAGAAACGCGACCAGCACCGCGAGCCCGACCACGATGGGGGTATAGAACCGCGAGAACGCCGTGATGAAGTTCTCCTGTTTGCTCTTGCGCTCCGATGCGTCCTGTACCAGCGTCAGAATCCGCGCGGAAGCGGAGGTCTCGGCGGTGCGTTCCGCCTTGGCGTACAGGACACCGTTCAGGACAATCATGCCGCTTTTGAGAGAGGTGCCCGCATGGGCGGACAGAGGGAGACTTTCGCCCGTCAGAGCCGCGGTATTGATATCCGCGTCCCCGCTCAGCACCACTGCGTCGACCGGCACGCGCGCACCGGGGCGCAGAATGACGGTATCGCCGATCTCGACCTCTTCCGCTGCGACTTCTTCCTCGTTCCCGTCTTTGAGAACGAGTGCGCGGTCGGGACACATCTCCATGAGACTCTTTATCTCGGCACGGGAGCGGCGGACGGCTCGGCTCTCACAGTATTCGCCCACGAGGTAAAAGAGCATGACCGCCACGCCCTCGGCGTACTCTCCGATGAAGAAGGCACCTATCGAGGCAATCGCCATGAGAAACGCCTCATCGAGCAGTTGCCCGCGGAAGATGCCGCGGATCGCGCGCCAAAAGACCGAACAACCCGTCGTCGCAAGGGCAATCCCGAAGACGATCGGGGTGGCGATGGGGTGACCGTCCGTTAGGTGTTCGACGAGGAACCCCGCGATGAGCAGGATGCCGCCCGCGAGGATTTGTAAAAGGTTCTTATCGTTCCATAGTTTTTTCATAAGTTGGGCACTCCGTAGTATTTGTGCGTAGGGAGACGCGCGGGACTTTCCGCGGTCGCATCACCGCCGCTTGACCGTGACTTTCTCGCCGAGTTCGGCGACCGCCTTTTTGACGGCGGCGAGTACCGCGTCAAAGTCGAGGTCGGAGTCGAGCGTCAAACTCTCTGAGAGGAAGTTGAGGCGGACACCGGAGATCCCCTCGTTCTTTTCGATGAGGGTGGCGAGTTTCTTCGCGCAGTTCGGGCAGTCGAGCCCGGAGACGGTCATTTTGTAGGTCATAGTAATATCCTCTTTTCTATTGTATGTTGGTTTTTGATTTATAACACGCGGGGAAAAACACGGGGGTTTTTCATAAGAGAGACGGTGCGGAGCCGATAAAATCGGGACAACTCTGTCAGTTCGGCTCTCTCAGATGCTGGGCGGCGCACTCCAAAATCAGGCGGACATGATGGTCTGCGAGCGCATAGCGGACATTCTTCCCCTCACGGGTGAAAGTCACGAGGTGTGCCGCGCGCAGGGCAGCGAGCTGGTGCGAGACGGCGGATTTTGTCATCCCGAGCCCCTCGGTGAGGTCGCAGACACAGAGGTCGGCGCGGTCGAGCGCCATCAGGATTCGCACCCGCGTCGGGTCGGCGAACACCTTGAAGAACTCCGCGAGGTCGCGCTGAAACGCGGGTGTGTTCTCCGATTCATGGAGATATGAGAGCAAGGAGGCGTGATGATGGGTTTCTTCGCAGAGCGGGACATTCGTTTCTTTCATGGGGGCTCCTTTCCGACTACAGGTCGGTTTTCTTACGGTCTTACGGGTCGGTTTTCGGTTCAGTTGTTCAATCATTATTGTTGAACAGTTGAGCAATCATTCAACCGTTCTGCGTTCATTATAATCGGTCATTTCACGCTTGTCAAGAGGAAAATAAAAAAAATTCGGATACCGAAAACGGGCTGGATTCTCGCAGAAGATAGCAAGCGGTTTCTATGCATTTGCCCGTCGAAAAGACTTTACTTTTGTCTCCGACAATGTTAATATGGAGAAAACAGAAAGGAGGGGATACCGTGCTGCCACAACCGTTTCTCTCTCGCATGGAACGACTGCTTGGGGAGGACTATCCCCGCTTTCTCGCGGCGTATGACTTGCCCGCGGCAAGAGGTTTACACGCGGGGCTCGCGAAGATTGCGAGCGAAGAACTCGCCGCGCTCTTGGGAGATGCGGTGCGCCCGACCCCGTTCGCACAGGACTGTTTCTACTACCTCGACTCGGGGACGGTCGGGGGGAACCCCTTGCACCACGCGGGTGCGTTCTATATGCAGGAGCCGTCCGCCATGCTCCCCGTCGTCTGTCTCGAAGTCGAGCCCGAAGAGCGCGTGCTCGACCTCTGTGCCGCGCCCGGGGGGAAATCCACCGAGATAGCGAACCGACTCGCGGGGCGCGGGGTGCTCGTGGCGAATGAATATGTCACGAGCCGATCGGTCGTCCTCGCGGGGAATCTCGAACGCATGGGCGTGACGAACGCCGTCGTGACGAATGCCGACGCGGAGACTGTCGCCAAGATCTATCCCGCATTCTTTGACGCGGTACTGGTAGACGCGCCCTGCTCGGGCGAGGGACTTTTCCGCCGCGAACCCGCCGCCATCTCGGAGTGGAGTGAAGAGAATGTCCGCGCGTGTGCCGCGCGCCAAAGACAGATCCTCGACCGCGCATCCGAGACGGTACGCCCCGGCGGGCGACTGGTCTATTCGACCTGCACCTTCTCGGTCGAGGAAAACGAGGAGACGGTTCTGTATTTCCTCGCGCGGCACCCCGATTTTTCGCTCGAAAAAGTGCCGGAGAGTGTCGAGGGAGTGACTGCCCCCGCCTATCCCGTAAGCGAGGAACCCCGCGCGAAAGAGGTCGCGCGATACGCCCGCCGCGCCTATCCCCATACCGCCCCCGGCGAGGGGCAATTCATGGCGAAGTTCGTGCGTGCGACAGACACCCCGCTCCCCACGCAGAACAAGAAAAAAGAGAGAGATGCCTTGGATGCGGCACCCCTCACGAACGAGGAAGAAAAGGCGTGGAAAGACTTTCTTGCGGGAGCGGGCATCGACCCCCGCGCCCTGCCTGTGCCGCGCCGCTTTAAGGACGGGATTTCCCTTCTCGCAGAGGACATCCCCCTCGTCCCCAAACAGACATACGCCCGCGGGGTGTACGCGGGGACGGTCGAGAAAGCGAGACTTGTCCCCGGGCATTACCTCTTCTCGGCATACGGCAAGTACTTCGCCCGCAAGCTCGAACTATCCCCCACCGACCCGCGCCTCGGCGCATATCTGCGCGGCGAGACGATCCCCTGTGACCTCCCCGACGGCTGGGCGGTCGTCACGGTCGCGGGATGCCCGCTCGGCGGCATCAAGGTCGTCTCGGGCACCGCGAAGAACCACTACCCAAAAGGTCTGCGGTTAAGACAATGAAAGAAAACACAAGAAAAAGAAGGCAACCCCGCGGTTGCCTTTTCTTTTTGGGGGACTGTCAAGCATTTGTTCACTTGAAATCCCCTATTTCTATGTATGGGTTTTCGGATTTAGATTTTCCCGTGGCGGTCGCGGAGGAGGAGTTCCGCCTCTTTGAGGCCGCCTTTCGCGGCGGCGAGGAGGAGGGCTTTTGCGCGCTCTGGGTCGCGCGCGACCCCGCCGCGACCGGTCTCCAAATAGAGGGCATACTGCTTCATGCCGTAGAGGTCGCCGCGCTCCGCGGCTTCGGCATACCATCTCGCGGCGCGCAGGTCGCCCTCGTTCGTCCCCGCGTGGTGGTAGATATCGGCGAGATAGGTCATCGCACGCACGAGCCCCTGTTCGGCGGCACGCGTCAGCCATGTCACGCCTTTGGCGAGGTCGTTCTCCACGCCGTTCATAATCTGCGAATAGTGCCGCCCCAAAGTGTACTGGGCGGGGGCGTATTCCTGTTCTGCCGCGGCGGCATACCATTTCGCCGCCTCGGTGCGGTCCTGCCTGATCCCTTGCCCGTCAAAATAGCAGACCCCGAGATGGAACTGCGCGGGGGCAAATCCCGCCTCTGCCGCACGGCGATAGCATCCCACCGCGCGCACCGCGTCCATGCGGACACCGACCGAGAAACTGTAACATTGCCCGAGGGCGTTCGCCGCGGGGGCATACCCGAGTTCGGTCGCGCGGTAATAGAGTTCCGCCGCGCGGTGGTCGTCTTTCTCGACGCCGGCACCATCGACGAGGAGATTCCCCCAGAGGAGCATCGCGTCGGGGACCTCGGCATTGACCTCGGCTTCCAGTGCGGAGAGCAGGGGGCGGAGTTCCCGCTCGCCCTCCTCGCGATTGACGGGAATGCCCGCGATCTCATCGCCGATACATTGGAGGTACGCCAGCCGTGCGCGGCAGAGAATGTCTCCCGCGTCCGCGGCTTCTTTCAGTTTCTCGACTGCCGCCCGACGGTCAAACGGCGCGCCCATGCCGTGGTAGAGGGCAATCGCTTCTTCACGGAGTTTCGCCGCATCGGGGATTTGCGCGAGGGGTTCTTCTGTCTTTTGCTCTCCCGCGTCCGCGGCGGGGACGCCCGTCCCCGTGGAGCCGAAGCCACCGGCTCCGCGCTGTGTATCCGAGAGGTCGTCCGCCTCTTCAAAATCCACATGGAGGAACGGCGCGACCACCAACTGCGCGATGCGCTCGCCGTCCTCGACCGTCGCGGGTGCCGTCCCGTGATTGTGGAGCGCGACAAGAATCTCTCCGCGGTAGTCGGGGTCTATGACCCCCACTTTATTCGCAGGGGCAAGTCCCCGCTTGGAGGACAGCCCGCTCCGCGGGTAGACGAATCCCGCGTACCCGTCGGGGAGTTCAATGGCGAGCCCGGTATGCACGAATGCCGTCTCTCCGGGCGAGAGGGTGAGGGGCGCGTCGAGGAGCGCACAGAGATCCGCGCCTGCCGCACCCGCGGTCGCGTAAGTCGGACAGGACGCACGGGGGTCGATTTTCTTGATTTTCACCGTTACCATGTTGTTTTCCTCTGCCGTTTCTTTTTTCGTTCTGTTTCCGTTTTTTGTTCCGTTCGGGGGTGACCCCGTTTTTCAGTTCAGTTTCTTTTTGAGATACACGCCCGTGAACGAGGCGGGGTTCTCCGCCACCTCTTCGGGGGTGCCGCACGCGACCAGCGTCCCGCCGCCGTCCCCGCCCTCGGGACCGAGGTCGATGAGGTAGTCGGCGGTCTTGATGAGGTCGAGGTTGTGCTCGATGACGATGACGGTATTCCCGCTGTCGACGAGGCGGTTCAGAATCTCGATGAGGTGCGCCACATCCGCGGTGTGCAGTCCGGTCGTGGGCTCATCGAGGATATAGACGGTTTTGCCGGTCGAGCGCCGCGCGAGTTCGGTCGCGAGTTTGACCCGCTGTGCCTCGCCCCCCGAGAGGGTGGTGGAGGACTGCCCGAGTTTGAGGTATCCCAGCCCCACATCGCAGAGAGTCTGTATCTTCCGCCGTATCTGCGGCACGCTGTCAAAGAATGCGAGGGATTCCTCGATGGTCATTTCGAGGACCTCGTAAATGTTCTTGCCTTTATACCGCACATCGAGGGTGTCATGGTTATAGCGCATACCGTTACAGACATCGCACTTGACATAGACATCGGGCAGGAAGTGCATCTCGATACACTTCACGCCGTCTCCCTGACACGCCTCGCATCGCCCGCCGCGGATATTGAACGAGAAACGCCCGGGGCCGTACGCCTTGGCTTTCGCGTCCGGGGTCTTCGCGAACAGGTCGCGAATATCGTTGAACACGCCTGTATAGGTCGCGGGATTGGAGCGCGGGGTGCGCCCGATGGGGCTCTGGTCGATGTGAATGACTTTATCGAGTGCGTCGAGACCGTCCACCCCGTCGCAGAGACCGGGATAGGTGACCGCGCCGTTCAGTTCCCGTGCGAGGGTGCGTTCGAGACAGGTGTTGACGAGCGTGGATTTCCCCGACCCCGAGACACCGGTCACGCAGATGAAACACCCGAGCGGGAATTTCACCGTCAGGCACTTTAAGTTGTTCTCCCGCGCGCCCCGCACGGTGAGAAATTTCCCGTTCCCCGTGCGGCGGGTGGTCGGAACGGGGATCTTGCGTCTGCCCGAGAGGTAGTCCCCCGTGAGCGAGGTCTGACAGGCGGCGACCTCCTGCGGGGTACCCGCGACCACGACTTCACCGCCGTGAATCCCTGCGCCGGGACCGATATCGACGATATAATCCGCCGCCTCCATGGTCTCTTCGTCATGCTCGACCACGATCACGGTATTCCCGAGGTCGCGGAGACTGCACAGGGTCTTAATCAGTTTCCCGTTGTCGCGCTGATGGAGCCCGATGCTCGGCTCATCGAGGATATAGAGCACCCCGACGAGCGCAGAGCCGATTTGGGTCGCGAGGCGAATCCGCTGTGCTTCGCCGCCCGAGAGGGTTCCCGCCTTCCGCGCGAGGGTCAGGTAGTCAAGACCCACCGAGGAGAGGAATCTCAAGCGCTTTTTGATTTCCGTGACGATATCGTGCGCGATCTTTTCGCGCGAGTCGTCGAAATGAAGATTCTCGAAAAAGGGAATCAAATGCCCGACCGACATCCGACAGACCTCGTCGATATTTTTGCCGCCGACCGTGACGGCGAGCATGGTATCGTTCAGCCGTGCGCCGTGGCAGTCGGGACAGGGGGCGTCCTCAATGAATTGCTGATAGTAGTCGCCGTACATACCCGCCTGCGTCATGCGGCGCTCAATGGTGGGGATGATGCCCTCGAAAGTGGTGACGGCGTTTTTCGGTGTTTTCCCGAACCAGCGCAGGCATTCGTATTCCCGGTCTCCCGTGCCCCAAAGCAGGACTTTTCTCTGCGCGGGCGTGTAGTCGGAGAGCGGAGTGTCGAGCGTAAACCCGTACGCTTTCCCCACTTCGACGACGAGCGGACCCGTATAGGAGTGCTCGTCCATGGTCTTGAACCCGTTTGCCGCGAGGGCACCCTGACGGAGCGAGAGTTCGGGATGGGGGATGAGTTTCTTCTCCGAGATGACCGGCATCTCCCCGAGCCCCGCACAGCGCGGGCAGGCGCAGAGCGGATTGTTGAACGAGAACATGGCGGGTTCGAGCTCCCCGAACGAAATCTGATGCTCTTCACAGGCGTATTTCTGAGAAAACTCGAGTTCCCTCTCTTCTTCTCCCTCGCGCGGTACGAGAGCGACCGTCACTCTGCCGTCCGTTAGACGCAGAGCGTTCTCGACCGACTCCCCGAGCCGAGAGCGGATCTCGGGCTTCAACACCAAGCGGTCGATGATGATATCAATGGAGTGCTTGAGATTCTTATCAAGCGTGATTTCTTCCGAGAGGTCGTAAAGAGACCCGTCGACGCGCACGCGGACATAGCCCGCCTTTTTGGCGTCCGTGAGGACCTTTTCGTGCATCCCTTTTTGGGCGCGCACCACGGGCGCGAGCACCATGAAGCGCGTCCCCTCGGGGAGTCGCATGATGCGGTCGAGAATCTGGTCGAGCGACTGCTGGGTGATCTCTTTCCCGCAGACGGGACAATGGGGCGTCCCCACGCGGGCATAGAGCAGACGGAGGTAGTCGTAAATCTCGGTGACCGTCCCGACCGTCGAGCGCGGGTTCTTGGAGGTGGTCTTTTGCTCGATGGAGATGGCGGGGGAGAGCCCCTCGATGAGGTCGACATCGGGTTTGTCCATCTGTCCGAGGAACTGCCGCGCGTAGGAGGAGAGGGACTCGACGAACCGACGGTGCCCCTCTGCGTAAATGGTCTCGAACGCGAGGGTGGATTTCCCCGACCCCGACAGCCCGGTGAATACCACCAGTTTGTCGCGGGGAATGTCGACGCTGATATTTTTCAGATTGTTGGTGCGCGCACCACGCACGATGATGGTCTCTTTTGACATATTACGATTGATCCCGTAGTTTTTTGATTTGGTCGCGGAGATACGCCGCTCGCTCGAAGTCGAGGTGAGAAGCGCAGTCCTGCATTTCTTTTGTCATGCGGAGGATGAGTGCCGCGCGCTCGTCGTGCGTGAGTTTCTTGCGCTTCGGTACCGCCTGCTCGGCTTCTTCTTCGGCTTTCTTGCGCCCGATTTCAATGACGCTTCGGACCGCCTTGGAGACCGTCTGCGGCGTGATGCCGTGCGCCTCGTTGTAGGCGGACTGAATGGCTCTGCGTCGGTTGGTCTCGCCGATCGCCGCCTTCATCGAGCGGGTGACGGTGTCCGCGTACATAATCACTCTGCCGTTGACATTCCGTGCGGCGCGCCCGACCGTCTGGATGAGAGAGGTCTCGGAGCGCAACAGCCCCTCTTTGTCCGCATCGAGGATGGCGACGAGCGAGACCTCGGGGATGTCCAGCCCCTCGCGGAGCAAATTGATGCCCACCAGGACATCGAAGAGCCCGAGCCGCAGGTCTCGGATGATTTCCATGCGCTCGATGGTCTCGACATTGTGATGGATATATTTGACCTTGATGCCTTGGGTCGAGAGGTATTCGGTCAGGTCCTCTGCCATCTTGGTCGTCAGGGTGGTGACGAGCACCTTGTCCCCCCGTGCGGTGACCTCTCGGATCTCGCCTATCAGGTCATCGACCTGCCCCTCGATGGGACGGACGAAAATCTCGGGGTCGACAAGCCCGGTCGGGCGGATGATCTGCTCGACGGTCTGCGAAGCGTGTTCTTTCTCATAGGGACCCGGGGTCGCCGAGACAAAGACGGTCTGTCCGAGTTTGGCTTCAAACTCCTCAAAATAGAGCGGTCGGTTATCGTATGCCGAGGGGAGACGGAAGCCGTAGTCCACGAGATTCCGCTTGCGCGCGGTGTCGCCGCCCGACATCCCCCGCACCTGTGGGAGCATGACATGGGACTCGTCCACAAAAGTGATGAAGTCCCGCGGGAAGTAGTCGAGCAGGGTATAGGGCGTGGAGCCTGCCGTCCGCCCCGAGAGCACCCGAGAGTAGTTCTCCACCCCGGAGCAGAATCCGACCTCACGGAGCATCTCGAGGTCATATTTCGTGCGTTCTTCGATGCGCTGTGCTTCGAGCAGTTTATTTTGGCTTTTGAAAAATTCCACCCGCTCGCGCATCTCGCGCTCGATTTCTTCGAGCGCCCCCTCGCGTTTCTCGTCTGAGACGGCGTAATGCGTGGCGGGGAAGATGGCGGCGAACGAGAGCTCTTGCAAAAGTTCTCCCGTCACGGTCCTGATTTCGGTCAGACGGTCGATCTCATCCCCGAAAAATTCCACCCGTATCGCGCGGTCGCCCGACGAGGCGGGGAGAATCTCCACCGTATCGCCGCGGACGCGGAAGCGACCTCGCTGGAAATCAATGTCGTTGCGCTCATAGCCGATGGCGACGAGACGGCGAATCAGGTATTCCCGCGTCATGGCAAGCCCCGGGCGCAGGGAAATGAGAAGATGCTGATACTCGGTCGGGTCGCCGAGCGAATAGATACAGGAGACCGAGGCGACAATGACGACATCCCGCCGCTCAAAGAGCGCGGAGGTCGCGCTGTGACGGAGTTTGTCGATCTCGTCGTTCACCATCGCGTCCTTTTCAATATACATATCCTTTCCGGGGATATACGCCTCGGGCTGGTAGTAGTCATAGTAGGAAACAAAATAGTCCACCGCGTTCTCGGGAAAGAACGCCCGCAACTCGGAGCAAATCTGCGCGGCGAGGGTCTTGTTCGGCTCCAAAATCAGGGCGGGGCGGTTACACCGCGCGATGACATTCGCCATCGTGAAGGTCTTCCCCGACCCGGTCACGCCGAGCAGGGTCTGGTACTGCCGCCCTTCTTCGATGCCGCGCACGAGGCCGTCGATGGCTTCGGGCTGGTCGCCCGTCGGGGCAAAAGGACTGACAAGTTTGAAGATTTGTTCTGCCATCTCGGTTTCCTCCCTCTCCGCATTTCGGGTAAAAAAATACCCCGAAAGACTATCTTATATAGTATAACATATTTTTTTGAAAATGAAAACCCCGCCCCTCGGTTTTTCCTCTGTCTTTTTGTGCTTTTTCGGGCGGGGCAAACGGGCGGACACTGCCGCGCGGCGGAAAACTCTTCTTTTTTGCGCCGCCCCTGTATAAATTCCCCACCGAGGGAAAAAATAGGGTTACATTCAGCGAAAGGATTGTAACCATGGAAAACAAAAATCAGCCCAAAAAAGAAAAGAACCGTGTGAAAGCCAATCGCATCCTCTTCGTAACGGCTGCCGCCGTTCTGTGCTTGGGTGCCATTCTCACCGGGGTGCTCCTCTCTCTCCGACAGGATGATATTCTGCCCGCGGACGATGTGCCTGCGGTGTCGGTGCCGAACGATCAAGACAATGAACCGCCGGTCGTCGATATCTCCGCCATCCTGCCGGAATTCGTCTCTCCCGCCGTCGGTCTTGTCACCAAGCGGCATGACCTCGATACGCTGGTCTTCTCGCAGACCAACGACGATTGGCGGGTGCATCGCGGCATCGACATTTCCACCGCGCTCGGCGCGTCGGTGATGGCGGCGGCAGACGGGACGGTCACCGAGATTCTGGACGATCCCCTGCTCGGGAAAACCGTGAAGATCTCCCATAACGGGGAGGGTGTCACGGTCTATGCGAACCTGTCGGCGGAACTCGCAGAGGGTATCACGGTCGGCGCGTCGGTAAAGTGCGGACAGGTCATCGGGTGCGTCGGGGAGACCGCAATTTCCGAGATGGCGGATGAGCCGCACCTCCACTTCGAGATGACGGTGGCGGGGGTCTCGGTCGACCCGATGGACTATATCTCCGAGTCCTCGAAGGCGGCATCTCTCTCGGCGGATACCGCCTACGAGGGATAAACAGACCGCTCTGCGGTGACGCGAAACGGCGCGAGCACAGCCCGCCGGGATGCCGATCAAAAAACCGCGTGTCGCCGTAAAAACAGAGGTTTTTGGGTTTCGAGAACGCCCGCTTCGGCGGGCGTTTTTCCGTCGGAGAGGGGGCGGGCAGGGCGCGCCCGGCCCCTGGGTCGCGGACACCGAGAGACCCCATAAGCCACATTTCTCTTGATGTATTGTCGGGGTCGGTGGGTAAAAATCCGCACATG
>JAQYLJ010000068.1 GCA_028720145.1 Clostridia bacterium
AATCCCCCTGCATACTCTGCGGCCAGTGCGTTTCCGTCTGCCCCACCGGCGCTCTTATGCTCAAATCCGAAATTGATAAAGTCGACGAAGCCATGGCAAAAGGCCGCCACGTTATCGTTCAGACAGCGCCGGCGGTTCGCGCCGCCCTCGGCGAAGAATTCGGCATGAAAATAGGCACTCCCGTCACCGGCAAAATGGTAGCGGCGCTCCGCCGCCTTGGCTTTGAAAAGGTTTTCGACACCGATTTCGGCGCCGACCTTACCATTATGGAAGAGGGAACGGAGCTGCTCCGCCGTCTGCAGAACGGTGGCGCTCTTCCTATGATAACTTCCTGCTCTCCCGGTTGGATAAACTACTGCGAAACCTATTACGGCGACCTGCTTGACCACCTTTCCACCTGCAAGTCACCCCACCAGATGCAGGGCGCAATCATCAAGTCCTATTACGCCAAAAAAATGGGCTACGACCCCAAGGACGTGTTCGTCGTTTCCATTATGCCCTGCACCGCCAAGAAATTTGAAAAGGAACGCCCCGAAATGGAAGTGGAGGGCGTCCGCGACGTTGACGCGGTGCTTACCACCCGCGAGCTCGGCGACCTTATCAAGCGCTCCGGTATTCAGTTTGCACGCCTTCCCGACGAAGATTTCGACCGCGACCTTGTGGGCGAAGCTTCAGGAGCGGGCGTTATATTCGGCGTCACCGGCGGCGTTATGGAAGCGGCGCTCCGCACCGTCTACCACACCATCACCGGAATGGATCACGACGCAATCACCTTTGAGGCTGTTCGCGGCTTCGACGGCATAAAAGAGGCCTCCATCAGCATAAACGGCACGCCCATCAATGTTGCCGTTGCCCACGGCATGAAAAACGCCAAGGTGCTTATGGACGAAATCCGCGCCGGCAAGAGCAAATATCAGTTCATCGAGATTATGGGCTGCCCCGGCGGCTGCATAAACGGCGGCGGCCAGCCCTATGTGCGCACCTGCTTCCTCCCGAACGAAAAGCCCGACATCCTTGATACCTATAAAGAAAAACGCGCCGCCGCCCTTTATTCTGAGGACGAGCGCTCCACCATCCGCCAAAGCTACCGCAACACACAGATACAGCAGCTTTACGATGAGTTCCTCGGCGAGCCGAATTCCCACCGTGCTCACGAGCTGCTCCACACCCACTACACCGCCAGAGAAGCTTTCCCGGAGGAATAAGCAAAACACAAAGCAAAAAAAGCGCCCGCATGGGCGCTTTTTTGAGCCGCGACACGCGGGGTATCCGCCGGGTTTCTGACTCCCCGACAGGCAACCTGTCGTGCGTTCGGTCATGTAGGTGTCGTACCTATCTTACAGGTTCGCTTTTTTCCAAGCGTTGACGACGGTGCACTGTGCCTTGATCTCTTCCGTGGGGTGTTTGGAATCCGCGCCGCCGTTCACATACAGGAAGTATTTCCCGTCATCGGTGACATAGAGGGATTCCTCATAGCCGGTGGTCTCACCGAAAGAACCGACAGTCACCTTTTTCACAAGGGTAGCGGTCTCGGTATCATAGGTCGCGGTTTTGGTAACCTTTTTCATACGAAGTACTCCTTTTTTCTATTTATATTTTTAGGAAAACAAAGAAAGATACAACTCAAAAAGCACTTAACCGATATGTCCGCGCGAAGACTTCCGCTCTTCCGGCTGAATATCGCCCGCGCGCATGAGCGCCATTTTGCTGAGCATCGGACTGAACAGTTCATAGATCAGAACGCCGAAGAGGATAATCATCTGAATGAACTCCCCATTCTCTTGGAGACCTGTCGCCGCAACGGTCGCCATACCGAGCGCAACGCCCGCCTGCGGGAACATGGCGATCCCGAGGTTCTTCTGAATCGAGGGTTCGCACTTCATGACTTTGGCGCCGAAATAGTTCCCGAAATACTTCCCTACCATGCGGAAAATGACATAGGCGAGCCCGCAGATCACCACGCCGAGGTTCCCGAACACCGTCAAGTTCAGCGCGGCACCGCTGCACACGAAGAACAGGACATAGAGGGGTCCCGTCCAGCGGGAGAGTCGATCCATGAGTTCTTCCGAGAAGTCGCAGATGTTACAGAAGACGAGTCCGAGCATCATGCACGAGAGCAAGCTCGAAAACGCGATCTCGACCCGTCCGAGCGGAATCGTGATGGTCGAGCAACCGACCGTGAGGAACACGAACGCCACCGAGATGGACAGTCGCTTCGAGCGGGAGTGAAAGAACTTCTCGCTCCATGTAAAGAGCAGACCCATCAAAAGTCCGAGCAAGAGGGAGCAAACAATCTCGATGATGGGGTTCACTATCACCGAGACAAGGTCGATGACCCCGTCCTCGAGTGCCTTCGCGACTCCGAACGAGATCGAGAAGAGCACAAGACCTACCGCGTCGTCGAGGGCAACGATGGGCAGAAGAATCGAGGTGAGTGGTCCCTTCGCCTTATACTGCTGTACCACCATCAAGGTGGTCGCGGGAGCGGTCGCGGCTGCGACGGCACCGAGCACCAAAGCGGACGCAATCGAAATCACCTGCGGGAACAGGAAATGCAAGACGATGAGAACGACATCGACGACGACCGTGGTCACGACCGCCTGTACCGTACCGACCACCGCCGCCTGTTTCCCGGTCTGTTTGAGACACGACCAGCGAAATTCACTCCCGATGGAGAAGGCGATGAAACCGAGTGCGACTTCAGTGATGACATGGAGGCTCCCCAGCTTCTCGGGGTCGGTCAAAAAGAGATGACTCAGCCAAGAGAACGCGGAAACCTTCGCGAGTTGTCCCAAAACATACGGTCCCAGAATCACGCCCGCGACCAGATACGCGGTCACGGCGGGCAACGAAAGCACCTTCGCCAAACGGGACAAAAAGAGTCCCGCGAGGAGCGCAATTCCCAAACTCAAAAACAAATCCATAGAAAACGCCTCGAATCCGATAGGAACAGTTCGATTCCTATTTTAGCATGCAGACACTCGCATGTCAATACATAATAAACAAATATTCGTGCAAGGTGTTGGAAATGTTGCACAAAAGTTACTTTTTCTCCACGAGTTCCTCGGGGAACGGAATCTCACCGTCCAAAACGCCGTCGGCAAGCAATTCGGTCATATAACCGACAAAATACTCGTTCTCGCGGGCGAGCGTCGATGCGTCCGCGGGCGTCCCACCTTTTGCCAAACGGTTCGCCTGCACTTGCCCGTCCACTTTCATAAACAGACGGAGATCGTAGAAATCACGGATGAGCGGATGGAGCGCGTAGGTGCCCTCGAACAGAAACATTTGCCCGTCGGGAAGCGCGCGGCGCTCGGTGATTTCCCCGCTCTTGGGGTCGACCACGCTATACACGAGCGGTTTCTTCGTCAGCCACGGGGTCACGATCTCCTCGTCGAACCGCTCAAAATCCATTTCGCCGCCCGGGATGGTCTCCCAATCGGGTTTCCGCTCGGAGAGGGGCAGGCGAAAGTCGTCGAGATGGACGACGGGGGCGCCGTATTTCTTGGAGAGGTGGGCGGCGAGCGTAGTCTTCCCCGCTCCCGTCATGCCGTCGATGGCGACGGCAAAGGCGTTATAGGTTTTTCTGAGTTCTTCAATGGTATCCAAAAGTTCCCGATAGGTCATGGTAACCTCCTATATTCTGTTTTCCCCAAAAGAGGGGGCGGCGGGTGTACCGCCGCCCGAAAAGCCGGGGGATCATCGTCATATGAGCTCGGACATGGTGAGCCCGAGATAATCGAGCAGGTACTCCTCGATATACGCCGCGCGATTCATCCAAAAGTCGTACTGGTATTTCGTGTACCGATCAAACGACTCGACATCGCGAATACTGCCCGAGCTGCTCTTATAATTGTAGCGATGGAGGTAGATGCCCCCATGCGTCTTGACGAAGGCGAGCTGCGCGTCAAGGATGGGTTTGACAACCGTCTCATAGTCGCATTCTTCCATCACCGTCAGAAACGCCCGTCCGAACCTTATCCGCAGGTCTTCACTCTTCATGAAGTTCGCGACTTCCGCCCATTCGGAAAACGCGGTCGGAATTGCCGAGTTCTTGGGTTTCGCGGTGAAGGTATTACGCTTATACGCTTCTTTCGCCGATACACCGTTCCCGCACAGGGTATAGTCGAGGTCAAAAATGATGAACCGCCATCTGCCGTCGGCGTAGGGGTTCGCGGGGCCTTCAAGCGAGGGGTCGGAGACCCGCCACGCCGAGATATTCTGCGACATGGTGAAATCCCCGTTATCGAGGTAGGTCTGTACGCACCACAGGTCAATCAGACTATCGAGGTCGATTACCTCTTCGAGTTTCGCGACATTCTCGGCTTTGGTGAGGTCGGCGGTTTTGAGGTAGGTCATGGCGCTCTTATAAGCATCGACCGCGCCCGGGGTATCGCTCTCGCGTCCGAATTTGACGATCTCCACATGGTCGGGGTCGACCCCATAGTGCGCGCCGAGGAAATCGTCGTTCACGCGCTCGTAGAGGTTATACAGCCCGAAGTATTCCCCGTCGAGGAAGACCGTAACATAGAACGAGTTCTGCGTCACAATATCCCTGTTCGACACAATGTCTTGAATATACCCCTGCCCCGGCAACATACTGCTCATGTTATCGTGGCGGAGCACCACGCCCTTGGTGTACGCGACATCGGGGAACGGATTCTCTTTGAAAACCGAGTTTCCGTCATAGGCACTGCGGGCGACCACATTCAGATTCTTCTGTGCGGAGCCGCGGGTCGAGGAGCCGCGGATGCTGATCCCGACCTCCTGGTCAAACGAATAGGTGCCGTCGGACGAGAGGAAAGTCAGATTGACCTGCTCTTCGAGTCCTTCGATTTTATACCGGGTAAAGAGTCCGTCCTCGCCGTAAATGCGTGTTGCATCGGTCGTCAGCATGACAGTCGGGATGCCCGTGAGGTCGGCGCGGTCGTTCTTCCCGACGAGATAGTTCTTGGTGACGGTCACCGTCTGATTTCCGTCTGCGTCCTTCGCGCAGGCGCGGAGGACAAAGCACTGATCGACATACGAAGTATCGGTCTTGTTCTCCCCGAGCGCGGCAAAGTATGCGGCGGAATGGGTGAGCGCGCCCGAGGGGTCGGTAATCCGCACGGTACCGTCATATTTCAGGCGGCTCGCGGTCGGAGAGGTCGCGGGGTCGGTACAATCGGTGGTGTAGTAAATCGTATAGCCGTCGGGCGCGGAAATGCCGAGGTCAAAATCCTCCGCATAGAAGCCGCTCTCGTGGGTAAACGACAAAACCGATGCGGCGAGGAGCGTGACCGCGCCGTCATTGGTCTGCCCGGGGGTCGGAGACAGGGTGGCGAACACTTCCGACGCGTCGGTCGCGCGTCCGTAGGTGGTATTCTTGCGGAGGGCGGGCACCGCGAGACGCGCCCGCAGATTCCCTTCCGTGTCCGAGAGGTAAACAGTCTCGCCGTCGGAGGAGATGCCGAATGCGGCATAGAGCCCCGTGCGGGACGAGCCGTCGTCGCCTAAACCGTCCGCCCAAATCACGAGATACGCGCCTGCGGCGAGGGTCGTCCCGTTCGGAAACACGAATTTCCGCAGGTCTTTCTTTCCGTCGGAGAGCCCCCATCCCGAGAGGTCGACCGTTTCGTCGCCGCCGTTATAAAGCTCAATCCAATCGTAGTACCCGCCGTCGGGTGCCGCCTCGGTGTCGTTTTTGGACGCGACTTCGTTAATCACAACGGTGCACGGGAGCTCGGTGATCTCCCCGCTCGCGTCTCCATCGTCGGCGGTATCGCCCGCGCCGGGTTTCTTGACGGAAGAGGTGTCGTCATCATCGTCGGGCGGAATCGGGAGATCCGAGGGTCCGCCGCAGGAGAAGAGACAAGTCGCAAGTAACAGAAGCGCCAAGAGCAGAGCCAAGATACGCGTTCGTTTCATAGGATCCCTCCCGTAGTTACGCGGTCCCCATCAGTTGGGAGCGAAATTTGCCGTCAAGGTAAAGTTGTCGGAGAAAGAGACGGTGGTGACGGCATCGGTCGAAGACGAGAGAGTCGCCCCCGAGACCGTCCAACCCGTGAAGTGATACCCCTCTGCCGCGACCGCGGTCACGGTGACGGTGCAATCGGTGAAGTAGCTGCCCTGCCAAGTCCCGTCCGTGAGAGGGACGTTCGTCACGCCGTTGAGTAGAAGCGTCCCGCCCGCGGGGTCGCTCACCGAGAGGGTCACGGTCTTCTGTGTTCCCGTAAAGCCGAGATAGGACCCGAGATGGGTCATGGCGTACCCGCTCCTGTCGCGGAAAAAGTCGACGAGGAACTGCATCTCCCGCACCCATGCGTCCGCGGAGATTTCGAGCGGCGGCGCGCCGTTCACGGGTTTATAACCGCCGAAATAGGTGCCGACTCTCCAGTCGGAGTCCGAGTTCCCATCCTTACTGCCGGACAAATACGCGGTGACGGGGACACCGAACCGTCTGAAATGCTTCCTCATGGAATACTTGATGCGGTCGATTGCCGCCTCGGTCTTTGCAACCGATTCCTCGGGAGAAAAGTTCACATTGCAGAGGTCCTGATAGGTGCGGGCGAAGAGCAGACGGAACGCGGAGTTCGAGACCAAGTTTGTGAAATATGCGTCCTCCCCGATGGGTCCGCCCGCAAAGGGCATATGGGCGGTAAACGCATTGCTTTCGGCGGTAAAAATATACGAATCGAGGTTCTTGCCGTTTCTACCCGCCCAGTTTGCCACCGGTTTCCAGCATCCTGCGGCGAAGTCGAGGTCATAGAGGACGGCGCGCCACTTTCCGTCGGCGTAGGGGTTGGTCGGATCCTCTTTCGAGGGGTCGATCACGCGCCAAAAGGCGATATTCTGCCTAAACGACCAGTCCATGTTACAGAGAATCAACTGTGCCGCGATGATATCGGCGAGACTCTGTACATCGACGCAGGAGACGAGGGTCTCCCAGTTCGACGCTTTTGTGAGATCGGCGGAAAGCGGAGCGATAAAGGTGCTCTGATACGCGTTCAAAGCGCCGCTCACATTTCCCTCGCTCCCTTTCTTGACGACATAGACATTGTCGCCGTCGACCCCGTAGTGCGCCTCGGCGTAGTCCTCAGAGAAACGCTCCATCATATTGAAGACACCGTAGTACTCGCCGTCCACAAAGACCACGGTCGGCACATAGTCACAGGTCGAGAGTGCTCTATCCGAGACAAAAGACTGCAAGAATCCTTCCTGCAATTTGGTGACGCCGTCGGTGCGGAGCACAAGAGAGCCGCAGGTGTCGACCCCGCCGAGCACCGACTTCTTGAAGTCGCCCGAGCCGTATTTCTTACGGGCAAAGATGGTCATGCTCTTCTGATTATACCCGCGGGTCGAGGTCCCATGGAGCCGCATCCCGACATTCTGGTCGAACGAGAAGTTCTTATCGGCATCGAAATAAGTGAAATTCACGGGGCGCTCATCATTGGTCTTCGTCCAATACTTAGAGTTGATGAACAACCCATTCTGCTGTCCGTAGAGATTATCGGGGTCGGTGACGAGCGAGACCACCGACATTCCCGCATACCCGTCGGTCGCACCGCGGAACTGACTCCCGACAAAAAAGGATTTGTTGATGACCTCGGTCTCAAGTCCCTCGGGATTCACCACGCGGAACCGCAGGACGGTGCATTTATCCACTTTGAAATTGCTGCGCGCGACCCCGTAAATCTTGGAATACCCGACATAGCTCTGTTCGAGAATCCCGGTGTACATGGTGCTGTATACATTGGGTTTTTCGGTCGCGTCCCGTATCGTCAATCCCCCCGCGGGGAACTGTGCGGACGCCGTCGTGGGAATGGTGCTGTCATCGGTATAGTAAACGGTATATCCGGCAGGCACGCTGACTTTCAGGGTGAACATATTGTCGTAAAAGCCGCTCTCATGGGAAAACGTGGCGACCGAGCTGTCCAGCGCGAGCGCAGCTGCCGCGTCATCGTTGGTCTCGCCGAAAGAAGGGAGCATTTTGACGAGGTCGCCTCGCCCATCCTTCGAGTAGCCGAACGAGATATTGTCCCCCAGCTCCGGCACCGAGAGCGAATGGACGAGCGCGCCGCGCGTGGAGAAGAGGAAGACATCTTCGCCCGTCTTGGAAAGCGAGAACGGGAGATAAATGCCGCCGCTCGCCTTCCCGCTCATGCATTCCTCACCGCACGCCCACAGAATGAGGAACCCGTAGGCGGGAATGGTGATGTCCTCGGTAAAGATATGTTTGACCTTATCCTGACGGTCGGAAATCCCCCAGTCTTTGAGGGAGATCTCATGCTCGGTCGTATTATAGAGTTCGATCCAGTCATAGGTCTCGCGATCGGTCGGGTCGCGATAATAGGTGTTCTTGGCGCAGACCTCGTTCAAAACCACCTGCGGTCCCGCGGGCGTGTCATTCTCATCGTCTTTACCGTCTTCGGAACCGTCGTTGCCGCCGTTACCCCCGAACGAAAAACTGCAAGACGCGAGCGACAAAAACAGCATGGCGAGAACCAGTAACAGCGCAGGCAAGCGGAGTAGGTGTTTTTTCATCGGTATCCCCCTTAAAATCTCGGTGCCGCCGAGAGACGGCGCCTTATCGCACGCGAGCGCACGCGCGCTCGCGCTTACTTTCTTATTTCGATTTTACCATAGAAAAAGCGAGAAAGCAAGTCTATTTTGGGAAAGATGTACGGATTCTCTCGCGGTTTTTCTTGCGGTTTCTCGCGGGTGCAGTCACGGTATCTTTTCGTCCGTCGGCGGCGCGAGAGGCGTCATCGAAGGGTGGCGCGCCTCGAAACTAAACTCACAGCCGCAAAAGTCCTGACGATAGAGCCCATAGGTGCGCGAGAGTTCAATCGTGCGGAGATACCCGCCGCGTTTCTTGAAGTCGGAGGGCAGATAGGAGACCCCCCACTTCCGCGCGATGCTCTCTCCCAACTCGTTTATCTTCTCGGCGTTTTTGAGCGGGCTGACCGTGAGGGTGGTCGCGAAATAGTTGAATCCCCCGCGGGCGGCTTCCTCCGCCGCGGCTGTGAGCCGCATCTCATAGCAACGGAAACACCGCTCTCCCCCCTCGGGCACTTGTTCGAGCCCCCGCGCCATTTGGAGAAAGACCGCGTGATCCCACGCGGGCACGGTGAGCGATACGGGGTGCGCGAGCGGCATCTCGCGGAGCAGGCGCGCGAGTTCCTCCGCGCGTTTCTCATATTCCTCGCGGGAAAAGATATTGGGGTTATAAAAATGAATGGTGATGTCAAAATATTCGGAAAGATACTCGATGACATAGGAACTGCATGGCGCGCAGCAGCCATGCAAGAGCAGACGCGGCGGGGTGCCCGGGTCGATGGTCGCAAGAATCCCATCGAGTGCTTTCTGTCCGTTGGGAGTGAGCAAGATAATGCCTCCGATTTGTAATTGTACTTTCATTATAGCACAAACGCATGGCGAGAGCAATCGCGAAAAAAGGCGCGTCCGAGGACGCGCCTTGTCAAAGATAGTATTGCGCAAATTGCTTATCCCTGCTGTTGCTGCCAATGGACGGGCGGGGTCGCTACACCGGTATAGTATTCGCAGATGAGACGGACGAGCATGGCGTTCAGATATTCGACGGTGTATTCTCCCACGGTAGGGGCGAGGTGGTCCCCGCCGATGCCGCTGTCATTTGTGAGGAAGGTGTAGGTGCCGCCCGTGAGAAGTGCCTCCTCGCGGAGCAGGTACTCGGTCATTTTATTGACACCGCTCGATGCTACGGGAATGATGCGGATTCCCTTTTCCGCCGCGGTGAGAATCGCGGAGCGATAGGTGTCCGCGACCTGTCCGTCAGAGTGCGGGGGTGCGTCGAGAACATGGAACAAGAGTTTGGTCGTCGCGCCGCTCGACCACTGCTTCGCGACCGCCTCGGAGAGCGCGGTATGTACCGCCTCGGGGTAGTCGCCGCCGCCCGATGCCGTCTGCACAGCGAGATTGGCTTTCACCGCGGCGAGGTCCTCGGTGGAATCGAAATAGCGGGTCACATACTCGTCGCCTTGGTCGCGATAGAAGAGGAGTGCCAGACGCACGGTCGCGTCTGCGTTCGCCTCTTTGACCCGTCCGATCACATCGTCGATCTCCGCCTGAATATAACGGAGTTCATCCGACATGGAGCCGGTCGTGTCGATGACGAACATGATTTCCATGACACTTTGTTTCTCTTCGTTTTGATCCAGCGTAACCGAGACGAGACTTTCCCCTGCCCATGCGCCGCTGTAACTGCCCGCACCGCTCGTGACCGTGAGTGTGCCCTCTTCCCCATCCGTGAAGAGGTAGGCGAGGCCGCGGGCATCGGTCACCGCGGCATAGCGAGAGCTCTCGCCCCATTCCAGCGTGACATGAGCTCCTGTGCAAGGGGTCTCGCCGTTCTTGACTTCAACGGTGACCAGCCCCCGATAGGGGAGCATCCACAGGGTATTTCCGCCCTCGGCGACATAGGAGTAGAACGCCCCATTCTCGCCCTCGGCCTGCCCCGAACGGAAGAGCGCGAGCCAGTCCTCGAAGTGGTTGAGGTCGCGCCACTCGGCGGCGGTCAACTGCCCTGCGGGGAGTGTCGGTTTCACGGGAGTATCGCCGTCCGTTGCGCCATCGCCCGGAGCGGTCGGCTCTCCTGTCTCTGCGCCCGCCATGGCACCGCTCGCGCCACCCATATCGCTCGCGTCCGCAAACGAACCTCCGCTCGCGTCCGACGGGGCGAGTTCCCCGTCCTTCGCAGAGCAGGAAACAAGCGCGAACAGAAGAACAAAAGAGAGAAATACGGTAATAATCTTTTTCATGGCTGTCTCCTTTTTGAGAATCAACAATCCGATTGCGAAAACCCCTGTCGCCGACCCGAAAAAAGAACCGGAGACGGGTGCCTTCATAAGAATAGTACCCGTTTCTCCGGTTTCATGTCAAGAAAAGAAAACTTTTTTGGATTTGGCTCAGATCAGCGCCTCGTCGACTGCCTGCGCGCATTCACGCCCCTCGGCGATCGCCCATACCACGAGGGACTGCCCGCGGCGCGCGTCTCCCGCGGCAAAGACCATGGGTCTCTCGGTCTCGTATCCGTCGGGGGACAAAGTTTTCACGGCTCCGCGCTGTGTTTTTCCAATCCCGAACGCGTCGGTGAGTGTATTCTCGCAGCCGACGAATCCCGCGGCAATGAGCAGCAGGTCACACGGCAGTGTTTCTTCGCTCCCCGCGACGGGGACACGGACAACCCGCCCGCTCTCGGGGTCTCGTTTGCTTTCGAGTCTGACCGTCACGACCGCCGTGACCTGTCCCTCTTCATCTTTCAAGATTTCTTTCAGGGTGGTATCGAAACGTCGGGGATCCTCGCCGAACACGGCAATCGCCTCTTCCTGACCGTAGTCGGTTTTGAGCACCCGTTTCCACTCGGGCCACGGATTGTTCGCGGCACGAGTGATCGGGGGTTTCCCCATCATTTCCAGCTGGGTGACCGAGGCGCACCCCTGCCGAATGGCGGTGCCGACACAGTCATTCCCTGTATCGCCGCCCCCGACGATGACAACGTGCTTCTTCTCCGCGCTGTCGGACGGCGAGAGAGTGCCGCCCAGGACGGCTTTGGTCGCCGCGGTGAGATAATCGACCGCGAACAGAATCCCGCGCGCGTCCCGCCCCGGGACCGTGAGGTCACGCGGCGTTTTCGACCCGCAGGCGAGCACCACCGCGTCATAGTCGCGGGTGAGTTCCTCCGCCGTGATGTCAACACCGACCTGACAGGAGGTGCGGAAAGTGACCCCCTCCGCCTCCATGAGGGAAATACGGCGTGCGACAATCTTCTTATCGAGTTTCATATTCGGGATGCCGTACATGAGTAGCCCCCCTGAGCGGTCTTCCCGCTCGAAGACGGTGACCGAATGTCCGCGTTTATTCAGCCAATAGGCGGCGGACAGTCCCGCGGGACCCGAGCCGACGACCGCCACGCATTTCCCGCTGCGGAGAGTGGGAGGTTCGGGCTGCATCCATCCTTCCGCAAACGCGCGTTCGATGATGGCGCGCTCGTTGTCGTGGACGGTGACCGACTGCCCGTCGAGACCGCAGGTGCAGGCCGCCTCACAGAGCGCGGGGCAGACCCGACCCGTGAACTCGGGGAAACAGTTGGTTTTGAGCAGGCGGGAAAGCGCTTCTTTCCAATGCCCGTTTGTGATTTCGTCGTTCCACTCGGGGATGAGGTTATGCAAGGGGCATCCGCTGACCATCCCCCCGAACACGCATCCCGACTGACAGAACGGGACGCCGCAGTTCATACAGCGCGCCGCCTGTTTGACACGCTCCGCCTCGTCGAGAGACGGGTGAAATTCGGAGAAGTTTTTGATTCTCTCGGTCGGCGCGACCGTCTCGCAGTCGCGGCGGGAGTATTCCATAAATCCTGTTGCTTTTCCCATGGTTTCTCCCTCCTTTACGCCTTCTGAATCCGATAGAACGCTTGCAGTTTCGCTTCTTCGTGCGGAATGCCGCGCTCTTCGAGCTGTCCGATGGTCACCATCATTTTCTGATAGTCAATCGGAATGATTTTTTTGAACTTCGGCAGATATTCCCCGAACTTATCGAGGATTTCCCGACCGCGCACGGAGCCGGTCGCCTCGACATGGGCGGCAATCAGCGTGCGCAGTTCCTCGCTGTCGTGCTTCTCGGTTACACCTGTCATCGAGACCATCTGCTTATTGAGTCGGAGATAGAGGTCGTGCGTCTCGTCGAGGACATAGGCAATCCCGCCGCTCATGCCGGCGGCGAAGTTCTTCCCCGTCCGTCCGAGAATGACGGCTCTGCCGCCCGTCATGTACTCACAGCCGTGGTCGCCGCATCCTTCCGCGACCGCGATCGCGCCCGAATTTCGGACACAGAAACGCTCGCCCGCGATCCCCGCGATATATGCTTCCCCCGCGGTGGCACCGTAGAGGGCGACATTCCCGATGATGATATTCTCGCTCGCAACGAAAGATACTCCGTCATCGGGCTTCACAATCAGTTTTCCGCCCGAAAGCCCTTTGCCGAAATAGTCGTTGGAGTCCCCTGTCAGACGGAGAGTGAGACCGCGCGGCAGAAACGCGCCGAACGACTGCCCCCCGCCCCCGTGGCATTCCACGGTATAGGTGTCGGGCTTCAAGGAGGAGCCGAAAGTCTTGGTAATCACCGAGCCGAGAATCGTCCCGACCGTGCGGTTGGTACTCGATACTTCGGTCTTCACGGTATGCGGGGTCTTACGCTTAAAGTAGGGCTGAAACGCGGGAATCAATACCGCCTCGTCGAGCGTCTTTTCGAGACCAAACTCATACTTGTCTTTGGGATCATAATGGGTCGGAGGATACGGAGAGAGCAAGGACGAGAGGTCGAGGGTCTCGGCGCGGTGGGTGACCCGCTTCTCGCGCGGGCGCAGAAACTTCGCGTTCCCGACCAGTTCGTTCATGGTTCTGACACCGAGTTTCGCCATGATTTCCCGCACCTCTTCGGCGATATAGGTCATGAAATTCATGACATATTCGGGTTTCCCGCAGAAGCGGCAACGCAGATCGGGGTTCTGGGTCGCGATGCCGCACGGGCAGGTATCGAGGTTACAGACCCGCATCATCACGCACCCCATGGTAATCAGGGGCGCGGTCGCGAATCCGAACTCTTCCGCACCGAGGATGCAGGCGATGGCGACATCTCTGCCGCTCATGAGTTTTCCATCGGTCTCCAAACGCACGCGCGAGCGCAAACCGTTCTGAATCAAGGTCTGATGCGCCTCGGAGAGCCCGAGTTCCCACGGGAGCCCCGCGTTGTGAATCGAGGACTTGGGCGCAGCGCCCGTGCCGCCGTCATAGCCCGAGATGAGGATGACCTCCGCGCCCGCTTTGGCGACGCCTGCGGCGATGGTACCGACCCCTGCCTCCGAGACGAGTTTCACCGAGATCCCTGCGGCGGGGTTCGCGTTTTTGAGGTCGTAAATCAGTTGCGCCAAGTCTTCAATCGAATAGATATCGTGATGCGGCGGGGGCGAAATCAGAGAAACGCCGGGGGTCGAATACCGCGTTTTCGCAATCCACGGATAGACCTTTTTCCCGGGCAGATGTCCGCCCTCACCGGGTTTCGCGCCCTGCGCCATTTTGATTTGGATTTCCCGCGCGGACATGAGGTATTCTTCGGTCACGCCGAAACGACCCGATGCGACCTGTTTAATCGCGCTATTGCGCTCGGTCCCGAAGCGCGCGGGGTCCTCCCCGCCCTCGCCCGAGTTCGACTTCCCGCCGAGGCGGTTCATGGCAATCGCCATACAGGTATGCGCTTCCTCGGAAATCGAGCCGTAGGACATAGCACCTGTCTTAAACCGCTTGACGATCTCCGACGCGGGTTCGACCTCTTCGAGCGGAATCCCGCCGTTCTCGTCCCACACGAAATCGAGCAGACCGCGGAGGGTATGCGGCGTGCGCTCATCGTCCACCATGGCGGTATACTCTTTGAACCGCGCGTACGAGCCGTTTTGTGTCGCCTCGCGGAGGGCGATGATGGTATTCGGATTATAGAGATGATCTTCCGCGTTCTTCCCCGAGCGCAGGCGGTGAATCCCGAGCGATTCGAGGCGGGTATCCACGCCGAGCCCCAGCGGGTCGAACGCCTGATTGTGTCGCCACTCGACCCCCTCTGCAATCTCCGCGAGCCCGATGCCCTCAACGGGGCTGACCGTGTTCGTGAAGTAGCGGTCAATCACCTCGCGGCAAATCCCAACCGCCTCGAAAATCTGTGCGGACTGGTAGGACTGCAAGGTGGAAATCCCCATTTTGGAAGCAATTTTCACAATGCCGCCGAGAATCGCCGCGTTGTAGTCGTCCACTGCGGTATGCGGGTCTTTATCGAGTCTGCCCTTCTCGATCAGCTCCTCCACACACTCCTGTGCGAGATAGGGGTTGATGGCGCGGGCACCGTAACCGAGCAGGGTCGCGAAGTGATGAACGTCGCGGGGTTCCGCGCTCTCCAAAATCATGGAAACGGCGGTGCGCTTTTTGGTGCGGATCAGATGGTGTTCCAAACCTGCGACAGCGAGCAGCGACGGGATCGCCACATGGTTCTCATCCACGCCGCGGTCGGAGAGGATGATGATATTCGCGCCGCGACGATAGGCGCGGTCACACTCGACTTCGAGGCGGTTCATCGCCTTTTCGAGCGAAGTGTTCTTATAGTACAGAATCGAGATGGTCTCGACCCGGAATCCCGGACGATTCATGTTCCGAATCTTCATGATATCGACCGAGGTCAGAATCGGGTTATTGATTTGGAGAACCGTGCAGTTCTCGGCTTTCTCTTCGAGCAGGTTCCCGTCCGAGCCGAGGTAGACGGTGGTATCGGTCACCACTTTCTCGCGCAGGGCATCGATCGGGGGATTGGTGACTTGCGCGAAGAGCTGCTTGAAGTAGTCAAAGAGGGGGCGGTGACGCTCCGAGAGCACGGCGAGCGGAATATCCGCGCCCATCGCGGCGGTCTGCTCTACCCCGTTCTTCGCCATCGGGAGCACCGCCTCCGCCATGTCCTCATAGGAATAGCCGAACGCGCGGTAGAGGCGATCCCGCTCCTCCTGCGTATAGTGCGGGACTTTTTGGTTCGGGATTTTGAGTTCCGCCAAGGTGACGAGGTGCCCGTCGAGCCATTCTCCGAACGGCTGTCTGCGCGCGTAGGCGGTCTTGCACTCCTCGTCCGAAATGATGCGGTGAGACACCGTGTCGATGAGCAGCATCTTCCCGGGCGAGAGACGGGATTTCACCTTGATTTTCTCGGGCGGGATATCGAGGACCCCCACCTCGGACGAGAGAATCAGGCGGCGGTCATCGGTGATGTAATACCGTGCGGGACGAAGCCCGTTGCGGTCGAGCACCGCGCCGACCGTATCGCCGTCGGAGAACAGGATGGCGGCGGGACCGTCCCACGGCTCCATCATGGTCGCGTAGTAGCGATAGAGGTCTTTCTTCTCCCGCGACATCCCGGGGTCGTTCTTCCACGGCTCGGGAATGGTCATCATCACGGCGAGCGGGAGCGGAATCCCGTTCATCATCAAAAATTCCAAGGTATTATCGAGCATGGCGGAGTCGGAGCCGGTCGCGGAGATGACCGGCAAAATCTTATCCATGTCCTCCTCCATCACGGGAGAACGCATGGTCTCCTCGCGGGCGAGCATACGGTCGAAGTTCCCGCGGATGGTGTTGATCTCCCCGTTATGGAGAATCAGGCGGTTCGGATGGGCGCGCTCCCAGCTCGGCGTGGTGTTGGTGGAAAAACGGGAGTGCACCATGGCGATGGCGCTCTCGTAGTCCTCGTCCCGCAAATCGGCATAGAAACGGCGGAGCTGCCCCACGAGGAACATCCCCTTATACACCACGGTACGCGAGGACAGCGAGCAGACATAGGTATCGTCGTTACTCTGCTCGAACTCCCGACGCACCACATACAGACGGCGGTCAAAGTCGATGCCTTCCTTGACCGTCGCGGGTCGTCCCACAAATCCCTGATAAATCGCGGGCATGGACGCGCGTGCGCGCGCGCCGAGAATCTCAGGCTCGACCGGTACTTCCCGCCAGAAGAGGAACGGAACTCCCTCTTTCTGACAGATCATCTCAAACATTTTCTTCGCCTGCCGACGGGCGCGCGTCTCCTGCGGGAAAAAGAACATACCGATCCCGTAGTCCCGTGCATCGCCGATTTTCCCGGCGGTGACCCGCGAGAAGAACTTATGAGAGATCTGCAACAGGATACCGACCCCGTCGCCCGTCTCCCCCGTCGCGTCTTTTCCCGCGCGATGTTCCAGTTTCTCAACAATGGAAAGGGCATCGCTCACAATTGTGTGCGATGCTTTTCCGTCAATATTCACAATAGCCCCGATGCCGCAGGCATCGCGTTCGATTGGCTGTTGCTGTCGCTGTCGCTCGTGATTCATACGGGTTCCTCCGTTATTTTCCGCTGTCCCCGTAGTTGGCGAGGACTCTCGCCGAGGGGTCGTTCACCCGACAGCCGTCCCACGCGGGGTTCGGCATCCAAAAGCCGGGGATCATCTGTGCCTGTCCGGGATAGTAGGTCTCAAAGAGTTCTCTGTAATAAAGAGACTCCTTGGTAAAAGGACGGGCATAGTCATATTTCGCCGCGCGGGTCTCAAACTCGCTGTCGGTATAGAGGGTTTCAACATACGCCTTGATGTCGTCCACCATGGAATGCCCCACCGCGTCCGAAAACGCGGCTTTCTCACGCCAAAGGATATCCGCGGGCAGATAATCGCCCTCAAACGCGTGACGCAAGAGGTATTTCCCGATGCCGTACCGATTGCGCTTCATCTCGGGGTCGAGACTCATTACATACGAGACGAAATCGAGGTCTCCGAACGGCACCCGCGCTTCGAGCGAGTTGACCGAAATACACCTATCGGCGCGCAAAACATCGTAAGTATGCAGTTCTCTCACCCGTTTCTCGGCTTCCTTTTGGAATGCGTCCGCCGAGGGCGCGAAGTCGGTATACTTATACCCGAAGAGCTCGTCCGACACTTCCCCCGTCAGAAGCACGCGAATATCGGTGTTCTCATGGATATACTTGCAGAGCAGATACATACCCACCGAGGCGCGGATGGTAGTGATATCGAAAGTGCCGAGTAGCGCCACAAGTTCGGGCAACACCCCGATCACCTCGTCCGGGGTCATCATGACCTCGGTATGTTCGGTCCCGAGGTAGTCGGAGACCTCGCGGGCGTATTTGAGGTCAATCGCATCCCCCACCATACCGATGGCGAAGGTGCGGAGAGGACGGTGCATCTTCCATGCGGCGACCGATGCCACGAGGGAAGAATCAAGACCGCCCGACAGGAGAAAACCAATGGGCGCATCGGAATCCAGTCGTTTCTCGATCCCCGCGGTCAGTTTCTCACGAATCTTGCGACACGCATCTTCGAGCGAATCCTCCGAGACTCCCGCGGGGCGGCTGATGTCGCGATAGCAAACAAATTCTCCGCGATAGTAGTAATGCCCGGGAGGAAATGGGTAAATCTCTCCGACCAGCCCCACGAGGTTCTTCGCCTCGCTCGCGAACACCATGGCGCCATCGGTTTTCGAGACGCCGTAATAGAGCGGACGAATCCCGATGGGGTCGCGGGCGGCGATGAAGTCGCCTGTGTCCCCGTCATAGAGCACCAAAGCGAACTCCGCGTCCAAGCGGCGGAACATATCGAGTCCATACTCCCGATAGAGCGGCAAGAGCAGTTCGCAGTCGGAATCGCTCACAAAGCGATATCCTTTGGCTTCGAGTATTTCTTTTTCGCGGCGGAACCCATAGAGTTCGCCGTTGCAGACCGCGTAACTTCCGTCTCTCTCAAACGGCTGCATCCCCTCATCCGTGAGTCCCATGATGGCGAGCCGATGAAACCCGAGTATCCCGCGCCCGATATTTTGCATACGCGACATATCGGGTCCGCGGGAGACTGTTTTATCAAAGTATTCTTTTAAGAGTTCTGGATTCCGAGGACTGCCGCAGTATCCGAAAATCGAACACATGGCATCTCTCCTTTAAGTTTCGGTCAATCCTGATACTGGAGGGCGGCGTAACCTTCTTCTCCCGTACGGATTTTGACCACATTTTCCACATCGTAGACGAAGATTTTCCCATCTCCGATATGTCCGGTATAAAGCACCCGTTTCGCCGTCTCGATGACCTGCTCGACCGGGACTTTACTCACGACGATATCCACCTGAACTTTCGGGAGCAGAGTGGCTTCCAAGACCGCGCCGCGGTAGTACTCGGGTTTGCCTTTCTGCGCGCCGCAACCCATGACATGGGAGACGGTCATACCGGTGATACCGATCTCCATCATCGCGTTTTTCAGAGCTTCGAGTTTGCCCTCTTTGCAGACAATCTCAACCTTTGTCATCTTCGGAGTGCCGGGAGCAGGTGCCGTAAAGGTAGGCACCGCCTTGACCTCGACCGCCTCAGCGGGCGGGACATCGCCCGAGACCGCGACGGGGAGTTCCTCTTCCGGAATCTGCTCGGGCAGGAATGCGAATCCCGCATAGGCAGACGGCAGACCGTGCTCGGGACCGTCGAGTCCGGCAATCTCCTCTTCCCGTTTGACACGGAGACCGAGGGTCTTTTTAATGACAAAGAACGTCAAGAAGATGGTGACCGCGGTGAATGCCGCAATGGCGACCACACCGAGCAGCTGCAAGCCGAGCTGTTTGAATCCGCCGCCGTAGAACAGACCCTTCCCTGCGATCTGGTTCGCACCGAAGGTGCTGCCGTCGCCGTATCCACGGGAGAAGGCGGGAGCGGTATCGGTCGCGAAGAGACCGACGGCAATCGTGCCCCAAATCCCGTTCAGGCAGTGGACGGCAACTGCACCGACGGGGTCGTCGATATGCAGTTTGTGGTCAAGCAGCCAAACGCCGAAGATGACGAGCAGCCCGGAGACCGCGCCAATGACGATTGCACCCAAAGCATCAACGACATCGCATCCGGCGGTCACGCCGACAAGTCCTGCGAGGGAGGCATTCAGACACATGGAGACATCGGGTTTCCCGTACTTCACCCAAGTAAAGATCATGCAGACGACGGTCGCGACAGAGGGCGCGATAGTCGTGGTCAGGAAGATGGAGGCGAGTTCGGGGACACTCGTGGCGGCGGCGCCGTTAAAGCCGTACCAGCCGAGCCACAGGATGAATACGCCGAGGCAGGCGACCGTCAGGTTGTGCCCGGGGATGGCGTTGACTTTGATTTCCCCATTCTTCTGTTTGACGAATTTCCCGACACGGGGACCGAGCATCGCCGCACCGATCAGGGCGCAGATGCCGCCGACCATGTGAATGCAGGCGGAACCCGCGAAATCGTGGAATCCGAGATTGGCGAGCCAGCCGCCGCCCCAAGTCCAGTGGGCTTCGATGGGGTAGATGAGAGCGGAAATAACGGCGGAGTAGACACAGTAAGAGAGGAATCTGGTTCTCTCTGCCATCGCGCCCGAGACGATGGTCGCGGTGGTGGCGCAGAACACGAGGTTAAAGACGAAGTTCGACCAATCGAAGTTCGCGTAATCGGTGAAGATATCGAGACCGGGTTTCCCGAGGATACCGACCACATCCTCGCCGAGGAGCAGTCCGAACCCGATCAGAATGAAGAACACGGTACCGATGCAGAAGTCCATCAGGTTCTTCATCAAAATGTTCCCGGCGTTCTTTGCGCGGGTGAACCCGGTCTCCGCCATTGCGAAGCCCGCCTGCATCCAGAAAACAAGCGCCGTGCCGATCAAAAACCATACACTGAATATTTCGGAGGAAATGTATTCTTTTGCTGCTTCCAACATTGTTTGATTTCTCCTTTATTTGATATTTTCGTGCGCGTTTTTGCATTTAGGTAATAAGAAAAGCGCGAGGTCGCGACCTCGCGCTTGCCCCGAATCGGGGGAAGAGAGCGTGAGGGAGGATTACCTCACGCTGAACAGCATCTCGCCATAAGACGGATACGGCCAATCCTTCGCGGAGGCAATCATTTCCATCTCGTCGACCGGAATGCGGAGTGCTGTCATATCCTCGCGTATCGTGGACTTATAGTAGTCCGCAAGTTCCGCGGTATCCGTGATGGATTTGGATGTCAGCGTATCTTCTTCGAGCTGGCGAACTGCGCGATATGCGGTCGCGAGCAGCGAAGAAATGCGCTTCAAAGTCTCATTTTCGTATGAGGTATCCACATCGGGCATTGCTTCGCGTTTCTGCTTGATCGTGTCAGCGAGGAGCCCGGAATAACGGCTCATCGCGGGCAGAATATCCTTCCGCGCCATATCGATCATGGTCAACGCTTCTATGCCGATGGTCTTGCAATAATTCTCGAGCAGGACCTCATGCCGTGCTTCAAGTTCCACCATGCTATACACACCGTGCGAGATGAACAGGTCGGTGTTCTTCTTGTCGAGCAGGTGTGCCAAGGCGTCGGGGGTGGTCTTGAGGTTATAAAGCCCCCGTTTCTCCGCCTCTTTCACCCACGCCTCGTCGTATCCGTCGCCGTTGAAAATAATCCGCTTGTGTTCGACGATGGTCTTCTTGATGAGGTCATGCAGCGCTTTTTCAAAGTCTTTCGCACCCTCGAGGGTATCCGCAAACTGTTTGAGTTCCTCCGCCACGGTGGTATTCAGAACCGTGTTGGCACAGGAAATCGAAGCGGCGGAGCCGAGCATACGGAACTCAAACTTGTTCCCGGTGAATGCGAACGGGCTCGTGCGGTTTCGATCGGTGGTGTCCCGCGAGAATTTCGGGAGGGTATGTACACCGATTCGCATGACTTCCTTCTGCTTGGTGTCATAGCCCGTATCGTTCTCGATGGCGGTCAGGATCTCTTCGAGGTCGCTGCCGATGAACATGGAGACGATGGCGGGAGGCGCTTCGTTCGCGCCCAGACGGTGGTCGTTCCCTGCCGACGCGACCGAGATACGGAGCAGGTCCTGATACTCATCGACCGCTTTGATGACGGCACAGAGGAACAGGAGGAACTGTGCGTTCTCATACGGGGTCTTCCCGGGGTCGAGCAGGTTCACACCCGTGTCGGTCGAGATCGACCAGTTGTTGTGTTTACCCGAGCCGTTGACCCCTGCGAACGGCTTTTCGTGAAGCAGGCAAACCATGCCGTGCTTTTTGGCAATTTTTTGCATGAGTTCCATCGTAAGCTGGTTGTGATCCGCCGAGATGTTCGTCGTGGTGAAAATCGGCGCTAACTCGTGCTGTGCCGGCGCAACCTCGTTGTGCTCGGTCTTGGCGAGAACCCCCAATTTCCAGAGTTCGTTATTGAGTTCTTTCATGAACGCGGCGACCCGCGGTTTGATGGCGCCGAAGTAGTGATCGTCGAGTTCCTGCCCCTTCGGAGCGCGTGCACCGAACAGGGTGCGTCCGGTGTAAATCAGGTCTTTCCGACGGTCGTAAACGCTCTTATCGACGAGGAAGTATTCCTGCTCGGGACCGACGGTGGTACGCACCGCCTTGACATCGTCGTTCCCGAAGAGCTTGAGGACGCGGAGCGCCTCGCGGTTGATTGCCTCCATGGAACGGAGCAGCGCGGTCTTCTGATCGAGCGCCTCGCCGCCGTAGGAGCAGAACACGGTGGGGATGCAGAGCACGCCGTCCTTGATGAACGCATACGAAGTGGCATCCCATGCGGTGTACCCTCTCGCCTCAAAGGTGGCACGCAGACCGCCCGAGGGGAACGAGGATGCATCCGGCTCGCCCTGAATCAGCTCTTTGCCGGAAAACTCCATAATGACTTTCCCGCCGGCTTTGGGAGAAATGAAACTGTCGTGTTTCTCCGCGGTCACACCGGTCATCGGCTGGAACCAATGGGTATAGTGGGTCGCGCCTTTTTCGACCGCCCAATCCTTCATGGCGTTCGCAACCGTCGTCGCGACCGACAGGTCGATCGGTGTCCCCTCCTCCGTGGACTTTTTCAGTGCACGGTAGGTGTCTTTCGGCAGGCGCGCCTCCATGGTCGCGTCGTCGAACACCATGGACGAAAAGAGTTCGGCTACTTCACTCATACGATACACTCCTTTTGCTAATAAATCAGCGGAATCTAAATCTAAATTAAGATATGCATGAGGAGGGCGGATTGCCCCGATGCCCTCCGAGAAACCGACTGTTTTTCGACGATCTCCCCTAAAAAAGCGAAGAAGCCGCAGACAAAACCAAATCGTCTGCGGCTTCCTTGTCGCTTTATGTATGAACTTTACCACAAGCGCGGCGCAGTGTCAAGAGTTTCGGCGAAAAAACTGAAATTGTGTGGGTTTTGCCCAGTTTGACCAAAAATTCCTCCGCCAAACCGTCAAAAGTGCACAGCACCCCTGCCGCACTCGTACAGTTTTTCGCGAATACGTTTTCCCGTCGGGCGGTTTCCGAAAAAAATCCTCCGACACCACTTGACAAAAAACACATAAACTTTTATACTTATTTTTCGTAAACAAGGATGTTTACTTTCCGAGGTACTTCCCCTCCGATGGTAGGCATCCTTGTCACTTTTTGGGGAGGTACACCATGCGCTACACCGCAGACGAAGTTTTTGATTATATAAAAGAGGAAGATGTCCGTTTCATCCGTCTTTCTTTTTGCGATATCACGGGAAAGCAGAAAAATATCTCGATTCAGCCGGGAGAACTGAAACGCGCGTTTCGGGACGGCATCGCGTTCGATGCGTCCGCCATCCGCGGGTTCGGCGACACGGTCGGCTCCGACCTCTTTCTCGTGCCCGATCCCGCGACTTTGAGCGTACTGCCGTGGAGACCCTCTCACGGGAAAGTCGTCCGTATGTTCTCCGAGATCCGCCGCCCCGACGGCACGCCGTTCGAGCGGGACTCGCGTCTGATTCTTCGCCGCGCCGTGGAGCGGGCGAAAAAAGCAGGCATCACCGTCTCGATCGGCACAGAATACGAATTTTATCTCTTTTTAACCGATGAAAACGGCGCACCCACGCACACGCCGTTCGACCGTGCGGGGTACATGGATGTGGCACCCGCGGACAAGGGCGAGAATGTGCGGCGGGAAATCTGCCTGACACTGATTGAGATGGGGATGCAGCCCGAGCGGTCCCATCACGAAGAGGGACCCGGGCAGAACGAGATCGACTGTCGCTACTGCGACGCGCTCACCGCCGCAGACAATGCCGTCAATTTTGTGAATGTCGTCCGTATGTCCGCCGAGCGGAACGGGCTCTGGGCGGATTTCTCCCCGAAACCTCTCGCGAACGAGAGCGGAAACGGGATGCACATCAATCTCTCGGTCACCTCCCGCGACGGTGTGGACTATCTCCCGTCTTTCATGGCGGGGATTCTCGCTCGCATCCGCGAGATGACGGCGATTCTCAATCCGACCGAAGCGTCGTACGCCCGTCTCGGCGTGATGAAGGCGCCCAAATATATCACATGGTCCTCGGGGAATCGCTCGCAACTCGTGCGCGTCCCCGCCGCGACCGGTGAATACCGCCGCATGGAACTCCGCTCCCCCGACCCCGAGGCAAATCCGTATCTGGCGTTTGCCTTGCTGATTCACGCGGGGCTGGACGGCATCGAGCAAAAAATGACTCTGCCCACTCCCATCGACTGTGACCTCTACCGTGCACCGAGCGAAGTGACCGAAGGGCTCGATACCCTGCCTGCTTCCCTCTCCGAGGCGATTGACCTCGCGCGGGAGAGCGCATTCATTCAATCCATCCTCCCCGGATACCCCTTTGTGTAAGGGGGACTTTCCGTGAAAACCGCCAAACCAAGTCATCGGGTATTGGTCGTCTCGGGCGGGAGACAGGCGTTCGACTCCATATCGGGCTTTTTGCCCCCGGGAGAGTATGAACCCGTCCTGTACGCTCCGTCCGCGGGAGAAGCCAAACGGATGCTCTCGCAAAACGACGCGGATATCCTGATTATCAACACGCCCCTCCCCGACGAATTCGGCATCGAGTTCGCGCTCGGGTACACCGACAGCAGTATGGGGATCCTCCTGCTCTGCAAGAGTGACCTCTACGAGCAGGTCGCCTATCGGGTCGAGGACGCGGGAATCCTCACGCTCCCGAAACCGGTCAACCGTGGGGTGCTCTACACCTCGGTGAAACTGCTCTCCGCCACCACCGAAAAACTCAAACTCTGGGAAAAAAAGAACGAGAGTCTACGGGAAAAGATGGCGGACATTCGGGTCGTCAACCGCGCGAAATGGCTGCTCATCTCCCGTCTCGGCATGACCGAGGAAGACGCCCATTACTACATTGAAAAACAGGCGATGGACACCCGCATCTCGCGCAGAGAGGCGGCGGAGGAGATTATCCGCGCCTATGACACTTGATTTTTCCTTTTGTATTCTTTCGAAATGGAGATAAAACTCATGAATCAGACAAAATACATTTTTGTCACCGGCGGCGTGGTCTCCGGACTTGGGAAAGGCATTACCGCCGCTTCCCTCGGGCGGTTGCTCAAAGCGAGAGGGCTGAAAGTCGCGGCGCAAAAACTCGACCCGTACATCAATGTGGACCCCGGGACGATGAGTCCGTATCAGCACGGGGAGGTCTATGTCACCGAGGACGGTGCCGAGACCGACCTCGACCTCGGGCACTACGAGCGGTTCATCGACGAGGATCTGAACAAGTATTCCAACCTCACCACGGGGAAAGTCTACTGGAATGTTCTGAACAAGGAACGCCGCGGGGAGTATCTCGGTCACACCGTACAGGTCATCCCCCATGTGACGAACGAAATCAAAGAGTTCGTCTACTCGGTCGCCAAAAAGACCGACGCGGATGTTGTCATCACCGAGATCGGCGGTACCATCGGCGATATCGAGAGCCAGCCCTTCCTCGAAGCGGCGCGGCAGGTCTCGCTCGAAGTCGGACAGGCAAACTGTCTCTTCATCCATGTCACATTGGTGCCTTTCCTGCGCGGCTCTGACGAGCACAAGTCCAAGCCCACCCAGCACTCGGTCAAAGAGTTACAGGGCATGGGCATCAAGCCGGATATCATCATTCTCCGCTGTGACGAACCCCTCGAACCCTCCATTTTCGAAAAAATCTCCATGTTCTGCAATGTCAAGCCCGACTGCGTCATTGAGAACATTACGCTCCCCGTCCTCTACGAGGCGCCCGTGATGCTCGAAAAGAGCAATTTCTCGTCCATTGTCTGTCGGGAACTCGGGATTGACGCGCCCGCGATCGATCTCTCCGACTGGAACGAGATGCTCGACCGCATTCACAACCGACCCAAAACGGTGGAGATCGGGCTGGTCGGCAAGTATGTCCAACTCCATGACGCGTATCTCTCGGTCGCGGAAGCTCTCCGCCACGCGGGATATGTCCACGGCACCCATATCAAAATCAACTGGATTGATTCCGAGACCATCACCGAGGACAATGTCGCGGAAGTGCTCGCGGGCTGTCACGGGGTAATCGTCCCCGGCGGGTTCGGCAGCCGTGGGATTGAGGGAAAAATCACCACCGCCGACTACTGCCGCGTCCATCATATTCCCTATCTCGGAATCTGTCTCGGGATGCAGATTGCCGTCATCGCGTTTGCCCGTCATGTGGCGGGTCTTGCCGATGCGAACTCGGGTGAGTTCGATGCCGACTCGCAGCACAAAGTCATCGACTTCCTGCCCGATCAGAACGACGAGGTCGCAAAAGGCGGAACGCTCCGCCTCGGTGCTTATCCCTGCAAGGTGACACCGGGCACCCAAATGTATCGCTGCTACGGCAAAGACCTGATTGCCGAGCGCCATCGGCACCGCTACGAATTCAATAACGACTACCGCAAACTCCTCACAGACGCAGGACTTGTCATCAGCGGTACCTCGCCCGATGACTATATTGTCGAGACGGTCGAGATTCCCGACAACGACTTCTACATCGGCGTACAGTTCCACCCCGAGTTCAAGAGCCGTCCCAACCGCCCGCACCCGCTCTTCTTGGGTCTGGTCGCCGCCGCGCTCAAACATAAGGGAGAATAAAATATCAAACAGATAGTTTCATCTGTTTTCTCACAAAGAACCCCGCGAAAACGCGGGGTTCTTTGCTGTCAAGGCACTTCCCTACCGAAACGGCAAGGAGAAAGCACAGGGTTCTTCCCGCTCTCCTATTGACTTTTCCTCGTCGGTTTGGTATTATGTTTTCTCGGAAAGACCCGAAGGGTCTGTTCCTTTTCGGGGTGTAGCGCAGTTGGTAGCGCGCGTGGTTTGGGACCACGATGTCGCAGGTTCGAGCCCTGTCACTCCGACCAAAAAAGCACCGTAATTATAATACGAAAGCGTATCGTAAAAGCGGTGCTTGTTTTTTTATCGGGAAGCCTTGATTTATAAGGCTTTTTCTTGTTTTTGAGAAGAGATAAATGTCCGTATCAAAATTGTAAAGATTCTATCTTCTGAATTTTTGAGGACTTGAACTTGAAAATATTCCTTTCGATTTTAATTCTGAAACTTAACAAAAGATAAGTGTCAGAGTATGCAACTATATTGAAACCTACATCCAAAGTAAAACATTATAACGAAAACAAGATTAAAGGCGAGCTTTTTACAGCTCGCCTTTGAGTTAGTAACTAAATTTTTGATTCCAAGATTTTGATATATAATTCGTATAGCTTTCATAATACGAATTGTAGTACCATTCTGTACTCCAACTTAAGGGCTGCTCTGCTATTTCAAAATAGAAATAGTGCGTATAATAGCTTGTATTTGTAAACGCCTTGGATGCTATGGTTGTAACTTCTTTAGGTATGTAGATATATATTGTGCTTGACGAAGAATAAAAACCTGTAGCAATTTTAGTTACGGTATATCCATTTATTGTTCTGGGGATGTAAATGGTACTGTCAGAACCCAAGTATTTCGTGAGCGTAGCCTTACCGTTTTCTACCTTGTACATCATTTTGCTCGTAGCATCAATAAATGTGTCACTGCTCACGCCGTATGTTATACCGGAACGACTTCCATTCCAATAGGTATCCCACTCGTCAGGCTTAGCAGTTGCCTCTATCAAATAATAATCTGCACCACAAACGCCATAAGCGACAATCGTTTTTACACTTTTGGGAATGAAGAAAGAATAGGCTCCGCCAGTAAATGCATATTTTTGAATTTTGTTAACGCCGCTTGAAATTCTAATAGACACTTTATCAGTGAAATACGCCCATGACATTACTGTATGAACCGGTTTGCCGTTGTATTTTCCGGGAACGATAATTTCGTCCGGCGTATAGAATTGCAACGAAGCGAGAACGGAATACCCCAAAAGATCTTCGTAAAGAAAGACCTTATGTTCTTCATCATAAACTATCTTTTTGTAGTTTATGCCGTTAGCGTACCTTAAGTCTCCTTCATATTTTGAGCCAAAGTCTTCGCTTTCAAACGCATAGAAAGAAAAGGCAAAATAATCTTCATTCAAACCGAAAGCAATCGTTTCAACCGATTTTGGAACATAAATCAAGCTTGAAGAAAACAGAAAGGCGTAAAGCTCAATTTCTGTAACAGTATTTGGAATAACAACCTCGTCAAGCTTAATTTTTAGATATTCACTAACGGAATAAGAATCGAAGCCTGCGCCAATCTTTACAACAGTGTGCCCGTCAATCGATGAAGGAATTTGAATTCTCTTGCTTTCGCCTATGTATCTGTGGACGGTTACCTTGCCGTCATTCACCGCATAAATGTAATCACCCGACTTTACGGTGTTCAAAATGGGTTGGAACATAGAGTCGCTTCCTGCAATGTTGCTTTCCCAAGTTGTAGGTAGTGTTTCGTGTTCAATAAAAACAAACGTATCACTAAATGCATAGGAGCCAACATATTTAACATTTTCGGTTAAATATACATATGGTAAGCAGAGAGTATTTAATGAATAACTACCAAAATAAGTAATATTCTCATAATTAATCTCTGACAAGGAACAATTATAGAATGCGTAGTCACCAAGTTTGGTCACACTATCAGGAAGTGTGATTGATACGATTGCCGTACCATTAAATGCACGATAAGGAATCTCCGTCAGCTTTGCACCATTAAAGTCAACACTCGTTAACTTGCTGCAATTATAAAATGCTTCTTGTCCAAGCCAAATGGTGTTTTTGGAGAGCGAAACGGATGTAATAGAGGTGTTGGTAAAAGCATCTTCGCCGATGCCGATTACTGGGACCGATCCAACATAGTTAGGAATTACAACATCTTTGTCAGATCCTTCATACTTAACAACTATCATGCCAGCTTTGCCGCCAACCGTTGCCGTTTCAAAGACCAAACCGTCGCTAATTTTTCTATCGTCCGCAGAATAATCTGCAAGAACGCCAGTATCCTTATCACCTATCCACCAGTTACCATTTTCTCCGATATAAGGACTATTTCCTTGTTCGCCTTGGATGCCTTGCTCACCCCGAGGACCTTCTTCGCCTTGAGGGCCTTGTTCACCCTGAGGACCTTGCTCGCCTTGAGGACCTTGCTCACCCTGAGGGCCTTCTTCGCCTTGAGGGCCTTCTTCGCCTTGAGGGCCTTGTTCACCCTGAGGGCCTTGTTCACCCTGAGGGCCTTGTGCGGTAATTCCTAAATCTTCATCGCCATTCCACCAGTTTCCGTTTTCTCCAATATACAAATCCACCGAAGAACAAGAGGTGATAAACAAAGATAGAAGTAAAACTAATGCAATCGCTATTTTCTTCATGAAAATTTTCCTCCAAATACAATTTTGGGATAAACACCTATAAGTAATTTTTATTATATCACAAATTTGCAATTTTTTCAAGTAAGTTATTGTTGTTGCTAATATATTTTATACAAATTTATACAAACAACCATTCATTCAAATGATAAGTGTCATAGCATGCACCGCTTTTTGCACCGCATTGATGAGCGTATCCATATTATAATCAGTTTCCAAAGGAATAGGGGGAAGATAAACCCTCCCTCCCTATTCCTTTGGGTCCGGGAACCGGACCCGTGTTTGCTACCGCGAACCGAATCTTGTTTCGCCTACGGCGAATGTTCCACTCCGACCATCTAAAAAGCGTGGAGTTCACCCGCCGCTTTTCTTGGGGTCCGGTTCCCGGACCCGTGTTTGCTACCGCAAACCGAGCCTTGTTTCGCCTGCGGCGAATGTTCCACTCCGACCAAAGGAATAGAGGGGAGATTACGGCTCCCCTCTTTTTTTGTATAACGAAAACGGGAGAATGACTGTCGCCCATCATTCTCCCCATAGGTTTCATCCGCGAGGCAAAAGCTATCTTACTTTCCGCTTGCCTCCCTCTTTAGATTTTTAGATAAATTAGTATAAATGTAGTCGTACTCCGTATATTCGGAATGACGCTCCCTCTCCACCTTCTCACCGGCTTCTGTATTCTCCAGTACAAGCCCGTTGACGAACAGGGTATCTTGCCCCCTCTGTTGGGAATACGAAGCTAATAATCCACTATTATATGGATGGTTATAGGTCATACTTGCCCAGTTGATATTTTCAAGCTGCCCGTACATGGATGCCTTATCTTCAAAACAGTCAATCCTGTAGAAGATATCGTATCCCGCCACGTAACCACACGGAAGAAAACAACTACCGAGATAGGTGTTCAGGAGAATGCATTTGTCGAGCAATTCCGAAATATCATCTTTCAGCGGCAAATCGTAATCTCGGGCAACGACAATCAAATCATTGCTGTCGGGGTTCTCCGCCTTATAAGAGATGTCTTCTGCCTCCATTAACTCTTCAATAAAATCTACGACTGCCGTATTGGCAAGTCCTTGCAATCTGATGAAGACCGTCCCGACAAATCTCCTCTTATTTTGAATGCCTTTCAGTTTCTTGAAGAATCGGATGCCGGATGCCGAATCGAAGAAATCAAGTTCTTCCGACTTTGCTTCCTCTTCGGATTCTTTTTTCTTGCTCTTTGCCCGAATCTCATAATGATTCTGCACTTTCACGATATCAAAAGCGGTTCCGTTTGCGGTAAAGCACGGGAATCTGTCTGCCTTTTCATCGTTCGTGCGGATGTGACAACAAACCAGGTTATGGTCCGCTGTTGCGCCACCTTTGCTCTGCGGAAGAATGTGGTCAACATTCCATCCAAATTCGCTGTTGCGGTCATTGTAAGCCCCCTTGGCGATGATTCTTCCGGCAAAATCAACTGCCTTTGTCTCCTTACCAAAGGACTTGCTCCACAGCCGCATTGCGGTTTCCCTATTCAAGTCCATGAACTGTTGTTTGCTCTTTCCCATTTCCATATATGCGGAAAGATGCCTATTGCCTCCTGTGATGAAGTCAATTCGATAAAATCATGTAACTGACCATAGGGCGACCTATCGCTATCAACCTCAAAGGGCAATCCTCATAATAGCATTCCAGAAGATTAGCCAGTTCGTTTTCAATGGAATCCCACTGAAAAGGATCAGTTTCATCGAATTGCATTTTATGATACCATTAAAGTGAAAATTATTCAATAGGTACAGGCAGGTTTTTGTTGAGTTCGGTCTTTTGAGGTGGCGCCTAGGAGGTTGCATTGATTGTGCGTTCGTGGTACAATATAGAAAAATGCGGGAGGCGAAACCTTTTGTTAGACACGATTCTTGCGAAGCTCGACGAGATTGAGGCGCGCGAAAACATCAAGATTCTGCATTGTGTGGAATCGGGGAGCCGCGCGTGGGGGTTCGCATCGCCCGACAGCGACTATGATGTGCGGTTCATCTATGTTCGCCCGAAGGAGTTTTATCTACGCCTCGACAAGACACGCGATGTGATAGAATGGCAACTCGACGATACCCTCGATATCAACGGCTGGGACATTCAAAAGGCGCTCACCTTGCTGCACAAATCCAATCCCACGCTGTTTGAATGGAACTCCTCCCCCATCGTTTACAAGACGACCGAGGCGTGGCAACGGATTTCGGCAATCATCAACCGCTATTTCGTCAAGAAGTCGGGACTGTATCACTATCTCAACACGGCAAGGAGCAACTACCGCGCGTATTTGCAGGGTGAGACGGTTCGGCTCAAAAAGTACTTTTATGTGCTCCGTCCGTTGCTCGCTTGCAAGTGGATTCTCGCGGAAGGAACACCGCCTCCCATGCTGTTCCGCACGCTGATGGAAAAGTATCTCGACGAAGACCTGAAACCCGACATCGAGAAACTGCTGGACATGAAAATGAACACGCCCGAGGTCGGAGAAGGCAAACGCATCGACCGCATCAATCATTATTTAGACCGCAATATCGATGAGATAGAACATATCATTGAAGGTCTCCCCTCGGAGGACGCGCAGGGCTGGGATGAACTAAACGAGATGTTTCTCTCCTTACTTTGAACGCTCCCTGCCACTCGTGGGCTCGTCTGCAATGGGGCGTCCGATTACCAAAAAGGTGCTTGGGTGAAACAGATTGAAAGCAGGAGAGGAGCAAGGTCATGAGAAAAATGCTTTGTTTGGCGGTGCTGCTTTGTCCCATGATGCTCTGCTCGTGTGAGGTGCATTTCGGCAGTGCGCACCACATTGTTCCGTGGTGGATGATTGCCATTCCGGTCGCTGTATTTGTGATTGCCGTCTGGCTGATTGCCGGAATCTGTATTGCAAAGAAAACCTATGCTTGCCCGTCGTGCGGGAAATCGTTTCAACCGAAATGGTGGAAAGCCATGCTGTCCATCCATGTCAATGAGGATCGTTTGTTTCGGTGCCCGCATTGCGGGAAAAAAGGGATGTGCAGTCCCGCGCACGACATCGACCAAGAGCAGGAGAAATAAAGAAAAGCGGCAGAGAGTTTCGTCTCTGCCGCTGTTTTTTGATTCGGCGTCGGCTTCCCGCTTTTCTCGCCGAGAGAAAATTCGTATTGCAAGCAAAGTTTTTGAAATGATACATATAATTTTAGGTTGACATTATCCTAAAATCTATATATAATAATATCGGAAATATCACCCGGAGGACTGAAAATGAACATTGACACCCATCAAATCGTTTCTATTTCGGAAGCAAATCAAAATTTTTCAAAAGTTGCCCGCATTGTCGACAAAAACGGGATGGTCATCATTTTTAAGAACAACAAACCGAAGTATAAACTCGTCGATATTGATAGCGACACCACAATCGAAATGACTGACGATGAAAAAATCGACTTTGTCGCCGCAAGGATTTTGAGACGCTATCATCGCGCATTCGAGGAGTTGGCAAAATGATTAAGATTAGCCAAGAAAAAGTATTATTGCTCCATCAACTGATTACCGAAGAAACGGGCGGCGACCCCAATGTGCGAGACATGGCATTGCTTGACAGCGCGCTCGAATCGGCTTTTCAAACCTTTGGCGGGAAAGAACTCTATCCCACAAAAGAAGAAAAGGGTGCCCGAATCGGCTATTCGCTCATTTCCAATCATGCGTTTGTCGATGGCAATAAGAGAATCGGAATGTTTGTGCTATTGACTTTTCTTGAAACGAACGGCATAAAAATCCACCCATCTTCCGAAGATGTCGCGCGCGTTGGTCTCGCCGTTGCATCGGGAGAGATGAAGTACGAGGATCTGCTCGCGTGGATTATTGAGAACAAATAATCGTTCTTTGTCCCGAGGAATTGTTGCGGAATGGAGGTCGGCGGGGGTTCCCGACACCGGTATTCTTTTTTTCAAATATAATGGAAAGAGCCCTCTTTCAAAACGGGGCTCGGGAAAGAAGGAATACAATGGGTGTATTAAACCGGAGCGAAGAACACGGATTCCATCTGCGATACACGCAAATTCCGCGCGCGTTTGATCGCGCATTATATCGACAACGACTTCGGGTGTTGCGAGTGCGACACTGAAGTGTAACCGTCGGCGGCAAGGAGTAAAATCCTTGCCGCTCATATTTTTTGAATAAATGAAAATTAATCTTGTAATTTTTTGTCGATTCCTGTATAATAAGCGAATGAAAATACAGAACAGGAGGTTAAGCCGGAATGAAAACCGTGGACACGGGCGAGTTTTTCCAAGCGAAGCAGGAAAATACATTCACCGAATACAAACAGTTTTCCGCAGAAGAATACTATACGCGCGAAACGGCGAAGTCTCCTAGCGAAGTCGTGTCGATCCCCGAGGTGTACCGCGGAAAAGGCGAATCGGTGAAGAAAACCGAGGGGACTTCCAAAACCGACACGAAAGAACTCAAACGGCAATACGAAAAGCTCACCCAATCGCAAAGCACCTCTACGACTACACACGCGGCTTCCACCTCCGCCGCGAGTTCGGCGGCGCACGCAAGTGCCGCGAGTACCGCAGGGGCTGTCGGTGCCTCCACCGTCGCCGTGGCGGCAATCGTCATCTTCGCGGTTGTCTCGGTAGGCATTATCGCGGGACTCGGGGCGTTCCTCGGATTCGACACGGGGATGGACTTCTTCGCCCTGACAGTCGACATGGGTGAAGTCCTCAAAGCGGACGAATCGTTTGTCGGTCTGACAGCAGACGACTTCTACTTAGAGGTCACGACCGAGACCGGCACCGAAATCATCCGATTACGAGACGGGACACACACCTATCTCTTGACCGGGCTACAACCGGACAAGTCCTATTCGTATAGTCTCATCTGTGAGAACTCCTCGCGCGGGAGCAGTTCCACCGTCTATTCGGACACGGTGACGACGCCGCGCACAAGCGACCCGCGCGGGGTCTATGATGAACTCAACAACTCGATTCTCTACGATGATGCCACCGAGACCGCCACGGTCAACTACTCGGTTTACCTCTCGGACTACGAACACAAATACAGCAGTCCCACCCTCTATCTCTGCACGGCGGAACAAACCGACCTCCGCCATATCGAAAATGTTGTATATGCAAGCGACATGCCCGACGAGCGCGGATTCTTCCGCGGGTCGGTCCCGGACATCACCGCCGACACCCTGTATCTCTATCTTGTCGGAACGACCGAAACGCCCGACGGGCAAGAGACCCATCTCCTCTTCTCCCATGTAATCTCCCCCGCCTATCCCGCGGACTGGGAGCGGGCGGAAGCGTCCCTCCTTGCGATCGACGAGAGCGAAGAACAGCTTACCCATGAACCCGATCGTATCGTCGTCACCGGCGCACTGACAGCGTATAATCCCGACTATGAATTTTGCGCTTTTGTCAATCAGTACGATGGATTCGGGAATCCGCTGTGCCTTTCGGAAGAGGCATCTCTGTCAATCGACCCCGGTACCATGACCTATACCGTCGAGAGCAGTGCCTACTACGGGGTCGCGACCTATGCGTACATTCTCTGCGCCTTTGCCGACGAACACGAGGCAGTGCCCGTCTATGAGAGCGCCGCGAAGACCTACACCGCCTCGCAGGACTTCATAGGCTCCTATACAAAAGTCCTGCCGCAGAACGCAACCGTGACATACGATACCGACCATATCACGGTATCGGTGCGTCCCGAGTTCACGACCGATCTTGCGGGCACATATTACTACAAGTTGCAAATCATCAACAGTGCGGGAACGGTCTACGGGGAATACGAGGGACAGGGCGACGCGACGATTGATATCTACGACTGGGCGGGGCTCGATACCCTCTGCTTCGCGTACTACGACTGCGGCTCCTTCCCGAACCGTGAAGTGGAATATGACGCGTATCTCGAAGAGGGGGTTCCCTTCTGCGTCCCGAGCGTTTCCCTCTCTCCCGATTACGGGTTCAACGGACAGTATTTCACCCTCTCCTACACCTGTGACATGGTCTATGACTACGCGAATGCGTCTTTGGATCTGTCGATAGAAATGGATACCGGCGACGGTATCACGACTGTCGTCAAACAGATTGACGGCATCGCGGCGAGCGGCGTCGTGATTCTGGACAACCTCACGGGCGCACCCGGGAACGTCTCGGTGACGGCAACCCTGTCGTTTAAGGACAACCAGTCTGACGGCGCGACGCATACCCTCGGCACAGAGGCGAGCGCGTACGCGATGGATTACCGTTTCTCGGTGACGGGCGTTAGCGCCGATATCTCGCAGGGCGCGTCGACCATTCCGGTCGTAATGAAGTTTGATTGTCAGATTCCGTCGAACTATTCCATCTCTATCAAAGATACCGTGAACGGAATCGACCTCCTCATCGAACCGATGGATGAATACTATTTCGCCGCGGTTCCGATGGATACCGCTTCCACTCTGACCGTACAGGTGGTAGATAAAGAAGGTGTCCCGTTCGGTGAAGCGTCGACCTATACCATCTCTCAATCGGACGCATCCACCAATTACACCGTCCCGTATATGTTCTGTGTCAACCCGGGCGACGCGGTCGTGACCTATAACGACGACGGCACCATCAATATCTATCGCAAGATCGACTTCTCCAGCGACGACAGCCGTATCTACTATAACGCGTTCGTCTACAACAGTTCCGAAACCGATGCCGAAGGCAGAACCATTTTCACCGGTGGCTATGACTGCATCGGGCGGGACACCTACGCCGTCCTCGAGAATCTCCCCCTGCAAGACTACTTCTTCCGCTACTACGTCATGTTCGCGTATGAAGGTGTCGACTATATCATGAACATGGACTGGCCTTCGGGCGGGGTGATCATCTCGGAAAACCCCGGGACAGCGAAAGTATCACAGTCGGGCGGCTCGACGACGGTCCAAATTACCATGTCCGACTATGGCAAACTCGACAACAAAATTTTGTGTGACGGCACGGAATACACCTACACCACCTATACAGGTACGGGCGATACCGAGCCGACCCTCGTGATAAACGGAGAGGAAACCATCTCGGAGGTAGTCATCTTCTTTACTGATTATGACTCTTATTACAATTCGTACAGCACAGAGATTGTCCTGAAAGGCAGCAGGTACCGCGCAACGACTATCACGGTTGAATATGCATAAAAATACGGAGGCAACAACAATGTCCGAAAACAAAACCAAAAAAGTACCCGTTCAGAAAGTACTCTCCATCACGATGATTGTACTCTTCTCTCTCTTCGCCGTCGGCGTGCTCCTCGGAATCATCCTCGAACTCGCCGCACCCGAGACCGCTTTTGCCGTATGGTCAAAAGAGAATGTCTGGGATGTCACCACCCTCCCTTCTGCTTGGCGGTCGCATCAGAAGACGGTGATCCACTGTCTCATCCTGATTGTCGTCATCTACGCGGTCAGCAAGCTCCTGCGTCTCATCTTCAAAAAGATGATGCAGAAGAGCAACCGTGCCAAGACGGTCATCACTCTCCTCGACGGGATCATTAAATACGGCGCTGCGATCGCACTCATCTTCCTCGTGCTCCAAGCGTGCGGGGTCAACACCGCCGCGATTTGGGAATCGGTCGGGGTCATCACGCTGATTGTCGGTCTCGGCGCGCAATCCCTCATCGCCGATATCATCGCAGGCGTGTTCATCATCTTCGAGGATGAGTACAGCGTCGGAGAGATCGTCTCAATCGACGACTTCCGCGGTACGGTATCCGAGATCGGCATCCGCGCGACCAAGATTCTCGACATGGCGGGCAATATCAAAATCATCAACAACTCCGATATCAAGAATGTCGTCAACCTTTCGAGAGAACTCTCGCTCGCCGTGGTGGACTGCGAATTCCCCTACGATGTGCCGCTTGAGTTCGTCGAGAAACTCTTAAAAGACCATCTCGAAGACTTCAAGGCGTCTATCCCCGCTATTGTGGAAGGTCCGTTCTACAAAGGGGTCTCGGGCTACGGTTCGAGCAATGTCGCCGTGAAGCTGGTCGCCAAGTGCTCGGAAGAAAACCGCTATCAGGTACAGCGCGATCTGCTCCGCGAATACCGTCAGCTGTTCGTACAGAACGGTATCGACCTCAGCTATGACCAGGTCGTGGTCAATCCGCCGAGCAAGAGCGAAATCCACGCGACCAAGAAGATGAAAGCAGAAGCGAGCGAATTTGTCGCGGAACAGAAAGCCGCATCGGAAGGAATCGAAGAGCAACAGCGCTGACAGGTTTTTCCCTCTCCCCTGCGGAGTCCGCAATACGAGGCGGACACCACAACAAACACGGACAGGCACCCCAATCGCGGGGTGCCTGTTTTTTTCTTCATTTACAGCGAAAAAGCCGCGGAAAGCAATCCTTCCGCGGCAGGTATCAAATCATGGGTCAGTCGAGTTGAAAAGTCAGTTTGACGGGGTTGTGGTCGGAATACGCGAACGCGGTATCGAGGACGGTACTCGCCAAGACCGACACATTGTCGGTCACCAAAAAGCCGTCGACCGTCACCACATACTGCCCCGGGTGGTAGGGACCGTCGGCGTTGCGGCAACTGGGGACGGGATTTTCTGAATCTAGCGGAGCAACGAGCGAAATGTTCAGTCCCTCAAAGGTCTCCGCGGGAATGGGCTGCGCCCATGTATAGTCGGTATCGCTCTCTCCGAAATAGTCCTTGCTGTTCCCGAGAATATCTTTGTTGAAGTCTCCGCCCGCGATACAGAAGTTCCCTCTCTCATACTCTGCCTGCATATCCGCGAGCAACATTTTGAGCTGGTCGGTCGCAATCGTGCCGTCCGAGGTATACGCGGACAGGTGGAAGTTGTAGAGCACCAGTTCCGCCCCGTTTGTGAGCGGGATGCGGCTGACGCTGTAACAGCGGTCGAGGTCGAGCAGTTTCATAAACCCGCTCTCAATGGGAAGACTTCGACGCACACTCTCCGAGATATCAAAAGCGGAAAAGGTGAAGAGCCCCGCCTTGGACGCGCCGTGCGGTGAAAACAGCGGGTACATGAGATAGGGGGAATCGTAGTTCTGCGCGAACACGCTCGCGTAGCCCGCAAGAGACGCGAGGAGCGGGACGCGCTCGTCCATGTGGTAAGTACGCGTGGAATCAAAGTCCACCTCTTGCACCAAATAGAAGTCGGTCTCCGCTGCGCGGAGAAATTCGGCGATTTTCGCGATATTCGCTTGCAGGCGTTCTTCCGACCACGCCCGAGACTCTGTCCCGCCGTCCATGAAGAAGCCGTAATCCGCCTCATAAGCGCCGAACCCGATGTTCCACGAGAGGAGGTCATAGGTCTCGCCCGTCGCGGCGGTCCGCCCGGGTACGCCCGAGACAGAAAGCGTCAGATTGTCTTCGAGCCGATGATAGGCGATCAGGACATACGCGACATACCCGACAACCACCACGACGACAGCTAAGAGGAGCGCAAGAAGCGCGATCCCCGTCCGTTTGAGTATCTTCCCCATCTTTCGTCTCCGTTTTCCTTTTTCCCCATTATAGCATACCTCGAAAGAAAAGAAAACCGCAAAATGGCAAGAAATCGCTCCTCGGGATTGCTTTCCGGTTCAATTCCTGTTATACTGATCTCACGGGGAAACCCGAATACAAACATGGAGATTGCTGTTTGACTACAATCAACACCTTGGAGATTGTGCGGTAAGCGAGAGGCTTCCGACACAATTCCGACGGCCGCCTCTCGCCGTTCTTATTCCAACAAACTATAAGAAAAAAGAGGTAAACCATCATGGAGAAAAACTATACCATTCGTTTGGAAACACCTGCCGACCATTTTGCGGTCGAAAACCTGACCCGCGAGGCGTTCTGGAATGTCTACCGTCCCGGGTGCCTCGAGCACTATGTCCTGCACTGTCTTCGAGACGACCCGGCATTCGTGCCGGAGCTCGACTTTGTTCTGGAAGCAGACGGGAAGCTCATCGGGCAGGTCATCTATATGCGCGCCGAAATCAAAGCGGACGACGGGAGAAACATCCCGATCATGACCTTCGGTCCCATCGGTATCCATCCCGACTACAAACGCCGGGGGTACGGAAAAATTCTGCTCGACCACTCGATGCGGGAAGCCGAAAAGATGGGGTGCGGTGCGCTCTGCATGGAGGGCAATATCGACTTCTACGGCAAATGCGGATTCGTCACGGCGCGTACCTACGGCATTGACTACCACGGGGAACCGCGCGGGGCGTTTGTCCCGTACTTTCTCGCGCGGGAACTGAAACCGCATTATCTCGACGGCATCACGGGGGTCTATCATACGCCGCAGGGCTACTATGTAGACGAAGCGAAAGCCGAAGAATACGACAGGCAATTTCCCGAAAAGGAAAAGTTAAAACTCCCGACGCAACTGTTTCACTAAACAGGGCGGAGCCGAGAAATCGGCTCCGCTTTGTTGTTTGCGGGATAGATTTTGCCGCGGCTGTCGGAGGAAAACTCCTCTTGACAAGGTGATAAAAAGTCGGTAGAATGATACGGACAACCACAGCGCTTTGCACCGTGAAAAAATGTGCGTTTCATCACGAAAGGACGCCTTTATGACATACGATTTTGCTCATATTTCCGCACAGTTTCAAATCGAGGGAGAATATCTCGACTGTCTCCCCTACGGCGAGGGGCATATCAATCAGACTTTCTTGCTTCGCGTGCGACGGGACGGAGCCGAGAAGCGGTATATTCTGCAACGCATCAACAGCACGCTCTTTCAGGATGTGCCGCGCCTGATGGAGAACATTCTGCGGGTCACCTCTTTTGCGCGGGACGAGGTTATCCGCCGCGGGGGTGACCCCCTGCGGGAGACCATGACGGTGATTCCCGCGCGGGACGGAAAGCCCTACTACTTCGACGGGAACGACTATTTCCGCGTATATCTCTTTATTGAGGATGCCGTCAGTTTTCAGACGGTGGAAGACCCGCGGTATTTCTACGCGAGCGCGGTGGCGTTCGGCAAATTCGCCATGCTGCTCGCGAACTTCGACGCGCATGACCTGTACGAGCCCCTCCCCGATTTCCACAACACCGCGAAGCGCTTTCGGGATTTCACCGATGCGCTCGCCCGTGACCCGCTCGGGCGGGCAAAAGAGGTCCAAGCGGAAATCGAATTTGTTTTGGCGCGGGAGGCGATGACAAGCAAGATCACTTCCCTCCTCGCGTTGGGCGACCTCCCGACCAAGGTGACGCACAACGACACCAAACTCAACAATGTCCTGATCGACCCCAAAACCGCCGAACCGGTGGCGGTCATCGACCTCGATACCATCATGCCCGGCAGCATTTGCTATGACTTCGGCGACAGCATCCGCTTCGGTTGTTCGACCGCCGCGGAGGACGAACCGAACCTCGAAAAGGTACATTTTGATACCGACCTGTTCCGCACCTACACCGAGGGATACCTTTGGGCGCTCGGGGTCAGCGTGACCGAAACCGAGCTCGAACACCTGTCGGTCGGCGCGAAAATGATGACCTATGAATGCGGCATGCGTTTTCTGACAGACTATCTACTGGGAGACACCTACTTCCGCGTGAAACGCCCGGGGCACAACCTCGACCGCGCGCGCACGCAGTTCCGACTGGTCTCCGAGATGGAGCAAGCAACCGCGCAGATGGACCACGCGGTGCGGGAAATCTACGCACAACTCCGTCATACGAAAGCGTAAACAAAGCGCACGGCGATGGGATTCACAGAGAGAATCGCAGAGCGGTTCCCCACAGAAATCCTATTCGCCGTGCGAAAAAAGCAAAAAACGACTTGACAAGCAATTTTCTCCGTGCTATAATAGTCAAGCGTTTTGGAATAATGGCGGAATAGCTCAGCTGGCCAGAGCATCCGGTTCATACCCGGCAGGTCGTTGGTTCAAATCCAACTTCCGCTACCACGCGGCCCGTTAGTCAAGCGGCTAAGACATCGCCCTTTCACGGCGAAGACATGGGTTCGATTCCCGTACGGGTCACCAAAAGAGTCCTAAGTAGAGTCTAAAAGCTCACTTAGGGCTGTTTTCTTATTGTTTCGGGGCTTTTTTGCGGTTCGAGTGAACGCCGTGCGCTTCAGATCTTGATGTCAATATCCATGTGTTTTGTCACTTGCCGACCTTCGTTCGCGACTGAATAAGCGGTATAGTCCCGACCGATTGTATCCAGTAAAATGCCCCGACCGTCACCGGGTGTGGTGTCAGTCGGGGTATTGTATTCGATTTCGGCGCGATCGTCAAAGAGAACGATTCTACGCACCAGGTAACTAATCAGGAGTTGCGGTTCGAGTTTCAGTGCCTTGCCGTAATAGGTCCGGATCTGTTCGCGGGTCAGTCTCACCGGTTGCTTACACTTCTCTACCGCGATCTTCTGTTCCAGCTCGTTTAAGGTGGTTTCCAGTTCCAAAAGGCGACTCGTGGTCGTTGCCGTCACAACGCCCTTCTCTACCGCCGCCATGATATTCTGTATCGTGGTCTCCACCTGTTTCTTCTCGTAATACAATTGTTTCAGGAGTGCATCGCTTTCATTTCTGCTCTCCTGCACCTGCATAATGCCGTCAATCAGTTTTTCCATGGTGTCCGGCTGTTGCAGGTTATCCGTAATGGCATTCAGTATCATCTGTTCCAGCAGTACCTGCGGGACCACTTCCTTGCGGCACCCGTTTTTCTGTTTCCTGCCGCGGCATTTATAATAGTGGAGAAGTGCACCGTTCCGTGCGGTGCCGGTCTCGGCAATGATGGAATACCCGCAGTAACCGCAGACCATTTTCCCACGGAGAAGATAAACGGTCGTGATGCTCCGCTTGCCGTAATGATTTTTCTCTGAGATTGCCCGTACCTTATCAAAAAGTTCGTCCGAGATGATACGAGGAAAGACATTCTCATAAACAGTATTGTTCAGACGGTAAATGCCTGTGTACTTTTCATTTTTAAGCAGGTTATAAATGGTGTTCTTCGGAAAGGGCTTGCCGCGATGGTAGATTCCCTTCTCCGTCAGAGCTTTGATGATCTTATCCACATATACACCCTTGGCATATTCCTCGAACACATACCGCACGACTTCCGCCTGCTTCTCATCCACCACCAGTTTTCTGTTTTCAAGGCGATAACCGTACATGACAACACCACCCGGGAACAGTCCTTTGAGCCGTGTCTCGTGTCTGCCCCGTTTCACTTTCTGCGCCAGTTCCGCCGAATAGTATTCCGCCATGCCCTCGAGGAGCGATTCCAGAATAATACCTTCGGGCGTCTCCGGGATGTTCTCCATGGCGGATAGCAATCGGATGCCGTTATCCCGGAGCGTTTTCTTATGCATAGCGGTCTCGTACTTATTCCGGGAGAACCGGTCGAGCTTATACACCAGTACATAGTCCCATTGCCTCTTGTGACTGTCTTTCATCATTCTCTGGAATGACCCGCGATGATCGTTCTTGCCGGTCATGGCACGGTCGATATAGGTATCGAGGATGACAATATCATTGCGTTGTGCATAGTCCTGGCATACGCGCAACTGTCCCTCGATGGATTGCTCGGTCTGCTTATCGCTGGAATACCGGGCATAGATCACTGCTGTTTTCAAAATAGTTTCTTTCTCCTTTTCTCTTTTTCTTTTCTGTTCTTTCATTCGGCTTTCGCCGGGAGCCACAAAAACGAAAATGACGGAGCCGTCAAGGAAAAAGAAAAACAATTGCGTGTGACTTCTCTCTTCCCGTATTTTCAGCAATTGTTTTTCCCTTGACTGCGAGGGCATTTTCGTTTACGCTCCCGAAAGCGAAAGGCGGATGCCTCAATCGGTGTTACAACCTTTCCTGTCACCGCTTATGCTTCTCTCCTTGTGTCCGTTTCCGCTTGCTTTTCGATCTCCTGCCGTCGCAATCCCAGGATCCTCGTTAGTAGTGCCAGATAAAACGCGCGCGTTTCTTCTTCGCTGGCTTTGATCTTCCCCGGATCTCCGATAAAGGTCGTTTGAAGTGTCAGTTCTCCTCTCATGGCTTTCCTCCTTTTGTCGTTGCAAACAGAAAGGGCATCTCCGCGGTACCCGCAGATCATGCCCTCGAATGCAACCACTGTTCCTTTGCCAGTCGGACCCTCGGTTCGTCATTCTGCTCCGCCCCTCCCGTTTGGTTGCATCGTATCACACCGGCCACCCAATATGGAAGATGACGCACCGTGACAGTTTATAAACAGAGCCTGTATCGCCCCAATGTGACCCGTTGCCGATCCAACCCGAATCCATACTGTCTATGTTCCTTTAAGGTAAAAATAGCAAGCGCAGCGGCGTACAAAAATCTGCAAGCACCGATATCCGGAGAGAGCAATCAGCAATCATCGGAATCGACGACGACAAACGGTGCCGGTCAATTCACCGAATCATTAATATGAAAAAGCAGCACGACGGAAAAAGGGGGTGCGGCGCCAAGCGGTTTAGCGGCGCCCACCCGTTCCGTCGTGCTTTTCGTATGCAGTCGGTGATGCTGTTTTCATTTGCGGTTGCCCCCGCGGTTGCATGAGCAGTTTTTGAAAGCAAGGCGCAGGGCGTGTGCTTGTCTGCCGGCGCGTCAGCGCCGGCACTTGTATCAAGACAAGCACACGCCCTGCTCACATGACCAAATCTCAAACCAATCTGACCCAATCTCATGCCAATTTAACCCTGCATGAATATTTTGGAAGCATCTGTGACCAAGCCATTCTGACTAGGACCGCGTTTTAAACGGTATTTTTTAATTTGACTATTGCAAAGTAGGGTGCATTGTGGTATTATTTTATCAGATATTGTACCCCAACGAGGTGTTTATGGAACTATCTTTTATAAAAATTCAAGAACTGCTACGGGAACGAGCAGATATTCATTCTCGCCTGGCTCTGTTACCTTATGACGGGGCTCCGGAGATCAAGGAGAAAAACGGGAGAAAATATCTGTATGTACGCCGTCGAGTGGCTTCCAAAAATACATCGACTTATGTAGATGTGTACTCGGACGAACTGTATCAGTTATTGCTTCGCAACAATCGTGAAGCACGTGAGTTAAGGAAAGCATTACGCCATGTAGACAAGGCACTTGCAGAACTCGGCTATGCCAAAGCAGAATTGCCCCCCGATGTTGTTCTCAATCTGGAGTTTGCAAGAGCCAATCTAAAACAGAACATCTATGATCAAGCAGTATTGGAGGGCGTGGCGACTTCCTTCCCACAAACCGAAGAAATCATCGATAACGGTATCGTCAATGGCATGACCGCTTCCGATGTTCAAAAGATTCTGAACCTCAAGCATGCATGGGAATTCATTTTAGATGAGGATGTTTTACAAGCAAAGACCGATTACGCACTGCTGACACACATTGCAAAACTCGTTAATGAGGGGTTCTTTTCGGACGGTGGAAGAATTCGCAGAATCCCCGTCACGATTGGCGGATGCAGTTATGTGCCACCAATACCATTTGAGGCCGATGTGGTCGCAAATATTGAGCAAATTCTCTCTGCCGGAGATGACCTGCCGACAACAGCCATCAGGCTATGTCTCTACGCCATGCGGACGCAAGTGTTTGTGGACGGCAACAAACGCGCCTCTGTGATTTTCGCCAATCATTTTCTGATTTCCCACGGTGCCGGGATGCTGATCATCCCCGAGAAGCTTGTTCCCGATTTTAAAAAGAAACTGGTACGCTTCTACGAAAGCGGCGATGATGCGGAGATCCTTTCGTTCATGTTAGATTCCTGTATGAAGTCTTATAAGTAAGAGAACGGGTCATTTTTGTATTGCAACAGCATCCATATACAGACAGTTCGGAATGCCAAGAAATAGGGTATATAGGAATGAATATTGATATAAAAGAAAATTATATCTAGCAACTCGATTCAAAACTGCTTGCTATTTTGCTTATGGATAAAAGTTCCGGCAAAAATATCATCTGGGCAACTAACAATTACGTCGAGAGGGGTCTCGTATATAAACAAGTAGAATTCATTTTGCTCAAAAAGCAGACGGTTAAAGGTTCATTGTACACTCTACGATTATCTTGTGCATAGCTCCTTATATACACAGACACTGTATGATTTCACACACTGGGTTTGAATTTGCAAACATTCCGTTCGATTTTTCCGTTTTGGCGACTTGCAATTTTTGTAAAAATACTGTATAATGGAGTCAATCGTTTTTGGGGAGTGTGCTAAAATGGCTGCAAGTTACAAAAAGCTATGGAAACTGTTGATCGATAAGGATATGAAAAAGAAAGATCTGCGTATGCTTACCGGGCTCAGTTCATCCACCATTGCAAAAATGACAAAGAACGAACCGGTCAGTACGGAAGTCATCATCAAGATCTGCCATGCGCTGGAGTGTGACATCGGGGATGTCATGGAAATCGTTCCCGACGGTACAAAAATGACAAAGGCGGAAAACTAATGGAACTCCTCGATAATGTCAACAAAACGCTTAAAGATGACCTGAGTGATACCATTCGTGACGGCAGTAAAATTTCCATTGCAGCCGCCCTTTTCTCAATATATGCCTATCAGCAATTGCGCTCAGAGCTGGAAGGTATTGATGAGTTCCGCTTCATTTTCACATCCCCGACATTTATCACGGACAAGGTCGCAAAGGAAAGTCGGGAGTTCTATATTCCCCGCCTGCAGAGAGAAAAGGGGATCTACGGAACGGAGTTTGAAATCCGGCTTAGGAACGAATTGACCCAAAAAGCCATTGCCCGTGAATGCGCGGACTGGATCCGGAGTAAAGCGACTTTCAAGTCCAACATCACAGCGGAAAACCTGATGGGATTCCTCAATGTGGACGAAACAAGCTATTCGCCAATCGGTGGTTTTACGGCAGTTGACCTCGGCTGTGAGCGCGGCAATAATATGTTTACCGCCATAACCAAGACAACCGCCACCGAGAATAGCCGATACTTTCTCCGCAAGTTCGATGAAGTCTGGAATGACACCACTAAACTCCAGGATGTAACCGACCAGATCGTTGAAAGCATTTCGGCAGCCTACAACGAAAACGCCCCGGAATTCATCTACTTTGTCACACTTTTCAACATTTTTAACGAATTCCTCGAAGATATTTCGGAGGATGATCTTCCGAACGAAGCGACCGGATTCAAGGAAAGCAAAATCTGGGGGATGCTCTACAACTTCCAAAGAGACGCTGCCCTCGCAATCATCAATAAACTGGAGAAATACAACGGGTGCATTTTAGCGGACAGCGTCGGTCTCGGTAAAACTTTCACGGCGCTCGCAGTCATCAAATACTATGAGAACCGCAACAAATCGGTTCTTGTCCTTTGCCCCAAAAAGTTGGCAAATAACTGGAACACCTATAAAGACAATTACGTCAACAATCCGATTGCCGCCGACCGGCTCCGTTACGATGTCCTTTACCATACCGACTTGTCAAGAAATCACGGAACTTCAAACGGGTTGGATCTGGATCGCCTGAACTGGGGCAATTACGACCTGGTCGTGATTGACGAATCGCACAATTTCCGAAACGGCGGCAAAATCGGCGGTGAAGATGATAAAGAAAACCGCTACCTCCGTTTGCTGAATAAAGTGATCCGTACCGGGGTAAAAACCAAGGTACTGATGCTGTCTGCAACGCCCGTCAATAATCGCTTTAATGACCTGAAAAACCAGCTTGCTCTTGCCTATGAAGGGAACTCTGCACTCATCAATGGGAAACTGAATACCAAAAATTCAATCGAAGAGATTTTCCGCCAGGCGCAGAGGGCTTTTAATGCATGGAGCAAACAGGACCCCGAAAAACGGACGACCGAGAACCTGCTTAAAATGCTTGACTTCGATTTTTTCGAAGTTCTGGATTCCGTTACAATTGCGCGTTCCAGAAAGCATATTGAGAAGTATTATGACACAACGGCTATCGGCTCGTTCCCGGAGCGACTCAAACCGATATCGCTGTATCCGCCTCTGACGGATCTCGACGGTGCCATCAACTACAATGAAATCTTTGAGCAGTTGATGCTCCTGAACCTCGCGATTTACACGCCGTCTCATTACATACTCAACAGCAAAAAGAGCAAGTATGCCGATTTGTTCGATGACGATAAAGTCAATGTCGGCTTTACGCAGGCAAACCGCGAACAAGGGATCCGTCGCCTGATGGCAATCAACCTGATGAAGCGCATGGAAAGCTCGGTTTCTTCCTTCCGCCTGACACTCATGCGCATTGATGATCTGTTATGGAATACCATTTCTACCATTGACCGATACCATCAGTTTTCTGACAAGGAACTGACCCTCACCGACCTTTTACAGGTGGGGGAGGTTGACGATGACGACCTGAATGCCGACGAACTTTTTTCGTTCGGCAGAAAGGTTAAGATCAGTCTTTGCGATATGGACTACACCTCGTGGAAGCGGGACCTCGAAAAGGATAAAGAAATCATCGAGCTTCTGACCGTGATGGTCGCAGATATCACCCCCGAGCACGACAGCAAATTGCAGGAACTGCTCACGGTCCTCTCGGGCAAGATTGAGCATCCGATCAACGGTGACAACCGAAAGGTCATCATTTTTACTGCGTTCTCTGACACTGCCGAATATCTGTATGAGAATGTCAGCAAATATATCCTGCAAAAATACCATTTATATACGGCGATGGTCACAGGTACTGTGGAGGGGCGTACTACAGCGCCTCGCCTGCGCTGTGACATGAATACGGTGCTTACATGCTTTTCTCCGCTCTCCAAAGGCAGAGATCTGCTCATGCCCAATGACAAAACGGATATTGACATTCTGATTGCAACCGACTGTATTTCCGAAGGTCAAAACCTGCAGGACTGCGATTTCCTTATCAATTACGATATTCACTGGAACCCCGTCCGAATTATTCAGCGTTTCGGACGCATCGACCGTATCGGCAGTAAAAATACACGCATCCAGCTCGTCAACTTTTGGCCGAATGTCACACTGGATGAGTATATTGACCTGAAAGCGCGTGTCGAAACCCGCATGAAGATTGTCAATATGACGGCGACCGGCGACGACAATGTCCTTGCAGAGGAAAAGGCAGACCTCGAATACCGAAAGGCACAGCTCAAACGCTTGCAGGAGGAAGTCGTCGATATCGAAGAAATGTCCTCCGGTATCTCCATTATGGACCTCGGCTTAAACGAGTTCCGGCTGGATCTTCTGGAGTATGTCAAGGTGAACCCTGATCTTGATAAAACGCCGTTCGGGCTCCACGCGGTGACGGCAGCGAGTGATGATTGTCCTCCCGGTGTCGTATTTGTCCTCAAAAACCGCGCCAACAGCATCAATATTGATCATCAGAATCGGCTCCACCCGTTCTACATGGTTTATATCGGCGAGGACGGCGAAGTCGTATGCGACCACTTGTCACCGAAAGCCATGTTGGACAAGCTCCGCTATTTGTGCAAGGGCAAAACGGAACCGATCCCGGCACTGTACCATCGCTTCAACCGGGAGACAAAAGACGGTAGAAATATGCAAGCCACCTCTGTTCTGCTCGGAGACGCAATCGCGTCTATTATCAAGACCAAAGAAGAAAGCGAAATCGACACCTTCCTGAAAGGCGGTCAAATGAGTTTTCTCACAAATGAAATCAAAGGGCTCGACGACTTTGAGCTGATCTGTTTCCTCGTCGTCAAATCCATGTGACATTGGAGGAGTAAAATGCTCGGCTTCCCGCAGAAAACGGAAATCAGAAAACCACTGCACAAAAAGGTAATCTTTGATCGACTGAAATTGAATAGGGCACAGCAGGAGCGCGTGGATGCCGACATTTCGCGTCTTTGGTTCGTCAATGAAATATCGCCCTACAGCGTCGGTATTGCTGCAGGCGAGGAAGTTAAGGCGTTCTATGTGATTGAGGCCTCTCTCAAACGCCGCAACTACGACGAAAAAACGATTGCCATGCTATTCCGTCTGATTGAAAACAAGATGATCCTCGTCTTGTCCTTTGAGGCAGAGAGCCGGATAGCCGTCTACCGCGGCAGATTGCTTGAAACGGCATGGATGCCGACAGGATCCTTTTCCTATACTCTACAAGGGCTGAACCTTGACGCGGTATGGGACAACCTGGTTATGCAGATCGGCAATATCCATCCGGAACCGGGGCGTACCCTTGACGAGCAAATTGCCGTAGATGAACAGCGTGCAAAAATACAGAAAGAAATTGAACGGCTCGAGAAACTGGCACGGGCGGAAACCCAGCCGAAAAAGAAATTTGAAATTGTGGAACAAATCAATCGTCTGAAAGATACTGTGGAGATTTGAAAGATGCGAAAAAGTATTTTTGACATTGCTGCCGAAAGACTGGATATGAACAGCGACACCGACAGACTAATTGCGCTGGCAACAACCGAAAAAACATTATATGACGGTTATTTCCAGAAGAGTTATACGCTTTTTGATTATGTAGATGATTGTTGCTTCTCGAGATGGCGCTATCGAGGACGATACATTAATGCAAAAGATTTTTTGAATGCATTAGACTTTGACAATCTTGTGCAAATGGCACGGCACAATTTAGAAAAGCATCTGACTCTCATAGAGCTTATCTATAATTTTTGGAACCTTGCTTATAACGAACTGGATAAAGATCCCTGCCCCGAAGGACTGACTGGCGATTTTAACTTTCATCATCTCAAAAAAGTAATGGATCAGATTCTTGATGAAAATAACCATATTGCTATCGGCAATGAGGATAACGATCACTTTATTGTTGTTGAGAACAAGCCCGAGGTCACGGCTGTTGCAGAAATTATGCCGACCGAATCGCTTTCTCTTGAAGTAATCAAATATAATCATCGCTCCTTGAAAGGCAATATTGATTTAAAGAGAGCCATCCTTCTCAAACTGGGTGCAGAAATTGAACCAAAACGCTCAAATTTACGCAGCATTAATAGTCATTTGGAAAGTGACATTTTTACATTACTTAACAATCTCAACATCCGACATAATAACTGTGCTGTAAATGACCAGAAAAACTACAAAGAAGCTATTGCTGCCATGACCACAGAGCAACTGGAGGAATGGTACGATGAACTGTATCAAATGATTCTTCTCGGCTTTTTGCTGTTGGATAATGTTGAACGTTCAAATAAAGTGGCAGGGCTGAAGTCGCAGATTTAAGGAGGGCACAACTAATGGACAAACTGAAAATGCACAGCATGGATAAGGTGGATGAGAATATCAAGAAAATCGGGGCGTTGTTCCCGAACTGCATAACCGAGCGGAAGAATGCCATGGGCGAGGTGGAATATGCCATTGATTTTGACATGCTCCGGCAGGAATTGTCCGATGTGGTGGTAGAGGGAGCGGAAGAACGCTACCAGTTCACTTGGCCGGACAAGAAGAAGTCTGTTTTGGCGGCAAATGCACCCATCAGCGATACGCTGCGTCCCTGCCGGGCGGAAAGCGTGGATTTTGATGCCACGCAGAATCTCTACATAGAGGGCGACAATCTGGCGGTGCTGAAACTGCTTCAAGAAACCTATCTCGGTAAAATCAAAATGATCTATATTGATCCGCCATACAATACCGGGAACGACTTTGTTTATAGCGATGATTTCGCGGAAAGTGCCGAGGAGTATATGGCACATAGCGGTCAGTTTGACGAGGAAGGCAACCGTCTTGTTGCCAATACCGAGAGCAACGGTCGATTCCATACAGATTGGCTCAATATGATTTATCCGAGACTGAAGCTTGCAAAAGATTTGCTAACGGATGATGGTGTTATTCTTGTCCATATTGATGATAACGAGTATGAGAATATAACTAAAGTGGGCAATGAAATCTTTGGAGAAGATAACTTTATTAATGTAGTTACTGTTAAAACAAAAGTCGGCGGCGTTTCTGGAAGCTCTGAAGGAAAAAGCCTTAAGGATGCTACTGAATTCATTATGATTTGGGCAAAAAACAAGTCTCTGCTAGAGTTAAATCCTACTTATATTAAGCATAAACTTTTTGACAGAATCAAATCTTACGAAGCTGAGGGCAAGAGCTGGAAATACACTTCCATTATGACAAAACTTGATGGAAAAAAAGTAATCAAAAGAGATGAGAAGCAAAATATCGTTTATTATGGATATAAGATTTTGGAAACCATGTCTATTACGGCATTTGCCAAACAACAAGGCATTTCCGAAGAAGATGTCTATAACCGATATGCAGATAAGATCTTCCAAACCACCAATGCACAGAGCAGCGTACGTCAAACAGTAATGAAAGAAACAGCGGATTATGATTATCCGATGTACGGCTGCGAGTATGTACCGATTAAAGGCAAAAACGAAGGTAATACCATTGAGATACTTTATAAGGGTGATCAACGCAGAATGATGATGTTTTTATCAGATGCGGTTTCCTTTATTGATGGCACATACTATTACCTCGATAAAATAACAACGTTGTGGGATGATATTCAGTACAACAACTTGACAAAAGAGGGCGATATAGAGTTCCCGAACGGAAAAAAGCCCATTAAATTACTTCAAAGAATTATTGAATTGATTTGCGATAAAGATAGCACTATTTTGGACTTTTTCTCTGGTTCTGCAAGTACAGCACATGCTACGATGCAAATGAATATCGAAGATGGCGGAAATCGAAAGTTCATTATGGTACAACTACCGGAACCTTGCGATGAAAAGAGCGAGGCCTACAAGGCGGGGTATCAAAATATCTGCGAAATTGGCAAAGAACGCATCCGCCGTGCGGCAAAGAAGATTGCCGAAGAACACCCTGAGGCAAAATTTGACGGCGGTTTCCGCGTCCTGAAACTCGATTCTTCCAACATGAGGGATGTGTATTACAACCCCGCCGAATACGAGATCAGTATGTTTGATACGCTGACCGACAATATCAAGGAAGACCGCACGCCGGAAGACCTGCTGTTCCAAGTCATGCTCGACCTAGGCGTACTGCTTTCGAGCAAAATCGAGGAAACCGTGATTGCAGGCAAGCGCGTGTTCAATGTTGCCGACGGTTTCCTTGTCGCCTGCTTTGACGAGAATGTGACCGAGGAAACCATCACCGCTATCGCCAAGCAGAAGCCCTACTACTTCGTCATGCGCGACAGCTCCATGGCAAACGACAGCGTCGCAACAAACTTCGACCAACTCTTTGCCACTTATAGCCCCGATACGGTAAGGAAGGTGCTGTGATGCTTTACACATTACTTGCGACAGATCTTCACTATTGTTTTTCACTTGCTTTTACGATTGGCTGGGAAGAATGGGGGGTTATTGCAACCGTAGGAGCAGTCATTGTTGCCCTTTGGGCTAATATTGGAGCCCAAAAGCAACTCAAAAGCGCATTGAAAATGCAAGAGCAATCCAAAAATGTATCGTTGTTGGAACAGCGTGTTGATATTGCGGACATGATTCGAGCGGACAAGGAACCATCTATTACAGCCATACGCGTGCTATTCGGCGGAGAAGTTTGTAGCATTTATGATGATTTGTGTCAACTTCGTAAGCTATATAGGGAGGCATTAGATGATAAGCAGGCATTCTTTGCTGCTGCACAGGATTATGATAATGAAGGTGGACATGACTGCAAGGTTATATCAACAATTGAAGAATATGAAGAAATATTGGGTCGCCCTGGTTTTGCTCCTACTTTTCGTCCAAAATTTCAGAGTTTCTGCGATACACACGAAATGAGCTGGTCTGTTACAGGGTATAGCAACGATCGTCGAGAATATAATTATGCAAAAATCTATGACCGAATTTGTGCTTTGCAAAGTGCGATTAACGAAGTAAAGGATAAAATCCTAAAAGCAATCGAAACCCATGTTGCTGATTCCATCGCTCCTGTAGACAAGAAGCAAAAACGCCGGGGGAAATTATGAGGTTTAAATTCAAAATCCAACAATATCAAACCGATGCGGTGGACGCGGTGACCCAAGTGTTTGACGGGCAGCCCTATCAGGCGCGTATCAGTTACCGGCGGGATATCGGAGAGCAAACCGACGGAGCGCAAATACAGTTTGCAACCGGTGACGACGGAGATGATGAGACCGGTTTCCGCAATGCCGATCTTGCACTCTCGGACGAGCAATTGCTCCGCAATATTCAGCATATTCAATCGCAGAACAATATCAAGCTGTCTTCGGAGCTGATTCATGGCAGGAACTGCGGACGGTGCAGCTTGGATATCGAGATGGAAACCGGCACGGGCAAGACCTATGTCTATATCAAAACCATGTTTGAGCTGAACAAGAAATACGGGTGGAGCAAGTTCATTGTGGTGGTGCCGTCCATTGCGATCCGCGAGGGCGTCAAAAAGTCCTTTGAGATCACCGCCGATCACTTCATGGAGCACTATGGTAAGAAGGCCCGCTTCTTTATCTACAACAGCGCGAACTTGGATCAGCTTGACAATTTCTCGTCCAACGCGGGAATCAATGTCATGATCATTAACACCCAGGCATTTGCCGCCTCCCTGAAAGAGGACGGAAAGAGCAAGGAAGCCCGTATCATCTTCTCCAAACGCGACGGGTTTGGTTCCCGCAAGCCGATCGATGTGATCGCCGCCAACCGCCCGATCATCATCATGGACGAGCCGCAGAAAATGGGCGGTGAGGTGACACAAAACGCGCTGACGAACTTCCGCCCGCTTTTCACTATCAACTATTCGGCAACCCACAAAACGCAGCACAACCTGGTCTATGTTCTGGACGCGCTCGATGCCTTCAACAAGCGCCTTGTCAAAAAGATCGAGGTCAAGGGTTTTGAAGTCAAGAATCTTCGCGGCACGGATAGCTATCTGTATCTGGAGAGCATTGTGCTTTCTTCGAACAAGCCGCCCATGGCGCGGATCGAACTGGAAATCGGCTACAAGAAATCAATCAATCGGGAAACTCGCGTTCTCGGTGTCGGGGACGACCTGTTTTATGTCTCGCAGGAGATGGAGCAATATCGCGGTTACACCATTTCCGAGATTGATCCGCTCAGGAACACCCTCACCTTTACAAACGGAGAAACGCTGAGGGCGGGCGAGATTGTCGGCGATATTTCCGAGCGGGATATGCGCCGCATTCAGATCCGCGAAACCATCCTCTCGCACTTTGAAAAAGAAGAAAAGCTTTTCAATATGGGGATCAAGTGCCTATCTCTGTTTTTTATCGACGAGGTGGCAAAATATCGGCAGTATGATGAGAACGGTGACGAAGTGCTCGGCGAGTACGGTCGTATGTTTGAAGAAGAATATATCAGTGCGCTGAATGACTATACTACCCTGCTCGACACGCCGTATCAGAAATATCTGCGGCAGTATTGCTCCGATGTTTCAAAAGTACATAATGGCTATTTCAGCATCGACAAAAAGACCGGTCGCAGCATAGACAGCGAACTCAAACGCGGGAGCGAGTTCTCGGATGATATTTCCGCCTATGACCTGATCTTAAAGAACAAAGAACGGTTGCTTTCGTTTGAAGAACCGACCCGGTTTATTTTTTCTCATTCCGCTCTGCGGGAAGGATGGGATAACCCGAATGTCTTTCAGATCTGCACACTGAAACATTCCGACAGTCAAACCGCGAAACGGCAGGAAGTCGGGCGCGGCCTGCGTCTTTGCGTCAGTCAAAGCGGCGCGAGGATGGATTCCGAAGCGCTCGGCACGATGGTTCAGGATATCAATCTTTTGACGGTCGTCGCGAGTGAGAGTTACCGCGATTTTGTCACGGCTTTGCAAACCGATATTAAGACGGTCCTTTACGACAGACCCACCGTTGCCACGAGTGAATATTTCAACGGTAAATATGTGAAAGTCGGCGATACGCCCACGCTGATTGACAAAGCCGCCGCTGATACGATTGAATTCTATCTCATCAGCAACGGCTATGTAGATATGAAGCGGAAGGTGACCGACAAATACCGTGTGGATGTACAAATGGGGACGGTTGCGCCTCTGCCTGAAGAACTCGCGCCGATGGCGGACGGGATTCAGACGCTGATTCAATCGGTATATGATGATTCGGTTTTGGAAGCAATGTTCGCGGACGGGCACGAGTCGTCAATCAAGGAGAACCCCTTGAACGACAACTTTGCCAAAAAGGAATTTCAGGCACTTTGGCAGCAGATCAACCATAAGTATGCATACACCGTACACTTCGACAGTGCCGAACTGGTTGAGAAAGCAATTGCCCATCTCGACGAAAAGCTATTTGTATCCGAACTGCAGTACACGACGACTGTCGGCCGGCAGAAAGGGCAAATGAACGAGTATGAGGTTGACCGCGGGGATTCCTTCGGGTCTGTCAAAACAAGGACACAAACGCTGAAACACGCGGCGACAAGTCAGATCAAATATGATTTAATCGGGAAAATCGCCGTAGGGACCACGCTGACGAGAAAGACCGTGGCCGCCATTCTGAAGGGCTTGCGTCCCGATAAGATTTATATGTTCCGAAATAACCCCGAGGAGTTTATCTCAAAAAGTATCCGGCTGATCAACGAGCAGAAGGCAACTATGATCGTGGAGCATATTTCCTACAACCCCATTGAGGGCGAGTTCGACAGCACCATCTTTACGGCAGACAAGAGCAAGCAAGCGTTTGACAAGGCATTCAAAGCCCAAAAAGCAATTCAGGATTATGTCTTTACGGACGGTTCCGCCGAGCAGAGCGTCGAGCGAAAATTCGCCGAGGATCTGGATGCCGCCGAGGAAGTCTGCGTGTACGCGAAATTGCCAAAGGGGTTTCATATCCCGACCCCGGTCGGCAATTATTCTCCCGACTGGGCAATCGCTTTCTATGAGGGGACGGTGAAACATATCTATTTCATCGCGGAAACCAAAGGCACAATGGAGAGCTTGAGTCTCCGCCCCATCGAACAGGCGAAGATTTCCTGCGCGAAGAAACTGTTTAACGAGCTGTCCACAAGTCAGGTTCGCTATCACGATGTGGATAGTTACCAAAGCTTGCTCAGCATTATGGAGACATTGAAGTAATCTTTCACGCAGGTACCATATTCCTTTGTTTCAGATAAATAGGGACCCGGCACGATTGCGACCGAGTCCCTTGTCTTTTTTCGTTATGTATTCTTGCGTAGGGTTCAAAGAATTTTTTGTTTTGGGATAGAAGGAAAGAGAACTATGTGACTATGAATAATACCTGTCACTTGTATCAAGACAAGCACACGCGCTGGTGTCACTATCCAAGATGAATCCAAGATAAGCCAATAATACCCTGCATGAATATTTTGTCAATTTTTATGATTTGCTCTTGCCGGTTACATGCTTATGTGGCG